>JBGAPX010000059.1:0-22295 GCA_044221045.1 Gemmatimonadales bacterium
GGCCACCCCCCAGCCGCACCCAGCGGCCCACCCCGATCAAGAGCTCCCCCGCCGGGTTGGAGATCACCGCCGCCAGCCCCACGTGGTGCTCGAAGTCGAGGTGGGTCAGGTACTCGATCTCCCGCTCCGTCAGCTCCCGCTTGCTCTGGAAGAAGCGGTGGTAGATCGTCTGCTCCGACAGGTGCGCGAACCCCTCCCGCAACGCCTCCCCGTCCTCCGGGCGGATGGCCCGGATCCGGATCGGCGTCCCGTCCCGCAGGGCGCCCGGCGCGTCGTAGGTGCTGAAGTCCATGCGCTGTAATCTAGTCACCCGCCCCCCGCCACGATGTCACGGGAGGTCACACCCGGTCGGCCGGGCTCCGCACCCCGAACGCCCCCCGATTGAGGACGTGGGTGTACACCATCGTAGTACTAACATCGGCGTGGCCCAGCAGTTCCTGCACCGTCCGGATATCGTACCCGTCCTCCAGGAGATGGGTGGCGAAGGAGTGCCGGAAGCTGTGGCTGGAGGCCCGCTTGGCGATGCCCGACGCCCGGACCGCTGCCGCCACCGCCCGCTGGATGACCGTCTCGTGCAGGTGATGCCGCCCCGTCCGGCCGTCGGCCACCTCCGCCAGCAGCCGCGAGCCCGGGAAGACCCACTGCCACCCCCAATCCCGACCCGCCTCCGGGTACTTCCGGGCCAGCGCGTGGGGCAGGGCCACCCACCCCGCGCCGTTGGCCAGGTCGCGGCCGTGCTGCTCCCGCACCCCCGCCAGGTGCCGCCGGAGCTCCGCCCTGAGCGACTCCGGCAGCATCGTCAGGCGATCCTTGTTGCCCTTGCCGCTCCGCACCACCACCTGCCGCTGCTCGAAGTCGAGGTCCTTCACCCGGAGCCGCAGCGCCTCCAGCAACCGGAGCCCGCTGCCGTAGAGCAGCATCACCACCAGCCGCGGCGCCCCCTCGAGCCGCCGCACCACCGTCCGCACCTCGTCGCGGGAGAGGACCACCGGCAGCCGCGGCCGCGCCCGGGCCCGCGCCACGTCGGTCATCCAGCTGAGCTCGAGCCTGAGCACCCGCCGGTACAGGAAGAGCAGGGCACACAGCGCCTGGGTCTGGGTCGAGGCGCTCACCCGCCGCTCCTCCGCCAGCCAGGTCAGGAACCGCGCCACCTCCTCGCCCCCCAGCTCCGCCGGATGCCGCATCCCGTGCCACACCACGAACTGCCGCACCCACCGGACATACGCCTTCTCCGTCCGAGGAGAGTAGTGATGCACCCGCAGCGCCTGGCGTACCTGAGCCAGCAGCCGGGGACGGGAAGGAGATGCCGCCGTCATCCCCCACCATCGCACCACCGGCCCGTTTGACTGGCATCAGGAAAACGCGAGACGGAAAAAGACGGGAAGCGGGAAGCGGGAAACGGGAAGCGGGTAGGCGATTAGGCGATTAGGCGATTGGGCGATTGGGCGATTGGGCGATTGGGCGATCAGGCGGTTGGCGGAGTGGGTACGAACTCACCTCGCCTTCCCTTTTCCCTCTTCCCGTTTCCCGCTTCCCGCACTCCCTCGCCCCCGGGTCGCGGCGTCGCCGCTCCCAAAGGGGGCTCGGTCGCCGCTTCCCGTTTCCCGTTTCCCGTACTTCGATGTAACCTTCCAGCGAAGGCAGGAGTCATGTAGCCGACGGCCTCGATTTCCTCCACGTTTCGGGAAGGGACGCATATGCGCACCCGACAGCTCTCTCTCGCCGCCCTCGCGATCCTCCTGGCCTGTGACGGATATGGTGACGGCAACGGCCCCGGCGGCGGTCCCACCGCGACGGTGGTCGTGGTGAGTGCGGCAGGGCGGGCGTCGTCCCTGCGCGCGCGGGTGGGCGGGACCTGGATGCCGACACTGCAGCCGGGCGGGACCGGGAGCATCGACGTCTCCGCTGGCACCCGGTCCTACATGTTCGACGTGCAGGGCAGCGGCGTCACCGGCTCCAGCGGCACCCTCGACCTGGTCGCGGGGCAGACCTACGTCCTCGTGGCGCAGGACTCCCAGGGCACCGTCGTCGGGTCGGTCCTCGCCGACACCGGGGCGATCGTCCCGGCGGGCAAGAGCAAGCTCCGCGTCATCCACAGCGCCGGCCTGGCGCCCGCCATCGACGTCTACCGCACCCAGCCCGACTTCCCGAGCCTGGTGAGCGTCATGTTCCCCTTCGACTTCGGCGCGTCCTCGCCCTACCTCCAGAGCGACCCCGGCACCTGGACCGTCGTCGTCACCCCCGACAACAGCACCGATACCCTCTATGCCTCCGGTCCCATCGTCGTCCCCGACGGCGAGCGCGTCTCGGTGGTCCTGGTCGACTCCACGGCCAGCGGCGGCATCAGCGCGGTCATCCTGCCAGGCCAGTGAACTGAACGGGAAGAGGGAAGCGGGAAGAGGGAAGCGGGAAGAGGGAAGCGGGAAGAGGGAATAGGGAAAAGAAAGACGGGAAGCGGAGAGGGCTCCGCTTCCCGTTTCCCGTTTCCCGTTTCCTGTTTCCTGTTGCCGGCCCTCAGACCGTTGCCATCGTCCGGTCCATCGTCCCGCGCTCCTTGAGCGCCGACTGCGCCGCCGCCAGCCGCGCGATCGGCACCCGGTACGGCGAGCAGCTCACGTAGTTCATCCCCAGGCTGTCGCAGAACGCCACCGACTTGGGCTCGCCGCCGTGCTCGCCGCAGATGCCGAGCTTGAGGTCCTGGCGCGTCTTCCGGCCCAGCTCGCAGGCCATCTGGATCAGCTTGCCCACGCCCCCCTGGTCCAGCACCTGGAACGGGTCGTCCTCCATGATCCCGTGCTCCAGGTAGTAGGGCAGGAACCGCCCCGCGTCGTCGCGCGAGAGCCCCCAGGTCGTCTGCGTCAGGTCGTTGGTGCCGAAGGAGAAGAACTGCGCCTCCCGGGCGATCTCGTCGGCGGTGAGCGCCGCGCGGGGCAGCTCGATCATCGTGCCCAGCAGGTACGGCACCGTGATCTGCCGCTCGCGGAACACCTCCTCCGCCACCTGCCGCACCAGCAGCGCCTGCTTGCGGAACTCCACCACGTTCGCCACCAGCGGGATCATCACCTCGGGCTGCACCCGGCCCTTCCGCAGCGCCACCGCGGAGGCCGCCTCGAAGATCGCCCGCGCCTGCATGGCGGTGATCTCGGGGTAGGTGATGCCGAGCCGGCAGCCGCGCAGGCCGAGCATCGGGTTCGCCTCCTGCAGGCCGTCCACGATGTGCTGCACCTCCTCCGGCGCCTTGCCCAGCGCCCGCGCCATCTCCTCGACCTCGCCCTTCTCCTTGGGGAGGAACTCGTGCAGCGGCGGGTCCAGCAGCCGGATGGTGACCGGGAACCCCTCCATGGCCCGGAAGATCGACTCGAAGTCGCTGCGCTGCATCGGCAGCAGCTTGGCCAGCGCCTTCTTCCGGCCCGCGCCGTCCTGGGCGAGGATCATCTCCCGCATCGCGATCAGCCGGTCGCCCTCGAAGAACATGTGCTCCGTGCGGCAGAGCCCGATCCCCTCGGCCCCGAAGTCGCGGCCCCGGTGCGCGTCGGCCGGCGTGTCGGCGTTCACCCGCACCCGCAGGTGCCGCACCTTGTCGGCCCACTGCAGGATCCGGGTGAAGTTCCCCGACAGCTCCGGCGCCTTGAGCTCCGCCTTGCCGGCGTAGACCTTGCCGCTCGCGCCGTCGATGGTGATCCAGTCGCCCTGCCGGAGCGAGCGGCCGTTCACCGCGAAGGTGTGGCTCTCCTCGTCCACCACCAGGTGCTGGGCGCTCGCCACGCACGGCTTGCCGATGCCGCGGGCCACCACCGCCGCGTGGCTCGTCATGCCGCCCCGAGCCGTGAGGATGCCCCGGGCCGCGATCATCCCGTGGAAGTCCTCGGGACTGGTCTCCCGCCGCACCAGGATCACCGCCTCGCCCTTGCGCGCCAGCTGCTCCGCCAGGTCGGCGTCGAACACCGCCGCCCCCGACGCCGCCCCCGGCGACGCCGGCAGGCCGGTGGTCAGCAGGTCCACCTGGCTGTCGGCGTTGATCGTCGGGTGCAGCAGCTGGTTGAGGTCGTTGGGGGGGATGCGGGCGACCGCCTCCTCCTCCGAGATGAACCCCTCGTCCACCATCTCGCAGGCGATCCGCACCGCCGCGTGCCCCGAGCGCTGCCCGCGCCGGGTCTGCAGCATGTACAGCTTGCCCCGCTCGATCGTGAACTCCATGTCCTGCACGTCCCGGAAGTGCCGCTCCAGCACCCGCGCGATCCGGTCCAGCTCCGCGTAGGCGGCCGGCATCTCCTCCTTGAGCTTGGCGATCGGCTCTACGTGCCGGGTGCCCGAGACCACGTCCTCGCCCTGCGCGTTGAGCAGGTACTCGCCGTAGAGCGCCCGCTCGCCGGTCGAGGGGTCGCGGGTGAACGCCACCCCGGTCCCCGAGTCCTCGCCCAGGTTGCCGAAGACCATCGTCACCACGTTGACCGCGGTGCCCATGCTGTCGGGCAGGTCGTGCAGCTTCCGGTAGTCGATCGCCCGGCGGGTGTGCCAGCTCTCGAACACCGCCGCGATCGCCCCCCACAGCTGCTCCATCGGGTCGTTGGGCCAGGGCTTGCCGCTCTCCTTCTCGGCGTGCGCCTTGTACTCGGCCACCAGCTTGCGGAACTCCTCCGCCGGCAGGTCGATGTCGCGCGCCACCTTGGCGGCGTGCTTGCGGGCCTCGAGCATCGCCTCGAACGGCGCCTTGGCCAGGTCGAGGACCACCGTGGAGTACATCTGCACGAAGCGGCGGTAGCTGTCCCACGCGAACTGCGCGTTGCCGCTCTCCCGGGTGAGCCCCTCGACCGTCGCGTCGTTGAGCCCGAGGTTGAGGATCGTCTCCATCATCCCCGGCATCGACACCGGCGCGCCCGAGCGCACCGACACCAGCAGCGGCCGGTCCTTGCCGCCGAAGTGCCGGTTGGCCGCCGCCTCCAGCCGCTGCAGGCTGGTCTCCACCTGGCTCCGCAGCCAGGGCGGGAATTGCCGCGTCTCGAGGTAGGTGTTGCACAGGGTGGCGGCGATCGTGAAGCCCGGCGGGACCGGGATGCCGAGATTCGTCATCTCGGCCAGGCCCGCGCCCTTGCCGCCCAGGATGTCCTTCATGGTGGCCGTGCCGTCGGCACGGCCCGAGCCGAAGAAATAGACCGAGGGCTGACTGTAGGTTCCGCTCATGCCGGTGTCGTGAGAATGGGGGCCGCGTGCCGCAGGCTCACCAGGTCATCGGAGACGTCGGTGGGGTACTTCCCCGAGAAGCACGCGTGACAGAACTGACTCCTGGCTCCGCCAGCACGGAGCATGCCATCCAGCGAGAGGTAGCCGAGGGAATCCACCCCCAGGTACTCCCGGATCTCGTCGGTCGAGTGCGTGGCCCCGATCAGCTCCTCGCGGGTCGGGGTATCGATCCCGTAGTGGCACGGCCCGGTGATCGGCGGGCTGCCCAGCCGCAGGTGCACCTCGCGGGCCCCCGCGGCCCGAATCATCTGCACCAGCCCCTTGCTGGTGGTGCCCCGCACCAGGCTGTCGTCCACCATCACCACCCGGCGCCCCTCGATCACCCCGCGCACCGGGTTGAACTTGATCTTGACCTTCGCCACCCGCAGCGCCTGCGTCGGGTTGATGAACGTGCGCCCCACGTAGTGGTTGCGGATGAGCCCGTTCTCGAGCTTGATCCCGCTCACCTCCGCGAACCCCAGCGCCATCGCGTTGCTGCTGTCCGGCACGCTGAACACCACCTCGGCCCCGGGCGCCGGGTGCTCCCGCGCCAGCTGCCGCCCCAGCTCCCGCCGCACCCGGTCCACCGACTCGCCGAAGATGCGGCTGTCCGGCCGGCCGAAGTACACCAGCTCGAACACGCAGCGGCTCTGCGGCCGGGGCTGCAACCGCGGCAGCTCGGTGATCTGGCCCTCCTCGATCCGGAGGAACTGGCCCGGCTCGAGCTCGCACACCATCGAGGCCCCCACCAGGTCGAGCGCGCAGGTCTCCGAGGCCACGATCACCCCGCCCGCCATCCGCCCCAGCACCAGCGGCCGGAAGCCCCGCGGATCCACCACCGCGTAAATGGTACGCCCAACGGAGAGCAGGAGGGTGAAGGCGCCTTCGCAGCGCTCCAGCGCCTCCCGGATCTGGCCCTCGGGCGTGGCCTGGCGGCTGCGGGCGATGAGGTGCAGCAGCACCTCGGTGTCGGTGGTGGTGGTGAAGATGGAGCCCTCGTCCACCAGCTCGCGGCGCAGGGCGGGGGCGTTGGTGAGGTTGCCGTTGTGCGCCACCGTGAGCGGCCCGTGGCGGTAGTCGATCAGCAGCGGCTGCGCGTTGGCGATCACCGAGCTGCCGGCGGTGCTGTAGCGGGTGTGCCCCACCGCCACGTCGCCGGTCAGCTTGGAGAGGTTCCCCTCGTTGAAGTTCTCCGAGACCAGCCCCATCCCGCGGTGCGCCCGGGCGCTGCCCTGGGCGTCCACCGCCACGATCCCGGCCGACTCCTGCCCCCGGTGCTGCAGGGCGTAGAGGCCGAGATAGGTCAGGCGCGCCGCGTCAGGCACTCCTGAGACGCCGAAGACACCGCACATGGAGGACTCCTCGCTCGAACCGTCGGACCGCGCCTACCGCCTCTCCCTCGCCCCCGGGTCGCGGCTCCGCCGCTCCCAAAGGGGGCTCGGTCGCCGCCCTACCGCCCTACCGCCTTACCGCCTTACCGCCCTTACCGCCACTCCCTCGGGCCCGGGTCGCGGCTTCGCCGCTCCCGAAGGGCCCTCGGTCGCCGCCTATTCCACCCTCGCCATCCGCCGCGGGATCGCCGCGTGATACACCTCGCGCAGCCGCTCCACCGCCCAGGCGTAGCGCCCGTTCCGGGTCACGATCACGATCTCGCCGTCCGGCACCCCGACCGTCCCGAGCACCAGCGCCGGCACCCCGTGCTCCGCCGCCAGCGCCAGCACCGCCGCCTCGTCCTTGGGGTGCACGCTCACGATGACCCGGCCCGGGTCCTCGCCGTAGAGCAGCGCCGCCTCCCACTCCCCATCCTCCTCGGCCGAGTCGCCGAGCCGCCGAGCCGCCGAGCCGCCGGCGACCGCCGAGCCGTCTATCTGCAGAATCACTTTCGCCCCGAACGACGCCGTCGCATACGGTCCGCCCATCGCGGCCTCCGCCAGCGCCACCGCCAGCCCGCCGGTGCTGCAGTCGTGGGCCGAGCGGTGCAGGTGCTGCCGCGCCGCCGCCACCAGGTAGCGC
Source organism: Gemmatimonadales bacterium (assembly GCA_044221045.1). Classification (GTDB taxonomy): domain Bacteria; phylum Gemmatimonadota; class Gemmatimonadetes; order Gemmatimonadales; family GWC2-71-9; genus JADJOM01. Next base: position 7,234 of record JBGAPX010000059.1, read on the forward strand.
TGCAGCCGGTGTTCGGCCTCGAGGTCCACCGGCGGCTGGGTGCCGCCCACGAAATCTCGCACGCAGGTCCAGTACGCGGACCCGCCCAGCTGGCCGGAGGGCGTGCCGCCCAGCAGCACGATCCGGTCGCCCGGCGCCTGGAAGTGGCTCCCCACCCGGTGGTCCAGCTGCTCCAGCAGCCCGACCATCCCCACCGTCGGCGTCGGGTCGATCGCGCCCGTGGGGCTCTGGTTGTAGAGGCTCACGTTGCCGCCGGTCACCGGGGTGTTGAACGCCCGGCAGGCGTCGGCGATGCCACGGCACGCCTCGCGGAACTGGAAGAAGATCTCCGGCCGCTCCGGGTTGCCGAAGTTGAGGCAGTCGGTGATGCCGAGGGGCAGGGCGCCGGTGCAGGCGATGTTGCGGGCCGCCTCGGCCACGGTGGCCTTGCCCCCCTCGTAGGGGTCGAGCGCCACCAGCCGGCTGTTGCAGTCCACCGTCACCGCCAGCCCGAACCCGGTGCCGTCCACCCGCAGCACCCCCGCGTCGCCGCCGGGCGGGATCAGCGTGCCGCCCTGCACGGTGCTGTCGTACTGCTCGAACACCCAGCGCTTGCTGGCGATCGAGGGCTCGTCGAGCAGCACCTCCATGGCGCCGGAGAGGTCGGCCTTGGGGAGCGCGGTGGGGCGGGCGGCCCGCCGCGCCTTCGCCGCCGCGGACTCCTCCGCCTCGGGGTGGTAGATCGGCACGTCGTCGATGAGCCGCTGCCCCGGGATCTCGGCCACCGTCACCCCGTGGTGCCGGATGCGGTACATCCCGTCGTCGGTCACCCGGCCCACCGGGGTGGCGTCGAGCTCCCACGTCCGGCACACCGCCTGGATCTCCGCCACCCGCTCCGGCAGCGCCACGATCAGCATCCGCTCCTGCGACTCGGAGAGCATGATCTCGTACGGCGTCATCCCCGGCTCGCGGGTGGGGACCTTGTCGGTCTCGAGCTCCACGCCCACGCCGCCGCGCGCCGCCATCTCGGCCGAGGAGCTGGTGAGGCCGGCGGCGCCCATGTCCTGGATCGCCACCACCAGCCGCTTCTCGATCAGCTCCAGGGTGGCCTCGAGCAGCAGCTTCTCGGTGAACGGGTCGCCCACCTGCACCTGCGGCCGCCGCGCCTCGCTCTTGGCCGAGAGGTCCTCGGAAGCGAAGGAGGCGCCGTGGATGCCGTCCCGCCCGGTGCTCGAGCCCATGGCCAGCAGCACGTTGCCCACCCCGTGCGCCGCCGCCAGGGTCAGGTCCTCGGCCCGGAGCAGCCCCACGCACATCGCGTTCACCAGCGGGTTGCCGCTGTAGCCCGGCGCGAAGTCCACCTCGCCGCCCAGGGTCGGCACCCCCACGCAGTTGCCGTAGGTGCCCACCCCCTTCACCACGCCGCCGAAGAGGTAGCGGTTGCGGGCGGAGTCGAGCGGGCCGAAGCGCAGGCTGTTGAGCACCGCCACCGGCCGCGCGCCCATGGTGAAGACGTCGCGCAGGATGCCGCCCACGCCAGTCGCCGCGCCCTGGAACGGCTCCACCGCGCTCGGGTGGTTGTGCGACTCGATCTTGAACGCCACCGCCCATCCGTCCGGGAGCCGCAGCACGCCGGCATTCTCCCCGGGGCCCTGGAGCACCTGCGGGCCCTCGGTGGGGAAGGTCTTGAGCACCGGCTTCGAGTGCTTGTAGGAGCAGTGCTCCGACCAGAGCGCGCTGAAGATCCCCAGCTCGGTGAGCGTGGGCTTCCGCTCCAGCATGGCCTCGATGCGCTGGTACTCGAGGTCGTTCAGGTTGTGCTCCTTCACGACCGCCGGCGTCACCGGGCGCTCGCCCGGGAACGGATGGGCCTGGGTCACTTCTTCTTCCCCCGCAGGCTGCCGAAGAAGTCGCCCAGCGCGCGGCTCATGAAGCCGCTGGCCTCGAGGTGCATCACCGCGTCGATCTCCCCGGCGTCGAGCCACACCCCGTGGCAATCGGGACAGGAGTCGACCTGCAGCTTGTGGAAGTCCTGGGTCACCAGGTGCCCGCCGCACTTGGGGCAGCGCATGTGGTGGCTCTTCCGCTCCGCGTCCTGGTTGAGCCGGGCCTGCTCGGCCTTCTTCCGCTCGATCCGCTCCGCCTCGAGCTTCGCGAAGTACTCTTCCTCGTTCCGGCTGGGCTTGTTCTCGGCAGTCATCGTCGTCCGATCCTCGCTATGGTGGTCGCCCACGGCTCTACGCGCCTGGGTCGGCGCGCCGCCGTGCACGCTCGCGTCCGCGGTCCCGCAACCCGTCTCCGCTTACCCTTTCCCTCTTCCCTTTTCCCTTTTCCCGCTTCCCTCTTCCCGCTTCCCGCTTCCCGCTTCCCGCTTCCCGCCCTTACGGCCCTACCGTCTGTTCCGGCTTCCGGTCGGCCGGCGACGACGAGATCCCGTCGTAGCGCCGGCGCGAGTCCCGCACGATCGCGTCGATCACCTGGCCCCGCTCCAGGAACACGATGTCGTACGTCCCGCAGCGGGGCTGGCAGTCGTTGCGGTAGTAGAGGTAGCTCATGATGCCGTGGGCCCGCGTGGTGAGCGGCGTGCCCCACGCCTCCCGCACCTGCGCTTCGGTCATCCCCGGCTTGATGCTCGCCACCGCGGGGGCCTGGGCGGTAAGGGCGGTAGAGGCGGTAAGGGCGGTAAAGACGGTAAGGGCGGTAAGGACGGTAAGGGCGGTAAGCACACCGCCGAGCCGCCGAGCCGCCGAGCCGCCGAGCCGTCGAGCCGCCGAGCCGCCGAGCCACCGAGCCGCCGAGCCGCCGAGCCGTCCCGTCATCGCGCCGCCCCGGCCCACGAGAACACCGAAGTGAAGAACCCGAGCCCGTCGGTGTTGCCGATGGCGGGGTCCGCGGCGCGGTCGGGGTGCGGCATCAGCCCCACCACGTTGCCGGCGGCGTTGGCGATCCCGGCGATGTCATTGGCGGACCCGTTGACGGTCTCGCGGAGCGGCGTGCCGTCGAGGTCCATGTAGCGCACCACCACCCGGCCGGTGGCCTCGAGCTCCCGGAGGGTGCGCTCGTCGGCGGTGAAGCGGCCGTCGCCGTGCGCCACCGGCATGCGCAGCAGGGCGCCCTTGCCGTAGCGGTTGGTGAAGGCGGTGTCCGGCTGCTCCACCCGCAGCAGCACCGGGCGCGAGACGAACGACAGCCGGCTGTTGCGCATCAGCGCGCCGGGCAGCAGCCCCGCCTCGCACAGGATCTGGAACCCGTTGCAGATCCCGAGCACCGGCCCGCCCGCCTGGGCGAAGGCCTGCACCGCCGGCATGATCGGGCTGAACCGGGCGATGGCGCCGGAGCGGAGGTAGTCGCCGTAGCTGAAGCCGCCGGGCAGGAGCACCACGTCGGCGCTCTTGAGGTCGGTCTCCCGGTGCCACACGAAGTAGGCCTCGCCCCCGCCGCGCTGGGCGGCGTGCAGCGTGTCCCAGTCGCAGTTGCTGCCGGGGAAGCGGACCACCGCCACCCGCCGCATCAGGCCTCCACCTCCACCAGGTAGTCCTCGGTCACCGGGTTGGCGAGCAGCTTGTCGCACATCGCCCGCGCCCGCACCCGGGCCTCCTCGGCCGACGGCGCGTTCACCGACAGCTCGATCGCCTTGCCGATCCGGACGTTCGACGCCTCGCCGAAGCCGAGCGCCGTGAGCGCGTGCTCCACCGCCAGCCCCTGCGGGTCCAGCAACCCCGCCCGCGGCACGATCCGGACGTGAACCTTGTATGCCATGCCTGCTCCCCTGTGCGTTCCCGTTGCCTGCGTCCCTGTCACCGCCGCGCCCCGCTTCCCGCACTCCCTCGCGCCCGAGTCGCCGCTTCGCGGCTCCTGCAGGGCGCTCGGTCGCCGCTTCCCTTTTCCCTTATCCCGCTTCCCTCTTCCCGCGGTCTCCCTACTCGTCCCCATTCCCCCGCTTGAGCCCCGTCAGTCTCGGCGATGTCCGTCGCATCTCCGACTCATCGGTCTCGTCGGTCTCCCCCGCGTCCACCACGGACAGCGGCACCGGCTCGCCATGGTCGCTCAGGCTGAGCGCGGCGTGCCGCACCAGCCCGAAGGCCAGGTACCCCACGCCGAGGGGGAAGAGAAACATGCTCGGCATCCAGAGTGACCCCACCAGGATCACCAGGTGCACCGCCAGCCCGGCCAGCCCCTTGGCCGTCCGGAAGCCCAGGGCGGGGAAGCGCGGGTACTTGACCGTGCTCACCATGAGCAGCGAGAGCAGCACCATCAGGATGGTGAGCCCCTCGCGCTGGAAGTCGAGGTAGGCGAGCGACTGCCGGTACCAGTGGGTCTGGCTGAAGGGGTAGTAGACCGCGAGCGTCATCCCCGCCGACGGCGAGGGCATCCCGGTGAACCACCCCGGCTTCCCGGTGCCGTGCTGCACGTTGTACCGCGCCAGCCGCACCGCCACCGCCACCACGTACATGTAGCAGATGAGCCAGCCGAACTTGCCGGCGTTCTGGAACTCGAGGAAGAACATGATCAGCGCCGGCGCCACGCCGAAGCTGATGCAGTCCACCAGGCTGTCGAGCTCCGCGCCGAACTTGGTGCCGGTGCCGGAGAGCCGCGCCACCCGGCCGTCCAGCATGTCGAGCACCCCGGCGAAGACGATGAACCACCCGGCCCAGGTGAAGTTCCCCCGGTAGGCCGAGATGATGGCCCACATGCCGAAGAACATGTTGCCGAGCGTGAAGGCGCTCGGGATCACCACCACCACCCGGCGCATGTCGGGCCGCCGCAGGCCGCGGCGTGAGGGCATCAGTCCCATTGGGCCACCACCGTCTGCCCCGCCACGGTCTTGTCGCCGGCATGCACGAGGACCCTGGCGCTGGCTGGAAGGAAGACATCCACCCGCGAGCCGAACCGGATGAGCCCCATCCGCTCGGCCTGCTGCACCACCGTGCCCGGCTGGTGGTCGGTCACGATGCGCCGCGCCACCAGCCCCGCGATCTGCCGCACCAGGATCTTCCCCCGCGCGGTAAGGAGGCCGATGGTGCTCTGTTCGTTCTCCAGGCTTGCCTTCTCGGTGCCGGCGTGCCCGAAGCGTCCCTTGTTGTAGTGCCGGTACTCGAGCGTCCCGCTCATCGGGTACCGGTTCACGTGGACGTTGAACACGTTCATGAAGATCGAGACCCGCTGGGTCCGCTCCCGCACGTAGTCCGGCTCGTCCACCATCACCACGCTCACCACCACCCCGTCGGCGGGCGCGATGACCAGCTGGTCGCCGCGCGGTCCCTCGCGCACCGGGTCGCGGAAGAAGGCGATGACCCACACCGCCACCGGCAGCCACAGCAGCGCCGCCCACAGCGGCGCGAAGGCGTAGAGCACCAGCTCCAGCGCCCAGAACGCCAGGATGAACGGCCAGCCCTCGGGGGCGATGCGCATCAGGCATCCTCCGGCAGGTCGAAGCCGGTGAGCCGGCGGAAGGCCTCGAGGTAGCGCTGGCTGGTGGCCGCGATGACCTCGGGCGTGAGCGTCGGGGGCGGGGCCTCGCCGTTCCAGCGGCCCTGCGCCTTGAGGCCGAGCAGCCAGTCGCGCAGCGGCTGCTTGTCGAAGCTGGGCTGGCTGCGGCCCGGCAGGTACTGGTCGGCGGGCCAGAAGCGCGAGCTGTCGGGCGTCATCACCTCGTCGATCAGCCGCAGCGTCCCCTGGGTGTCCACCCCGAACTCGAACTTGGTGTCGGCGATGATGATCCCGCGGGTGGCGGCGTAGTCGCGGCCGGCGCCGTAGACCGCGAAGCTCGCGTCGCGGAGCCGGATCGCCAGCGCCGGCCCGAGCGCGGTGGCCATGGTGGAGAAGGTCACGTTGATGTCGTGGCCGGCCTCCTCCTTGGTGGCGGGGGAGAAGACCGGCGGCTCCAGCCGCGCGCTCTCCACCAGCCCGCCCGGCAGCGCCTCGCCCGCCAGGGTGCCGCTCTCCTTGTATTCCTTCCAGGCCGAGCCGGAGAGGTAGCCGCGCACCACGCACTCGAAGGGCACCGGCGTGGTGCGCCGCACCAGCATCGTGCGCCCGGCGATCTCGGCGCGGTGCGGCGCCAGCGCCGGGAACCGCCGCACCACCTCGCTGGTGCGCGCCGTCACGAAGTGGCTCGGCACCTGCGCCCCCAGCAGCTCGAACCAGAACGCGCTGATCTGGGTCAGCACCGCGCCCTTCCGCGGGATGGCCTCGCGCATCACGATGTCGAACGCGCTCACCCGGTCGCTCGCCACCAGCAGCAGGTGGTCGCGGTCGGCCTCGTACACCTCGCGCACCTTGCCCTTCCGCAGCAGCGGCAGGGGGAGGCGGCTCTCGGTCAGGACGTGCGTCATGGCGTCGTCTCGTTCCAGGGGCGGGAAGCGGGAAGCGGGAAGAGGGAAGGACGGGTCAGTCCCGCACCCGCCATGTCCTTGCCGGTTCCCGTTTCCCGCTTCCCGTTTCCCGTTTCCCGTTTCCCGCTCATACCCTGATCTCCGTCGCGTCCACGGCCGCGGCCAGCGGCCGCGCCCGCGCCACCAGCGGCCTCAGGTACTCCTCCAGGAACTCCCCCACCTGCTCGGCCGAGCGCCCGGTGTAGCGGGCCGGGTCGAGCTCGGCGCTCAGCGTGGCGGTGGGGATCTTCGCGAAGGTGTGGTCCGCGGCCAGCCGGTCGAGCAGCCGGTTGGGCTCGCCGCGGCTCACCTCCTCCGCGGTCGCCAGGCTGTTCTGCCGGATCACCTCGTGGATCGCCTGCCGGTCGCCGCCCGCGGCCACCCCCAGCATGATCCACCGCTCGGTGGCCATGAAGGGCATCTGGTCCCGCACGTGGCGCTCGATCACCGCCGGCCGCACCTCGATCCCGGCCGCGATGTTGCCCACCAGCAGCAGGATCGCGTCGGTGGCGAGGAACGCCTCCGGCAGGGTGAGCCGCCGGTTGGCGGAGTCGTCGAGCGTGCGCTCCAGCCACTGGGTGGCGGCGGTGTGGGCGGTGTTGGCCTGCAGGCTGATCACGAACCGCGCCAGCCCGCAGATCCGCTCCGCGCGCATCGGGTTCCGCTTGTACGCCATGGCCGAGGAGCCGATCTGGTCCTTCTCGAAGGGCTCCAGCAGCTCTCCCTCATGCTGCAGCAGCCGCAGGTCGTGCGCCATCTTGGCCGCCGACTGCGCGATGCCGCTCAGCGCGTCGAGGATCGCGCTGTCACCCTTGCGGCTGTAGGTCTGGCCCGTCACCGGGAACACCCGGGGCACGCCGAGCTTCTGCGCGATGCGCCGCTCCAGCTCGCGCACCTTCTGGTGGTCGCCCCGGAACAGCTCCAGGAAGCTCGCCTGGGTGCCGGTGGTCCCCTTGCAGCCCCGCAGCCGCAGCGCCTCCAGCCGGTGCAGCAGCTCCTCGACGTCGAGCGCGAAGTCCTGCATCCACAGCGTGGCCCGCTTGCCCACCGTGGTGAGCTGGGCGGGCTGGAAGTGGGTGTAGGCCAGGCAGGGAAGGGTCCGGTGCGCCAGCGCGAACCGCTCCAGGTGCGCCAGCACGTCGAGCAGCCGGCCCAGCAGCAGCTGGAGCCCGGCCTGCAGCACCAGCACGTCGGCGTTGTCGGTCACGAAGGCGCTGGTGGCGCCCAGGTGGATGATCGGCTTGGCCGCCGGCGCCTGGTCGCCGAAGTGGTGCACGTGCGCCATGACGTCGTGCCGGAAACGCTTCTCGTAGGCGGCCGCCGCCGCCAGGTCGGCGTCGTCGAGGTGGGCCCGCAGGTCGGCCAGCGCCGCCTCGGGGATCTCGAGCCCGAGCTCCCGCTCGCTCTCGGCCAGCGCCAGCCACACCCGGCGCCACAGCCCGATCCGGTGCCGCTCCCCCCACAGCCGCTGCATGGCCGGGGAGCTGTAGCGGGTGCCCAGCGGCGAGCGGTAGCCGTCGTCGGTCATCGGAACTCGAGGTCGGTGTAGGTGATCGAGCCGTCACGCTCGAGGAAGAGCCGCACCGCCTGCCGCGGCTTGAGCCCGTTCACCACGTCGCGCACGTCGTCGGCGCCGCCGATCCGCCGCCGGTTCATCCCCACGATCACGTCGCCCTCGGCCAGGCCGGTGGCGGCCGCCAGCTCGCGCGAGATCCGGAAGATCAGCGCCCCCCGGTCGGACTGCACCCCGCGTTCCGCCCGGATCTGCTCGGTCAGCGTCACCAGCTGCAGGTCCTTGAGCACGGTCACCTTCTCGGCCGTGCTGGTCGGGAGGTCGCCGCTGGTGAGGGCCACGGCCACCTCACGGCCGCCGCGCCGGGCGCTCAGCTTCACCTCGTCGTTCACGTGCAGGTCGAGCTTCACCGCTTCCCAGTCGAGGTAGTTGTGCAGCGGCCGCGCGTTGGCGCGGGTCAGCACGTCGCCGCGGCGGAGGCCGGCCCGGTCGGCCGGCCCGCCCGGCGCCACGGCGGTCACCAGCACGCCCCCCTGGCTCTTCCAGTCGCGCAGGCTCTCCGCCCCCGCCACGTCGAACCCCACCCACGCCCGCCGCACCGCGCCGTTGCGGAGGATCTCGTCGGCCACCCGCAGCGCCCGCTCGATCGGGATCGCGAACCCCAGCCCGATCGACCCGCCGCTCTGCGAGAGGATGGAGCTGTTCACCCCGATCACCTCGCCCAGGGCGTTGGCCAGCGGGCCCCCCGAGTTGCCGGGGTTGATCGAGGCATCGGTCTGGATCATGTCGAGGTACAGCCCCGACTGGTCGCGGCCCGGGAGAATGTTGCGGTTGACGGCGCTGATCACCCCCGCGGTCACCGTCGGCTCCACGTTCCCGAGCAGGTAGGCGAACGGGTTCCCCAGCGCCACCACCCACTCGCCGATCATCAGGTCGGTGCTCCGGCCCGTCTTTACCGTGCGGAGCCCGGCCCGGTCCACCCGGATCACCGCGATGTCGGTGAGCGGGTCCTCGCCCAGCAGCTGCGCCGGCGCGTCGCTGCCGTCCGGCAGGGTCACGATGATCCGGTCGGCGCCCCCCACCACGTGCTGGTTGGTGATGATCACGCCCTCGGGCCGGACGATGAACCCGGTGCCGAAGCTCTGCTGCTCGCGGGGGGACTGGGGCACGAAGAAGAAGTCGAACGGCGTCTGCGCCGCCACCGGCCGGGTGCTGGTCACGGTGATGGAGACCACCGCGGGCGACACCGTCTGCGCCGCCTCCACGATGGCCGTGCGGCGCGAGGCGCCGAGCGCGTCGCTCACCGCCGGCCGGACCGGGCGCTGCGCCTCGAGGGTCTCCACGAACTGGGGGCCGCGCTCCCCCCGCCCGCACGCCGCGAGGAGCAGCCCCCCGACGAGGCCGAGCCGCCGCGTCACGCCGACGCCTCCGCGTAGCAGCGCGCCGGGTACTCGGCTGCGACGAAGTACAACCCCTCTGGGGGGGCCGGTGGGCTGGTCAGGTGATTGTCGGTCGATGCGAGCAGCGTCGCCATGTCCTCTACCGGGCGGCGGTCCAGGCCAATGTCCACCATCGTGCCGACGAGAAACCGCACCATGTGGTGCAGGAACCGGTCGGCGGCGATCTCCAGCCGCCATCCCGTCTCCCGGGCTTCCCAGGCGGCCTGACGGATCGTGCACTCGTACGGGCGCCCCGGATGGGCCCCCGAACGGGCCTGCACATCGTCGTCCGCGACCGGCTTCCGCACCGCGAAGGCGTGGAACGCGTGCGTCCCCGGAAGGTACGCCGCCGCCCGGTGCAGCCGGTCTCCATCCAGCGGGCGGCACAGCGCCCACGCGTAGGGGCGCCGGAAGGGCGACGCCGCGGCGGCGTCGGTCCCGATGTCGTAGCGATACCGCCGGCCGGTGGCGCTCTTGCGGGCATGGAAGCCCGCCACCATCGGCGTCACCCGCTCCACCCAGCACTCCCGCGGCAGGAGCGCGTTGAGTGCCCGCCGGAGCGCCTCGGCCGTCCACTTGGCCGGCACCGCGAAGCTGACTCCCATGCCCAGGGCGTGCACCCCGGCGTCCGTCCGGCCCGCCCCGTGCGCCACCACCCGGCGCCCGCACACCCGCTCCAGCACCCCCTCCACCTCCGCCTGCACCGTGCGCACGTCCGGCTGCCGCTGCCAGCCCGCGAAGGCACGTCCATCATAATGCAGGAGGGCCAGATAGGTCCGGCTCATGAGGCCCGGAATATAGCCGGAAGGGAAGGGGGAGGGGACCGCGAGAACCGATGGGAAGCGGGAAGACGGGAAGCGGGAAGAGGGCAAAGGGAAGAGGGAGCCGGCGCGGCGCGGGGCCCCGGGTGAGCCGGGTGGCCCGATGGGCCGCGCTGGGCCCGCCCCCGGTCGAGCAGCCAGCTCCGAAAACGGGGTGCCTTCTTGGATCCCAGCCATGCGATGACCTACCCCCTCCACGCCGCCCTGCGCATCGTCGCCACCGGCCGGCCGCTCACCGCCGACCAGGCCGCCGCGGCCTTCCGGGTCATCATGCGGGGCGAGGCCACCCCGGCCCTGATCGCCGGCCTTCTCCTTGGCCTCCGCGCCCGGGCGACCAGCGACGAGGTGGCCGGCGCCGCCACCGCCCTCCGCGAGGCCATGATCCCGCTCGACGCCGGCGAGGGGGCCCCGCTGGTCGACACCTGCGGCACCGGCGGGGGCGGCGTCGGCACCTTCAACGTCTCCACCGCGGCCGCCTTCGTCACCGCCGCCGCCGGGGCGGGTCCCCAAGCACGGCAATCGCAGCTACACCTCCCGGTGCGGCTCCGCCGACGTCCTCCTGGGCATCGACATCACCCTCGAGCCCGACCGCGCCGCCCGGCGCCTCAACGACACCGGGATGGTCTTCCTCTTTGCCCCGAACTACCACCCGGCCATGCGGCACGTGGGCCCCACCCGCAAGGAGCTGGGCGTGGCCACGATCATGAACCTGCTCGGCCCCCTCGCCAATCCCGCCGGCGTGGGCCGCCAGGTCATCGGCGTGGCCGACCGCCACCGCGCCACCCTGCTGGCCGAGGCGCTGCTCCGGCTGGCGGCGGACCATGTGCTGGTGGTGCACGGCGAGGTCGGGATGGACGAGATCAGCCCCGCCGGCCTGACCGCCGCCTGGGAGGTCCGCGGGGGCCGGATCGCCACCTGGACCATCGACCCGGCGGAATACGACCTCGACTGGGCCGATACCTCGGCGCTGGCCGGCGGGGAGCCGGCCGCCAACGCCGCCCGGATCGAGGCCCTCTTCCAGGGCGGCGACGACGAGGCCGCCCGCCGGGCCGTCGTCCTCAACGCCGGCGCGGCCCTCTACGTCTCGGGCCTCGTCGCGGACTACGGCACCGGGGTGCGCCGCGCGGCGGAGGTGCTGGCGGAGGGAGGAGCGTGGCGGGTGCTGGAGGCGGCGAGGGGGTAGGCGGCAGGGCGGTAAGGGCGGTAGAGGCGGTATGGGCGGTAAGGGCGGTAAGGCGGTAAGGCGGTATCGGAGGTGGGGGGTCGAATGGACTCTTGTACAGCCTCCAAGACATGCCGACCCGCTTCATCCCGGGCCTGCTCCAGCCGCTCGAACTCGACCTGCTCGCGAGGTACCCGAGGTCGCAGGCGAGGCGGAGGAGGTAGGTCAGCTCGGCGAGCGAACCGAGGGCAATGTCGAGATATCGGCGGAACTCGCGTGACCCCCGCTTGGCGGACCCCTCGGCGATGTTTGTGGGTATGGACACCGCGGCGCGGCGGACCTGACCTGCAAGGCCGAAGCGCTCACTGACGGGCCAGCCAGCCGGACGTCAGTCGGTAGATTCGATGACCAGCGCATGCGACAACTGCCATGCCTGCAACCGCTCGTAGGGCCATACCGGACGGTAGCGGCGCGGCATCAACCCACCCTCAAATCTCACCCTATCGCCCCTACCGTCTTTACCGCCCTACCGCCCTACCGCCTTACCGCCTTACCGCCCTAGTACTTCCGAATCACCCCCACCACCACGCCCTGGATCAGCACATCCCGCTCCTGGAACCGCAGCGGCTGCATCGTGGGGTTCGCGGGCTGCAGCCGGATCCAGCCCCCCTGCTCCCGGTAGTACCGCTTGACCGTTGCCTCGCTGCCGTTCACCAGGGCGATCACCATCTCGCCGTTGTCGGCCGCCTGCTTGCCGTGCACCACCACGAAGTCCCCATCCATGATGTGCTCGTCGATCATGGACTCGCCCTGCACCTTGAGGGCATAGTTGGGGCCGCGCCGCGGCAGCAGCTCGTCGGGCACCGAGAGGGTCTCGCCGGTCGCGGTGGACTCGATGGGCAGGCCCGCCGCCACCCGGCCGAGCAGCGGGATCTCGGTGGCGCCGCTGGTGCCCTTCGGCGGCAGCACCTCGATGGCCCGGCTCTCGTTGTGGGTGCGGTGGATGTATCCCTTCCGCTCCAGGTTGGTCAGGTGCTCGTGCACGGTGGCCAGCGACTGGAAGCTGAAGTGCTCGGCGATCTCCTCGAAGCTTGGCGCATACCCCTGGTCGCGGATATGCTCCTGCAGGTACCTGAGGATCTCGCTCTGGCGCTTGGTGAGCGGCATGGTGCCTCCGGTGGGCGTGACCGAACGTACTCCGAATCAAACTACCCGAATACTGACCGAAGAGCAAGATGCCCACCACGCTGGAGCAGATTCTCGCGACCACCCGCGCCGGGCTCCCGGCCCTGACCGCCCGCCGGGCCGAGATCGAGCGCCGCGCCATGGACCCCCCGGCGCGTCCTTCCTTCTTAGCCCCGTGGGACCGCCGCCACCTGGCCCTGATCGCCGAGGTGAAGCGCCGCTCCCCCTCCGCGGGGACCATCAGCGCTGGCCTGGATCCGGCCAGCCATGCCCGGGCCTACGCCGCCGCCGGGGCCAGCGCCATCTCGGTGCTGACGGACGGCCCCTACTTCGGGGGGGCGCTGGCCGACCTCGAGCAGGTGGCCGGCGCGGTGGAGGTGCCGCTGCTCCGGAAGGACTTCATCCTCGACGAGGTTCAGGTCCTCGAGGCCCGCGCCGCCGGCGCCTCGGCGGTGCTGCTCATCGTGCGCGCGCTGCCGCTCCCCCGGCTCCGGGAACTGCTCGCCTTCGCCCGTGGGCTGGGCCTCGCCGCCCTGGTCGAGGTGCACGACGCCCGGGAGCTGGACCAGGCGCTGGAGACCGACGCCCGGTTCCTCGGCGTCAACAGCCGGAACCTCGACACCTTCGCCATCGACGTGGACGCCGCGTGGCGCCTGCTGGCCCGCATCCCCGCCGACCGGGTGGCCATCGCCGAGAGCGGCATGGCCACCGAGGCCGACGTCCGGAAGGCCGCCGACGCCGGCGCCGACGGGGTGCTGATCGGCACGGCACTCTCCTGCGCCGCCGACCCGTCCGCCCTCGCCCGTGCGGTGGCGGCGGTGCCCCGGACCGGCCGCTGAACGTGCCCACCCCAGCTCCCGAGGCGCCGGGCCGCCGGGTCGCCGCCAAGATCTGCGGCCTGACCCGGCCGGAGGACGCCCGGGAGGCGGTCCGCCTCGGCGCCAGCTACCTCGGCGTCATCTTCGCCGGGGGGCCGCGGCAGGTCGATCCGGGGCGGGCCCGGGCCGTCGTGGCGGCCGCCGGCCAAGTTCCTGTGATCGGGGTCTTTGGCGCACAGGGGGAGGGGGAGATATTACAGGTGTGCCGTGCGGCCGGCCTGGCCGGTGCCCAGTTGCATGGCGACCACTCCCCCGTCCTGATCGAGCGGCTCGCCGCGGCTGGTCTCCTGGTGCTTCCGGTGGTGCGCCTCGCGGGCCGCGATGACCTCGCGCGACTCGATCCGCTCCCCGGGCCGGTGCTGGTGGAGCCGAAGGTCGCGGGGCCGGCTCGGGGGGACGGGGGTGCCGCTCGCGCTCGACCTGGCGCGCGCGGCCCGCGAGCGGCTCCCGGATCGCGCCCTCTGGCTCGCGGGCGGGCTCACCCCCGACAGCGTCCGCGAGGCGATCCGCGTGGTCGCGCCCGACGTGGTGGACGTTTCCTCCGGAGTGGAACAGATTCCCGGCGTGAAGGACCCTGAGCGAATGGCCCGTTTCCTGGAGGCCGTGCGGTGACCGTGACCCTGCCGCGCGAACGCGCGGTGGGCGGACGCTTCGGCGCCTACGGGGGACGGTATGTCCCCGAGACGCTCATGGCCGCCCTCGACGAACTCGCGGTGCTCTACGACGCCGCCCGGACCGACGCCGCCTTCTGGCGCGAGTTCGAGGGGCTGCTGCGCGAGTTTGCCGGCCGGCCCACCACCCTCACCGCGGCCCCCCGCTTCGGCGGCGCGATCGGCGCCACCGTGCTGCTCAAGCGGGAAGACCTCAACCACACCGGCTCGCACAAGCTCAACAACGCGCTGGGCCAGGCCCTGCTCGCCCGCCGCATGGGCAAGCGGCGCATCATCGCCGAGACCGGCGCCGGCCAGCACGGGGTGGCCACCGCCACGGTGTGCGCCCGGTTCGGGCTCGAGTGCGTGGTGTACATGGGCGCGGAGGACGTCGAGCGCCAGGCGCTCAACGTGTACCGGATGCGCCTGCTCGGGGCCACGGTGGTGCCGGTCGAGAGCGGCACCCGCACCCTCAAGGACGCCGCCAACGAGGCGCTGCGCGACTGGGTCACCAACGTCCCCACGACCCACTACATCATCGGCTCGGTCATCGGCCCCGATCCCTTCCCCCGCATGGTGCGCGACTTCCAGGCCGTCATCGGCCGCGAGGCCCGGGCGCAGGTGCTGGAGCGGGCCGGCCGCCTGCCGAAGACCGTCGTGGCCTGCGTCGGCGGCGGCTCCAACGCCATCGGGATGTTCCACGCCTTCCTCGACGACGCGGCGGTGGAGCTGGTGGGCGTCGAGGCCGCGGGCGAGGGCATCGCGAGCGGGCACCACAGCGCCACCCTCACCGCCGGGCGGCCCGGCGTGCTGCACGGCTGCCTGAGCTACCTGCTGCAGGATCCCGACGGCCAGGTGCTGCCCGCCCACTCGGTGTCGGCGGGGCTCGACTATCCCGGCGTGGGGCCGGAGCACAGCTGGCTGCGCGACAGCGGCCGGGTGCAGTACGCCGCCGCCACCGACGACGAGGCGCTGGCCGGCTTCCAGTCGCTCTGCCGGCTGGAGGGCATCATCCCCGCGCTCGAGACCGCCCACGCGCTGGCGTGGCTCGAGCGGAATCG
>JBGAPX010000060.1:0-21873 GCA_044221045.1 Gemmatimonadales bacterium
GCCAGCGCCTGCTCGCCTTCAATGACCTCTTCATCGGGGCGCGAAGCCCTGTCTCGGCGCGGGACCGCCTCGAGGTTGGTGGTCAGTCCGAACTCCAGTCCTCCAGCGGGATCCTCGTGTCCACCGGGGCCGGCAGCACCGGCTGGATGTCCTCGGTGTTCAACAGGGCCGCCGGGGTCGCCGCCTTTTCCGGCGGGCGGGGCGGCCCGCCGGTGCGCCTGGACTGGGAGGACGACCGGCTGCTCTATGCCGTGCGGGAGCCGTTCCAGAGCCGCCAGTCCGGGGTGAGCCTCGTCGCGGGCCTGCTGGACGGCGGCCAGCCGCTCCGGGTGGAGTCGCGGATGCCGGCAGGAGGGGTCATCTTCAGCGACGGCATGGAGAGCGACTGCCTGCCGTTCGATGCCGGCGCCATCGTCGAGATCCGGGCGGCCGCGCGGCACGCACACCTGGTCACGAGGGCCAAGGCGGCATGAGCGAGGCGCGCGTCACCGTCGACGTGGTGATGTTCACGATCCGGGAACAGCAGCTGCAGGTGCTGCTGGTCCGGCGCGGGATTCCCCCGTATGAAGGGCAGTGGGCCATTCCGGGAGGCTTCGTGCTCGAGGGCGAGGGCCTCGAGGCCGCCGCCGCCCGCGAGCTGGAGGAAGAAACCGGCGTCCGCGACGTCTACCTCGAGCAGCTCTACACCTTCGGCGCGCCGGACCGGGACCCGCGCGGGCGCGTCGTGACCGTGGCCTACTTCGCCCTGATCCGGTCCGACCAGGCGCTGGCCGCCGGCTCCGACGCCGCCGAGGCGCGGTGGTGGTCCGCCGCCACGCCACCGCCCCTGGCGTTCGATCACGACCGGATCCTGGCCTACGCCATCGAACGACTCCGCAACAAGCTCGAGTACACCACCGTGGGTTTCCAGCTCCTGCCGGAACGCTTCACCCTCGGCGAGCTCCAGGCCGTCTACGAGGCGGTCCTGGGCCGCCCGCTCGACAAGCGCAACTTCCGTCGCAAGCTGGAGCTGCTCGACATCCTCGTGCCGCTGGCCGAACACCGGGCGGCGGGCCGGGCACGGCCGGCGCGGCTCTACCGCTTTGCCGCCACCCGCTTCGAGAAGCTGCGCGACAAGGGTATTCTCTTTCCCTTCTGATGACGCGCCCGCCCCACCACCGCCCCGGAGGCGGGTACCAGAATCCCTGGCCGGACTCCAACCCCCGGGGCTTCTCGCACCTCGTCCGCTGGTTCTTCGAGCGGAACTTCACCAACCGCCCGGCGCCGGACCCACCCCGTTCCGCCTTCGAGGTGACGACACCGGAGTTCGGCCTCGCCGCCGCGGGCGGTCTGGCCGTCACCTGGCTCGGGCACTCCACGGCGCTGGTGGAGACCGGCGGCGTCACGATCCTCACCGACCCGATCTTCGGGACCTACGCCTCCCCGATTCCCACCGCGTCCCTCAAGCGCTGGGTGGACCCGCCAGTGCCGGTGGCCGCACTGCCCGCGGTGGACATGGTCCTCCTCTCCCACAATCACTACGACCACCTCGACGCCCCCACCGTCCGCGAACTCGCCGCGCTGCAGCCCGGGGCCACCTGGTGCACCCCGCTCGGCAACGCGGAGCTGCTCCGGAGCCTCGGCGTGGCGCGGGTGGAGGAATTCGACTGGTGGCAGGAGCGGTCGCTGGGCGCGGCGCGGGTGGGCTGCGCGCCCGCCAAGCACTTCAGCGCCAGGGGCCTGCACGATCGCAGCCGGGCGCTGTGGGGCGGCTTCACGGTGGCGGCCGGGGGAAGGCGGATCTACTTCGCGGGCGACACCGCCTACCACCCCGACTTCGCCCAGGTGGGTGAGCGCCTCGGGCCGTTCGATGTGGTGCTGATGCCGGTGGGCGCGTACGAGCCGCGCTGGTTCATGCACGTGGTGCACGTGAACCCGGAGGAGGCGGTCCGCGCGGTCTGCGACCTCGGGACCGAGGCTGGCCAGGTGCCGCGGATGGTGCCCATCCACTGGGGGACCTTCAAGCTCACCGACGAACCGATGGATGAACCGCCACGCCGTGCCGCGGAGGCCTGGCGCGCCGCCGGGCTGCCACCGGACCGCCTGTGCCAGCTGCGCCACGGCGAGACCCGGCTGCTGTTCCCGCCCTGACCCGCCGCGCCGCTATTCGCGGCGCAATGCCACCATCGGATCGAGCCGCGCGGCCCGCCGGGCCGGCAGGTAGCTCGCCGCGAGGGCCGCCAGCAGCAGCACCAGGGCCGCCGCGCCGAAGGCCACCGGGTCGCCGGCCGCCACGCCGAAGAGCGAGGAGGCCAGCAGGCGGCCCGCCGCGAGCGCGCCCACGGCGCCCGCGAGGAGGCCGGCACCCGTCACCGCCAATCCGTGCCGCACGGTCATGCCCAGCACCTGACGGGGCTCGGCGCCGAGCGCCATCCGGAGCCCGATCTCGTGGCGCCGCTGGGCCACCTCGCTGGCCAGCACGCCGTAGAGGCCGAGCGCCGACAGCAGCAGCGCCGCCAGCGCGAAAACCCCCACCAGGCCGGTGCGGACCTGGGAGGCCGCGCTGGCCCGCGCCAGCTGCCGCTCCAGGGGGACGATCCCGTCGATGATCTGCTCCGGGTCGATCCGGCGGATGGCGGCGCGCACCGAGGCGGTGAGCGACGCGGGGTCGCCGTGGGCAAGGACCGTGAGCGAGGCCAGCGGCCAGTAGGTGCTCCGGTAGGAGAGGAACACCTCCGGGGGCTGGACCGGCTGCTCCAGCTCGACCCGCATGTCTCCCACGACACCGACCACCTCGTACCACGTCGGCGCCTCGTCGGCCTCCGGCGCCACGTCGAAGCTGATCCGTGCGCCCACGGCCCGGCCCTCCGGCAGGTAGCGACGGGCGAATTCCTGGTTTACCACCACCTCGCGCAGCCGCCCGGCGTCATCGTCCCGCCACATCCGGCCGGCCTGCAGCGGCACGTCCATGGTGCGGAAGTACCCCTCGCTCACCGCGCGGTAGGGAATGCTCTCGTCCTCCGGCAGCGGCACCCGCGCCGCTGTGGGCTCGCCCAGGCGGATGGGGCGGCTCTGGGTGCCGCCCTCGAGCGGCAGCCGGTCGGCGAGTCCCACGGCCCGGACCCCGGGCAGGGCCGCGAGTTCCTCGAGCGCCCGGCGGTAGAATCCGTGCAGCCGCGCCGGGTCGGTGTCCCACGGAAAGGCGATCTGCACCACCAGCACCCCGTCCGGCGCCACCCCGGTGGCCACGCCGCGCATCTGGTACAGGCTCCGCCCCAGCAGGGCCGCCGAGACCAGCAGGACCATCGACAGCGCCACCTGCACCACCACCAGGGCGCGGCGCATGCGGGGCCGGGCGCCGGTGGTGGTGCGGCCGCCATCGCGCAGCGCGTCGTGGGTGCGGCCGCCGGCGGCGGCCTGCCACGCCGGCGCCAGGCCGAACAGCAGTCCCGAGCCCGTGGCGGCGAGCGCCGCGAACAGCGCCACGTTCCAGTCCAGCGCGACTTCGCCCAGGCGCGGCAGGTCGGCGGGGAGGATCCGGAGCAGCAGCGGCAGGCCGGCCCACGCCACGGCCAGGCCGCCCAGCCCGCCGGCCAGCGCCAGCCAGCCGCTCTCGAGCAGGTACAGCCGGAGCAGGCTGCCGCGCCCGGCGCCAAGCGCCACGCGGATCGCCGCCTCGTGGCGCCGCTCCGCCGCGCGGGCCAGCAGCAGGCTCGCGATGTTCACGCAGGCGATCAACAGCACCAGGCCCACCGCGCCGAGCAGCAGCAGCAGGGGCCCCCGCGTCTCGGCCGTGGCGACTTCCTGCAGGGGAGTCAGGGTGGCGGTGAGGGCGCCGTCGGTGTCGGGGTAGCGCTCGCCGAAGCGCCGGGCGATGGCGGCCGCCTCCGCCCCGGCGGCCGCGAGGCTGGCGCCCTCCGCCAGCCGCCCGATGATCGTGAAGTAGTTGCCACCCCGCCGGCCACCCTCCTGGAACCCGAGCGGCGCGGGACTCACGAAGTCCTGCCCGTCGGGATACCGCGGCCCCGCGGCCAGCACGCCGATCAGGGTGTAGCTGGTGCCGCCGAGGCTCACCGACTGGCCGACGACCGCCGGGTCGCCGCCGAAGCGCCGCTGCCAGAGCCCGTGACTCAGCAGCGCCACCGGGGGGCCCTCGCCCCGCTCCTCCTCGGCGGTGAAGCCGCGGCCGAGGAGCACGTCGGCCCCCGTCAGGCGGAGCACCGGGCCGAAGGTCCTGAGCAGGGCGTAGCGCTCCGGGTCGCCGCGGCCGGCGAGCACCGTGGCCTCGCCGTAGAAGCCGGCCAGGTCGCGGACGCCGGTCAGCTCGCGCTGCCAGTCCCGGAAGCGGGCCGCGTTGCCGCCGATGGTCTCGCCGGCGCGGGCCTCGCGCAGCATCACCACGGCGGCATGGTCCGGGAGGGGCAGCGGCCGGAGCAGCACCGCGTGCACCACGCTGTAGATGGCGCTGGTGGCGCCGATGCCGAGCGCCAGGGTGAGCACGGTCGTGAGGACGAGTCCCGGGCGCCGGCGCAGGCTGCGCAGCGCCTGTCCCGCGTCCCGGACGGTGCCGTCGAGCCACGCCACCACGTCCATGTCGCGGGCCCGCTCCTGCAGCAGCGGCACGTTGCCGAACCGGCGCCGGGCGTCGGCCGCCGCGGCGTCCGGGTCCATGCCCGCGGCCAGGTTCTCCCGGGTGCGCTCCTCGACGTGGAACGCGAGTTCGTCGGCGAGGTCGCGGGCCACGCGGTCGCGGCGCCAGAGGGAACCGGCCAGGCGGTCGAGGAGTCCCATGTCAGGCCACCGATCCGGCGAAGCGAAGCACGTGGCCGACGCCCGCGGTCAGCCGTTCCCAGTTGTCCTGTTCGGCCGCCAGCTGCTTCCGCCCCAGGGCGGTGATGGCGTAGAAGCGGGCGCGCCGGTTGGTCTCGGTCACGCCCCACTCGGCGCGGATCCATCCCTCCTGTTCCATCCGGTGCAGGGCGGGGTAGAGGGAACCCTCCTCGACCCGCAGCAGCTCCTGCGACACCCGCTGGATGTGGGAGGTGATCGCGTACCCGTGCAGCCGCCCCCGCGCGAGGGTCCGGAGCACCAGCAGCGTGAGCGTTCCCTGGAGGACGTCGGTCCGGGGCCGGGCCATGGGATGCCTCGAGCTATAGAAGGCTAGACATAGATGTCTATGTCTCAGGCGGGAATATCGGGCCCGGTGCAGGTGGCGTCAAGCGGGGACGGGCGGGAGGACTACGCGGCGGGGGTGGCGGCGAGCCCGACGGCGTCGAGCAGGAAGGCGAAGCGGAACGCGGCCTCCCGGAGCCGCGCGTAGCGGTCCGTCGGGCCCACGTGGCCGCCTTCGAGGTGGGTCTGCAGCAGCAGGGGCGCGGCGCCGGTGGCCGTCGCGCGGAGCCGCGCCACCCACTTGGCGGGCTCCCAGTACATGACCTGGGAATCGTGCAGGGCGGCGGTCACCAGCAGCCACGGATAGGCCTGCGGCCGCACGTTGTCGTAGGGGGAATAGCTCCGCAGGTAGTGGTACTCCGGGGCCCGGGCCGGGTTGCCCCACTGTTCCCATTCCTGGGCGGTGAGCGGCAGCGAGGGATCGAGCAGGGTGTTGATCACGTCCACGAAGGGGACGTCGGCCACCAGGGCGCGGAACAGGTCGGGCCGCTCGTTGGCCACGACGCCCATGAGCAGGCCGCCCGCGCTCGCGCCCTGGGCGGTGAGCCGCTCCGGCCGGGTATACCCGCGGCGGATCAGCTCCTCCGCCACGGCGATGAAGTCGTCGAAGGTGTTCCGCTTCCGGAGCATCCGGCCGGCGTCGTACCAGCCCCGTCCCAGCTCCTGGCCCCCGCGCACGTGGGCGATGGCGTAGACGAAGCCGCGGTCCACCAGCGGGAGCACGGCGGCGTTGAACACCGGCTCGACGCTCGCGCCGTAGGCGCCGTAGCCGTGCAGCAGCAGCGGGTTGCCGCCATCACACGGGGCGCCGCGGCGCAGCAGGAGGGTCACCGGGATGCGGGCGCCATCGGGGGCCGGCGCCTCGAGGCGGCGCATCTCGTACCGCGCCGGGTCGTAGCCGCCGGGCACCTGCTGCCGCTTGCGGAGGATGCGCGCGCCGGTGGCGAACTCCTCGTCGTACACCGAGGGCGGGGTGAGCAGGCTGGAATAGGTGAAGCGGAACGCCGCGGCGTCGAAGTCGGGGTTGAGTCCCGCCACCACGCCGCTGGCGCCCTCGGCGAAGGCGATGATCCGCTCGCTTCCGTCATCCAGGGCGCGCACCCGGAATCGGCGCAGGCCGCCCGCGCGCTCCGTGAGCACAAGGTGGCGCCGGAAGACGTCGAGGGCCTCGAGGAAGACTCCGGCCCGCTCGGGCACCACCTCCTCGACCGCTTCCGCCGCCCCCGGATCGGGCAGCCGCACCACCCGGAACTCCGGCGCACCCGCGTTGGTGAGCAGGTAGAAGCCATCGGGGCCATGGTCGGCACGGTATTCGACGCCCTCCTGTCGCGGCAGCAGCACCCGCGGGGGCGTCGCGGGGGCGTCGCTCGGGATCACCCGGCAGTCGGCGGTGGAGAAGCTGTCGGCGTCGATCAGGATCCAGCGGCCGCTCCGGGAGCGCCGCACGCCCACGTCATAGAGCGTGTCGGGCTCGTCGAAGACGCAGCGGTCGGCCGCGCGCGGGGTGCCGCGCTCCCGCCGCCACACCGCGTGGCCGCGCCGGGCGCCATCGGCGGTCATGTAGAAGTAGGTGCGGCTGTCGTCGGCCCAGGCGATGCCGGTCCACACCCCGTCCAGTCGCTCCACCACCTCGCCGCGCTCGAGGTCCTTGAGCGACAGGCGGTAGTTCCGGTCGCCGTCGCGGTCCTCGAGGTACAGCAGCCAGCGGCCGTCGGGGCTCACCTCGAGACCGCCGAGCGCGTGGGACGGCAGCCCCGCGGCCAGTTCGTTCTGGTCGAGGATCACCTGCTCCGGCGCGTCGGTGGATCCCGGCTGCCGGAGGTACACGGGGTAGGCGTGGCCCGGCTCGGTCCGGGTGGAGTACCACCAGCCGCGGTACCAGAGCGGCACCGACTGGTCGGACTCGCGCAGGCGGCCGAGCAGCTCCTGGTAGAGGGTCTCCCGCAGCGCGGCCGTGTGCGACGTGGCGGCGTCGGTCCACCGGTTCTCGGCCTCGAGGTACGCCAGCACCGCGGGGTCGTCCCGGTCCCGCAGCCAGGCATACTCGTCCACCCGGACATCCCCGTGCAGCGTGGTGACCACCGGGTGCCGCGGCGCGCGGGGCGGCGCCTCGGTGGAGGTGGTGCTGCAGCCGGGGGGGACGGCAACGGCGGTCATGACGGCGGACTCCTCGACAACCAGCACGGGCAACGGTGTGCCCCGGTGACCCGGGGAGCGCGAGGATATCCGCCCGCCGGGTCCGCCAGCAAGCCCGAAAGGGCCCCGGCTGGGGCCGAAAAACGCGTCGGGCCGTGGAAGTCACGGCCTGGCCTTGGGATGCCTCGATGGTCTCAGAATCAGCGCCGCAGATGCCCGAAAATCAGTCACTCACCGGTTGCCTAACGGCCTCGGACTCGGCGCTGATCAGCTCGCGTGATCCCCCGTCCACCAGCGCCGCCGGCCACGCACGGCGCGGAATGGGCTGAGCGGCGCGCCGTCATCTCCGAGGTCGGGGCGATACGGCTTGAGCATCAGGAAGCCCAGGCCGAGCAGGGCGAGGAACCCGCCGGAGAGGAGGCCGGCAGTGTTGCGGACGGGCGGGGCGTCGCTGAGCGGCGGGAGACCCAGCCCCACCGTGACGAACGCGATGACGCCGGAGAATGTGGCGCCGATGCCGAGCAGGCGGAGCATCACGTTGAAGGCGCGCCAGTGGAACGGGTCGTTGGCAGGCGTTGGCATGGGGCTCCGGCGGGCGGGTCGTGGCGATCGGCTACCCGGGGCCCGGGCCGGGGGCGGCCGGGGCGGGAAGCAAGATGGCGGCGCGCCGGTTGCCTGACCAGTTCCGGCCCAGGGGCTCGGGCCGGCCGCTACTTCCGGTCGAGTACCTGCCGCACCTTCCGCAGCAGCGTGATCGGGGTGTACGGCTTGGAGAGGAAGGTCACCTCGGCCTGCAGGATGCCGTGGCGCATCACGGCGTCGTCGGTGTAGCCGCTGGTGTAGAGCACCCGGAGCTCGGGGTCGCGCTCGCCGAGCACCGCGGCCAGCTCGCGGCCGTCCATGTAGGGCATGACCACGTCGGTGAGGAGCAGGTGGATGCGCCCAGGGTGCCGCGCCGCCACCTCGAGGGCGTCCCGGCCGTTGGCAGCCGGCAGCACCGTGTAGCCGCCGGGCCGCAGGGCGAGCGCGGCCACCCGCCGGACGCTCTCCTCGTCCTCCACCAGCAGGATGGTCTCGGTGCCGCGGACGTCCTGTACCTCGAGGTCGAGCGCCGCATCGATGGTGGCCTGGTCCACCGTCGGCAGGTAGATCTTGAACGAGGTCCCGAGGGCTGGTTCGGAGTACACCTCGATGCCCCCCCCGGCCTGGGCCACGATGCCGTGGACCACCGCGAGCCCGAGGCCGGTGCCCTTGCCCCGCGCCTTGGTGGTGAAGAACGGCTCGAACGCCCGCGCCCGGACCTCGGCCGTCATGCCGCAGCCGGTGTCGCTCACGGTGAGCTGTACGTAGCGGCCCGGCTGGAGGTCGGGCCGGGAGCGAAGGAACAGTTCGTCCACGTCGAGGGCGCGGGTCTCGATGGTGAGCTGGCCCCCCGTGGGCATGGCGTCCCGGGCGTTGACGGCCAGGTTGAGCAGCACCTGCGACCACTGGCCCGGGTCCACCTTGACCCGGGGCAGGGCGGGGGCCAGGGAGGTGGTGAGCAGGATGTCCTCGCCCAGCAACCGCCGCAGCATTCGCTCGGTGTCCACCACCACCGCGTTGAGGTCCAGCAGCTGCGGCTCGATCACCTCGCGGCGGCTGAAGGCCAGCAGCTGCCGGGTCAGCGCGGTGGCGCGCTCGCCGGCGTGCAGGATTTCCCCGATCAGCTCCCGTCCGACGGACTCCTCCGGCACGACATCCTGGAGCAGCTCGGCGTTCCCCGCGATGACCGTGAGCCAGTTGTTGAAGTCGTGGGCCACGCCGCCGGCCAGCAGCCCGATCGACTCCATCTTCTGCGTCTGGCGCAGCTGCGCCTCGAGGTGGCGCCGCTCCGTGATGTCCTCGGCGACGCCCGCGACCCGGACCACCTGCCCCGCCGCGTCGCGCACCGGGAAGGCCTGGTCGCGGATCCAGCGCACGTTCCCGTCGGGGCGGACGATCCGGTACTCCTCGTCGTAGGTGCCCGCCGCCTGCTTGGTCATGGCGGCTTCGAGCACCCGGTCGCGGTCCTCGGGGTGGATGGCGTTGATCCAGTCCCGGGGGCTGGCGTAGAGGGCGGAGCAGGTCCGGCCCCAGATGGCCTCGTAGCCCGGGCTGATGTAGAGGATCTGGTTCTTCCCGACCTCGGTCAGCCAGAACACCTCCCGGATGCTCTCGGCCAGCTGCCGGAAGCGGTTTTCGGTGTCGCGCAGCGCCGCCTGAGCCGCCAGGCTGGCGGTGATGTCCTCGCTGAAGATCAGGATGCCGCCCACCGCGCCGCTGGCCTCGTGCCAGGGGCGCACCTCCCAGCGCAGCCAGTTGACGCTGCCATCCGCCCGCTCGAAGCGGTCGGCGTCCTCCCGGACCACCTCGCCGGCCAGGGCGCGGCGGTGCACCGCGCGCCAGGCCTCGCCGATCTCGGGGAAGACGTCGTAGTGGCACAGCCCGCGCAGGTCGCGGTCGCCGAGGCCGTAGTCGGCGAGCCAGCGGCGGCTCACGCTGAGGTAGCGCATGTCGCGGTCGAACATCGCCAGCGAGGCGGGGGCGTGCTCCACGAACAGCCGCATCCGTTCCTCGCTGGCCCGCAGCGCCAGCTCGGCGGCCTTGCGGTCGGTCACGTCCATGAACACGCCGAGGATGTAGTCCTCGCCATCGAGCTGGATGCGCTCGGCGGAGACCAGGGCGTGGCGCAGCGTGCCGTCCTTGCGGCGGTAGGGATAGTCCACCTCCGACAGCCGTCCCTCGGCGTCGAGGGTGCGCCACAGGGCCTCGTGGAACTCCGCCGGGATGAAGCCGCCGATCTGCTGGGTGGTCTTGCCGATGACCTCTTCCCGGGTGTAGCCGCTCAGGTCGCACATGACCTGGTTGATCTCCACGATGGTCCGGTCGGCGCAGCGCAGCATGATGCTGCCCGAGGGGCTGGCGCGGAACGCCAGGCTGAGCCGTTCCTCGGAGGCGGTGAGCTCCCGCCGCAGGGCGCGCTGCTCGGTCAGGTCCAGGTAGGCCGCCACCAGCCCCATGATGCGGCCGCTGCGATCGTGCAGCGGGGCGGTGCTGATGCTCACGTCGATGCGGCGCCGGTCGCGGGTCATCCGCTGGGTCTGCAGGTTCCGGAACGGGCGGCCCGAGACGACGCGCTGGCGCATGCCGACGTACTCGGCCTCGAGGTCCTTGGGCACGATCGGCAGCGGCTGCCCCAGGACCTCCTCGGCGGTCCAGCCGAAGAGCACTTCCGCCGCCTGGTTCCACAGCAGCACCATCCCGTCGTTGTCGAGCGCCACGATGGGCAGGGGGGAGGAGCGGACGATCGCCTGCAGCCAGTCCGACATCCCGCGCAGCGACTCCGCCGCCTGCTTCCGCTGCGAGATGTCCTGCACCGTGGCGATCCGGTACCGCACCGACCCATCGGGGCCCCGCACGCTCACCAGGTCCACCTGCACGTCGACGGTGCGGCCATCCTCCCGCAGCATGCGCGACTCGTGCCGCGCCTGCCCGTCGCGGTCGGCGTCGGCCATGGCACGCTGCACCTTGGGGCGGTCCGCCGGCTCGTACAGCTCCGCGATGGAGGCCCCGCGCAGGGACTCGACCGAGCGCCCGAGCAGGTGGGCGAACGCCGGGTTGCAGGCGTGGAGCCGGTTGGTGGCGGGATTGCCCATCGCGATGCCGTGGGCGCAGTGCTCGAAGGCGTCGGCCCATTTCCGCAGCTCCCGCTCGGCCTCGTGCCGCGCCGTCACGTCGCCGATCGTGACGGTGGCGACCTTGCCGCCGCGGGGCAGCTCCACGATGGAGCCGCCGTAGCTGAAGATCCGCCGCCACTCCATGTCCCGCCGCCGGACCCGGAGCTCCACGCCCTGGAGGCGCTCGCCCCGGAGGATCCGGCTGACCGGCCACTCCTCCACCGGCAGGACACGTCCATCCAGCGTGCTCAGCTCGAAGATCTCGGCAAACTCGGACGGCCGGAGCAGCCACGTCTCCGAGCTCTCGAAGCCGTGCAGCTGCAACGCGGCCCGGTTCCAGCTCAGTACGCGGCCGGAGAGGTCGGCCACCACCACCGCCTCGTTCAGGTTCTCGAGGATGGCCTGCACCCGCTCCTCGCTCCCCCGCACCAGCGCCTCGGCGCGGCGGCGCTCGGTGGCGTCCGTGACCACGCCGTGCCAGGTGGTGCCGCCATCGGGGTCCCGGACGGGGGTGGAGTGGATCTCGATCCAGTCGTGGCCGCCATCCGGCCGGACCAGGCGCGCCTCATGATGCAGCGGGGTCAGGTCGCGCGCGGAGGCGGCGACGGCGGCCAGGATCCCCGGCAGGTCGTCGGGATGGGTGCGGGCAAAGAAGGGCGTGGCGTCCCGGCGGAGCGCGTCCAGCGGCACGCCGGCGATCCGTTCCAGCGCGGGGCCCGCGAAGGTGAAGTACCCGGGCCCCTCCGGCGGCTGCCGGAAGGAGTGCACCGCGCTCGGGGCCACGGCGGCGATCAGCGCCAGGCGGGCCTGTTCCTCCCGGAGCGCCTCGGTGGCGGCCCGGGTCTCCTCGATGTCGGTGCAGGCGCCGAACCACTCCACGATGGTGCCGTCCGTGCCGCGCAGGGGCATCGCGCGCGCGTCGAACCAGCGGTAGACGCCGTCCGCGCGGCGGAACCGGAGGTCGACGCGGTAGTCGGTGCCGGTGGTCACGGCATGCTGCCACACCGCCAGCACCCGCTCGCGGTCGTCGGGATGGAGCTGGTCCGCCCAGCCGGTGCCGAGCTGCTCCGCCGTGGGGCGGCCGGTGTATTCCACCCAGCGCCGGCTCAGGAAGGTGCAGGCGCCCGCGGCGTCGCAGGTCCAGACCAGCTGCGGCAGCGAATCCACCACCTGGTGGTAGCGCCGCTCGATGTCGCGGGAGACGTGCCGATCGTGGATGTCGGTGAGCGACCCGACCCACTTCACGAGCACGCCGGTCACGTCGCGGACCGGGGCGCAGCGCAGCTCGTGCCACCGCCACACGCCGTCGTGCCGCCGGTGCCGGAACTCGGTCTGGAACGTGGAGCCCGCCGCCAGGCCCGCCTCCCGGCAGGCCATCATGGCTTCGCGATCGTCGGGGTGGATGGTCTCGATCCACCTGGTGCGCAGCTGGTCCGCGGTGTATCCGGTGTACTGGAGCCCCCGCTGGCTCATGAAGTCTTCGGTGCCGTCGGCGCGGAGGGTCCAGGTGATGTGCGGCAGCCCTTCCGCCAGCTGCCGGAAGGTGGCCTCGCGGTCCTGGGGCGCCTCCCGCAGCTGCCGCTGCTCGGTGATGTCCCGGACCGTGCCGATCATGCGCTGCGGCACGCCGGCGTTGTCGTACTGGGCCCGCGCCACGTTCTCAATCCACCGCACCCGGCCGTCCTGGCGGATGATCCGGTACTCGAGCCGGAACTGCTCCCGCCGCGCCACCGCCTCGGCCGAGTCCCGCGCCACCGTGTCGGCGTCGTCGGGGTGGATCAGCCGCTCGAAGCCCTCCACCGTGCCGTCGAACTCCTCCCGGGAGATCCCGATGATGTCGTAACACTCGGGCGACCAGAGCACGTTGTGGGTCCGGATGTCCCACTCCCACACCCCGGTGCGGGTGGCGGCCAGGGCCAGCGACAGCCGCTCTTCCTGCGCCGCGAGCGCGGCGGTGGCCCGGATCCGCTCCGTGATGTCGGTGACGGTGCCGATCATCCGGGTGCGGGGGCCGTCCGGGCCGGGGAACCAGCGGGCCAGGTTCTCCACCCAGCGGACGCCCCGGCGCCCCACCACCCGGAATTCGTGCCGCAGCTCGGTGCCGGTCTCGAGTGAGCGAGTGGTGGCCTCGACCACGCGCGGCAGGTCGTCGGGGTGCACGCAGCGCTGGAAGCCGGCCACGGTGCCGTCAAAGGCCGGCGCGTCCATGATGTCGTAGCACTCGCGCGACCAGTACACGAGGTCGGACGCCGGGAACCACTCCCACACCCCCATCTGCGCCGCCTGCAGCGCCAGCCGCAGCCGCGCCTCGCTCTCGGCGCGGGTGGATTCCACCAGCTGGTCCACGATCGCGCGCAGCGCCTGCGGGTCCGGCTCCACCGGCTCCGCGGGGGCGAGCACCTCGGTCACCGCGATGACCTCCGCGCGGTGGTTGAGCACCGGCGTGGCGGTGAGCCAGACCCGCACCCGCGAGCCGTCCTTGCAGAGCCGCTCGGTGAGCACAGGGGCGCTGCCCGCCGCGGGGACCGGCGCCTCCGCGCCGCCGGGCCCGCGCAGCTCGGGCGGGACCAGCATGCTGGCCGGGGCGCCCACGACCTCCCCGGGGGCATAGCCGAGGAGCGCGCTGGCGCCCGGGCTCGCGCTCGAGATGCGCCCGTCGAGGTCGCGCACCAGGGTCGCGAGCGGGGAAGAAGTCATGGGGACAGTATCGGTGCGTGAACCCGACGGGGTGAGCCAGCGGCAGCGGGACGGGCGCCTCTCTACGGTGCAGCCGACCGGGGAGGGAAGCAAGGTGGGCGGGGATGCAGCAGTGGTGCGCGGTGGAAGGAATTCCGATCAGGCCCATCCCGGCGGGGTCCGGCTGATTTGTTCCCGGACACCGTCGCTTGTCGAAGGTTCAGGCCGGGACCAGCGCGGCGAGGGCGGCGGTGAGGATGGGCGGGACCTTCGAGGCATCGTGCTGCAGCAGCCGGGGCCGGCCCGGGTCGGCGTTGTCCACCACCACCTGGGCCGTGGCGCGCGGGCGGTGCTCCGCGTGGTAGCGGCGCTGGCCGGGGACGTAGCGCCGGTCGAGGCGCCGTTCCACTTCCTCGCGGGCGCGTCCCCGCGCGGTGTCCCGCGCCACCAGCCGGGCCCGGGCCACGGACTCGGGCGCCTCGAGGTAGACGGCCGTCACCGGGATGGTCCCCGTGGGGATCCGCCGCACAAAGACCCCCTCGATGACCAGCACCGGCCGGGCGCCGAGCATGACTCGCCGCTCGGGCAGCGGGGCGCCCGCCAGGCCGTCGTAGGCGGGCACCGTCAGCTCCACGGCGCCGGCCGCGAAGGTCCGCACCAGCCAGCCGAGCCGCTCGAAGTCGTAGTACTCCTCGTAGTAGCGCGTCGCCTCGTCGCCGGCGGCCCAGTCCAGGGTCCGGCGGAAGTCGTCGACCCGGACCAGCACCGGCGTGGCGCCCGCCACGGCCAGCTCGGTCAGGAGCCGCGCGGCGAAGGTGGACTTGCCGCAGCCGTCCACGCCATCCACGGTGATGATGGGGCGATTCATGAAGGCCAGCACTCCCGGGCCAGCGCCGCCAGGGCGGCGTGATGGTGGCCGGCGCTCAGCAGTACCCCGCGGCGGTGGCCGACATCCGGCTGGTTGTAGCGGAACGGTACGCCGTCGGCGTCGGTCACGGTGCCCCCGGCTTCGGTGACGATGAGGCCCGGCGCGGCGGTGTCCCATTCGTGTTCGCCGCCGTGCAGGGTCACGCAGCAGTCGAGCGCGCCCGCGGCGAGCAGCAGGTGCTTGATCGAGGCCCCCCGCGGCACCGCCGCCCCCGCGAGCCCGCCCCGCTCCAGGAACCGCTGCAGCGCGGGGTGCATGGCGGTGCGGGTGATGCCGGTCCGGTACGCCGCAAGCGGCCGCGCCGCCGCCACCTTGAGCGCGTGGCTGCCCGCCGCGTCGTGCCGCCAGGCGCCGCCGCCGCGCACCGCGGTGTAGATGGCGTCCTCCGCGGGCCACGCCACCACCGCCACCACCGGCACGCCCTCCACCGCCAGCGCCACGTGCACCGCGTAATCGCCCGAGCCGGCGATGAAGTCGCGGGTGCCGTCGAGCGGGTCCACGATCCACACCCGGTGCGCGCGGAGCCGCGCCGGCTCGTCGGCGAGCTCCTCGCTCAGGATGGCGTCGGCCGGGAAGGCGGTGCGCAGCACCGCGAGGATGCGCGCATTGGCGGCCAGGTCGGTGGCGGTCACCGGCGAGCCATCGGGCTTCCGCTCCGCGGCCGGCGCCGCGCCCGGCGGCGGGAACACGGCGGCGGCGGCCTCCGCCGCAGCGCGGGCCACGGCGAGCTCCTGGTCCCACGGTCCCGCGGAGGGCGCCACCGGCATGGGCGGGGTCAGTCGAGGGTCTTGTGGAAGCGGCGGACGCTGAGCGCGACGATCACCACCGCAAAGGTGCACAGCGCGGCGAGTTCCGGCCAGAGCGCCGCCGCCCCCACGCCGCGGAGCAGGATGCCGCGCAGGATCTCCAGGAAGTAGGTGAGCGGGAAGGCCAGCCCGATCCACTGCGCCGCCTCCGGCATCGCCGCCCGGGGGAACATGAACCCCGAGAGCAGGATGTTGGGCAGGATGAACATGAACCCCGCCTGCATCGCCTGCGCCTGGGTCTGCACCAGGGTGGAGAAGAAGAGCCCGAGGCCCAGGCTCGCCACGATGAAGGGGAACGCCATCAGGTACAGCAGCGGCAGGCTCCCCCGCAGCGGCACGTCGAACACCAGCCGGCCCAGCAGCAGGATCACCGTGACCTGCACGTACCCCACCAGCAGGAACGGCACGATCTTGCCGAGCATCAGGCTGGTGCGGTCGATCGGGGTGACGATCAGCTGCTCCAGCGTGCCCCGCTCCCGCTCCCGCACCACCGCCATCGCGGTGATGATCACCATGGTGATCGACAGCAGCACCCCGATGATCCCCGGCACGATGTAGGTGCTGCTCTCGAGCATCGGGTTGTACCAGGGGCGGACACGCAGCTCGGCGGCTCGGCGGCTCGGCGGCACGGTCGTGGGACGAAAGGCCAGGCCTGCCTGGGTGGCCCCCTGCAGCGCGGCGGAACTCGACATCGGGTCCGCGGCGTCGACCAGCACCTGGGCCTGCGCCCCGCGGCCCCGCTTCCAGTCGCGGGTGAAGTCATGCGGGATGATCACCGCCGCCGCCGCGTCGCCCCGGCGGATCCACGCCTCCGCCTCGGCCCGGCTGTGGATGTGGGCGATGACGTCGAAGTAGGTGGAGTTCTGCAGCGTGGCCACCAGCGCCCGGCTCTCGCTGCTGCGGGCCTCGTCCAGCACCAGGGTGGGCAGGTGCCGCACCTCGGTGCGGATCGCAAAGCCGAACAGCAGCAGCTGGATGGCGGGGATGCCCACCATCATGGCCAGGGTCAGGCGGTCGCGCCGCATCTGGATGAACTCCTTGCGGAGCATGGGCCAGAAGGGGAGGCGGGCAAACCAGCCGGCTCGGCGACTCGGCGGCTCGGCGGCTCGGCGACTCGGCGGCTCGGCGGCTCGGCGGCTCGGTGACTCGGGCATCATGCCGTGGCCCCGTCCCGTTCCTGCAGCGCGATGAACGCGTCCTCGAGCGACGGCTGGCCCAGCTGCACCGTGATCTCGTGCGGCGCGCCCACCGTCACCAGCTTGCCCCGCCACAGCAGTGCCACCCGCCCGCACCGCTCCGCCTCGTCCATGTAGTGGGTGGTGACGAGGATCGTGGTGCCGCGCCCCGCGAGCTCGCGGATCACCTGCCAGAACTGCCGCCGCGCCGCCGGATCCACGCCGGCGGTGGGCTCGTCCAGGAAGAGCACGTCGGGCCGGTGGCTGGTGGCGCAGGCGAGCGACAACCGCTGCTTCCACCCGCCGGAGAGCGTCCCCGCCATCTGCTTCCGCCGCGGGGTGAACGCCAGCTCCGCGATCAGCTCCTCCACCCGCGCCTTCCCCTCCGCGCCCACCAGCCCGTACAGCCCGGCGTAGAAGCGGAGGTTCTCCTCCACCGTGAGGTCGTCGTAGAGGCCGTAGCGCTGCGACATGTACCCGAGCCGCCGCCGCACCGCCTCCGGCTCTCGCACCACGTCGATCCCCGCCACCCGCGCCGTGCCGGACGTCGGCGGCATGAGGCCGGTGAGCATGCGGATGGTGGTGGTCTTGCCCGAGCCGTTGGAGCCGAGCAGGCCGAAGATCTCGCCCCGCTGGATCACCAGGTCGAGCCGCTCCACCGCCACCAGCTCCCCGAAACGCTTGTGCAGCGCCTCGGTGACGATGGCCGGCTCGCCCGCGGGTCCCGTCACGGCGCCGCCGGGCGGAAGCGCACGTTCACCGGCAGGCCCGGCCGGAACCCCGGCGGCGCGCTGTCGAGCGCCACCCGGCTTGCGAAGAGGAGGTCGGCCCGCTCCTCCTCCGTGAGTGCCGCGCGCGGGGTGAACTCGGCCCTGGGGCTCACGGAGAGGAGGTGGCCGCGGATCGCCGTCTCGGCGGCTCGGCGGCTCGGCGCCTCGGCCACCGTGACTTCGGCGGGGGCGCCGGCGGGGAGCGTGGCCAGCAGCGCGGCGGGGAGGTACACCCGCACCCAGCGGTGGCTCACGTCGCCGATCGTGGCGAGCGGCGTTCCCGCCGGCACCACCTCGCCGGGATCGGCGTGGCGTCCCAGCACCACGCCCGCCACCGGCGCCAGCACCGCGAGCTCGTCCAAGTCAGCGGTGGCGCCGCGCAGCAGCGCCTCGGCGCTCGCCACCTCGGCCTCGGCGGCGCGCACCTGGTCGCTGCGGCTGCCTTCCTGCGCCAGCGTGAGCACCGCGCGCGCCGCGTCGCGCCGGCGGGCCGCTGCCTCGGCGCCGGAGCGGATCCGGTCGTACTCCTGCTGCGCGATCACCTTGTCGGCCACCAGGCGGGTGGCGCGCTCCAGGTCCTTTGCGGCGCGGTCGGCATCGGCCTCCGCGGCCGCCAGGTCCGCCTCCGCCCGTGCCAGCTCCGGCGCCCGCGAGCCGCGACGCAGGTCGGCGAGCCGCGCGCGCGCCATGGCCAGGCGGGCGCGGCGGTCCTCCGCCTGCGCCGGGAGGGTGCGCTGGGTGAGGATCGCGATCGTGTCGCCGGCGGCGACGGTGTCCCCCTCCTGCACCCGGAGCTCCACGATCCGCCCGCCCACCAGCGGCGCCGCGTCGGATTCGTCGAGCTCGATGGTGCCGGGATAGCTGGTGCCGCCGTCGCCGCGGGCGCAGGCGGCCAGCAGGAGCAGCAGCGGGAGGACGGCGGTCGGTCGGCGCATCGAGGCACTCGGCAGGGCACGGATGGGTGGTCGGGGGCACGCGGAGCCGCGCGGGGAATATGGCACGTCCGGCGGGAGGTGCGAGGGCCCGGCGCAGGGCGGGGCGGGCGCCCTGTGGTCCGCAGGCTGGCCGGGGGCGTCCACCCAGGGGAACTTCCATGGCAACCGGAGGCGCGCGCATGTGGCTCATGCTGGCAGGGCTGGCGGGGGTGTGTGGCGGCGGCTGCCGCGGCGAGGACCTCACCGCACCGCCTGTGGTCCGCAGGCTGGCCGGGGGCGTCCACCCAGGGGAACTTCCATGGCAACCGGAGGCGCGCGCATGTGGCTCATGCTGGCAGGGCTGGCGGGGGTGTGTGGCGGCGGCTGCCGCGGCGAGGACCTCACCGCACCGCGGGGCGCGGCACCGGCGCCCGCGCGGGTGCTGGTGGTGGCCGACACCCTCTGCGTGCGGGCGCAGTTCACGATCACCGGGCCCACGTCGGTGACCACCAACTTCCCCACCGCCGCGGAGTGCCCGAGCGGCCTGGTGCTCACCCGGAGCCAGCCGGCCACCTGGGTGCAGACGCCCAACCGGCGGCTCAGGCTCTTCGTACGGTTCCGGAACCTGACCGGGCAGGCGGTGCAGCTGCCGGTGCGGCTCTACCTGCCGGCCACCGGGACCACGGTGGTGCTGCCGGCGGGGACGCCGCCGGGCAAGGTGGTGGCGTACCAGCCGGACAGCAGCGAGGCGGGCGGGGGGCGGGTGTGGTTCATCGGGGGCAGCAGCGTGCTGGCGGCGGGCGACTCGACGGCGGAAGACACACTGACCTTCCAGGTGCAGTCGCCGGTGACCAAGGCCCGGTGGCAGTTCCAGGCG
Organism: Gemmatimonadales bacterium; assembly: GCA_044221045.1. Taxonomy (GTDB): domain Bacteria; phylum Gemmatimonadota; class Gemmatimonadetes; order Gemmatimonadales; family GWC2-71-9; genus JADJOM01. Next base: position 19,129 of record JBGAPX010000060.1, read on the forward strand.
ACGGCGGAAGTTGCAGACACCGGGCGCCCGCCAATTCCGGTCTCTCCGCGATACACGTTCGATACCCTCATGGTGGTCCAGCCTCCGGGTGATACGGCGACGAGGTACCTGAGAGATGTCCTCGTAATCAGCTTTGACGACACGACGAGTGGGGCGACAATCAATGCGCTCCTGCAGCACTTCGGCGCAGTGATCATCGCTGGCAGCCAGCCCGCGCAGGAGTACTACGTGCGGATCCCTGACCCGGGCCCCTCATGGCAGGCATTCGATCAAGTCCAGTCGGGCATGAATGCTTGGCCTGGGGTCAGCTATGCCGCACCGGTCTCATGGAGAGGTCCGATCGGGCTCGATGCACGATACCCCGAGGACGGACCAGGCCTGAACCGCACGGCGTGGCTAGCTGCTTCTACCGCCCCGACACCAGCGACCTGGGCGTTTCAAGCCATCCGCTCGCCGTTGGCATGGTCTTGCGAGAACGGCAGGTACGGAGCGTTGCCAGCTCGCCTTGGGGTTGTGGACTTCCATGTGGACACTTCTGAGGCGGACCTAAATGGTCTGAGTGGATTCACGCTCGAAGGCGTCGACTCAACGGCCACGAACCCGTCGACTAACCCCTTCACGGTATCCCCATCGCTCCTGTCGCACGGCACCGACGTCGCTGGGCTTCTGACCGCGGTCGGAGACAATTCAGCCGGTGGAGTCGGGCAGGTGTGGGACTCGGATCTGACATTCTTTAGCCTGCTCGATTCGGCATCGAACCAAGTGCCGGGAGACTGGGCCGGTTACCTGGTGGACCACATACTTCCGACCGCGACCGCTCGAGGGATCAGAGTCCTGACGATGTCCTTCACTGTTGCGCCCACTCATCCAGCGGTAATTGCCAGGCTGCGGCAAGGCATCACCAAGTACGTTGGCGCCGGCGGCATGATTGTGGCCCCCGCCGGCAACGACCCGAACACACTGACTATCCAAGGATTGCTGGCCCTCACTCACTCGCATTTTGGAGTCAAGGCCGCGCTGGCGTCATTCTTCTCCCCCGGCGATTCCACGTCCACGCGAGATGGGATTCTTCTGGTATTGGGAACCTCTCCGGGCAACCAGAAGTGGGCCTCGTCTACTGACATCACTGGGGCGGTCGAGGTTGCCGCACCTGCGCAGGGGATCCAGACGCTGAGAAATGGAGGTGGGCAGCAGCCCCCGAGCGGAACTTCACTATCTGCTCCGCTCGTCGCCGGCGTCGCCGCGCAGCTCCTCGCCATGGACCCAACGCTGACGGCCGCCCAGGTCAAGGACTACATCCTCCGGGGTGCACAGGAGCCGAAATTCGATCCGTTTACCGGACAGTTCATCGCCGACTCGCTCCAACTGCGGGTACACGGCGCATCGGTCTATCAACTCGACGCGTATGGATCGCTCACGCTTCTGTCCCGGGAGCGCACGGGCGCGCCCATCTGCGGCTATGAAGTGGCGGTGGGTAGCCTCCCAACCTGGGAGGTCAAGCTGGCGCGGAAGGAAGCCGACACGCTCCGCATCCCGGTCCCTGGCGGGGAGGCACAGGGCGTCAGCGTGGCCCAAGGGGGCCGCCGGCTGGCGGTCCGGGTCTTCAACCTTGCGACCGGGATCTCCACAGCGGTGTACAGCCACACCGGCGCCCTGCTGCACACGGTCCCGGGAGTCGAGCGGCAGTACCTCGAGCGCGATACCGCAGACATCACCGGCGGTCAGGTCACGATCTCCGGGCCCTCCGGCCCGCAAACACACCCAAACGTGTTCGACCCGGTGGACGATGGGCACCTGCAGTTCTTCCCCGGACGGGTGAGGGTCGCCCCGGACGGGATGCACGCGCTGGCCGAGAGCTACGCCGACGATGACCTGGGGTACCAGTGCCCCGATGGCACCGGCGCGATCCGGAGCGTCGATCGAGTGCATGCCGTCCCGCTCGGCGCGACGGGCGCAGGGGTCCAGCTTCTCGACACCGACGTCGGCTTGTACTGCCCCGGCGTCGATCCCGGGCAGTACACTGGGGGACTCTACTACGCCTGGAGCCAGGACGGACTTCGGGCCGTGGCGAGTCGCTGGAGTCACTTCTACGATCCCCTCGACCCGAACGGTACCGTGACCGGGGAGAGCTCTGTCGTGCGGGAGTGGACGGTCGGCGGGACGGTCGCCTCGCACACGATCGCGCAACGGGGGCTCAAGTACCCGCGCTACACGTCGGACGGGTTTGCCTGGCGTTTCTCGGAGTTCAGCGTCATCGGAGCCGCGCCGTCCTGCTGGACAACGACTCGCCCGCGGGCCAATCCCGGTTCTCCGATGCTTGAGGTCGGTGCGCCCACCGGGGCCGACTGCCTCCTGGCCGATTTCGAGCAGACGGGGACGCCCCTCATGCCCAACCTCCGCGCGAGGCGGAGCCCCGCCGGGGCCCGCGCCTCCCGCCCCAACTGACGCTCGCTGCCCTCCCGGCGCACGACAGCAGGGCCGGCATCGCCGCCGGCCCCGCGTGCCTTCCCCGCCCTCGGCTTCACCCCCCGCGCTTCCCCGCCCCCACCCGCTGCTGGCATTCGTCCCTGACGGCCTTGCGGGGCCTGGGTGGGGGGCGTGGGCTCCTGTGGTCCGCAGGCTGGCCGGGGGCGTCCACCCAGGGGAACTTCCATGGCAACCGGAGGCGCGCGCATGTGGCTCATGCTGGCAGGGCTGGCGGGGGTGTGTGGCGGCGGCTGCCGCGGCGAGGACCTCACCGCACCG
>JBGAPX010000061.1:0-21836 GCA_044221045.1 Gemmatimonadales bacterium
CTCTACCGCCCTACCGCCTTTACCGCCATTACCGCCTTACCGCCTTTACCGCCCTCCTCGTGCGCCGTAGCTTCCCGGCCATGCCCACCCCGCGCGAACTTCTCGACCAGCTGCATCACCGCCAGGCCCAGGCCGAGCAGGGCGGGGGACCCGAGCGGCTGGCCCAGCAGCACAAGAAGGGCAAGCTCTCCGCCCGCGAGCGGCTCGACCTGCTGCTCGATCCCGGCAGCTTCGTGGAACTGGATCGCTTCGTCACCCACCGGTGCACCGACTTCGGCCTCGAGGCGCAGCAGATTCCGGGCGATGGGGTGGTGACCGGCTACGGGCGCGTGGACGGGCGGCTGGTGTACGTCTTTTCCCAGGACTTCACGGTGTTCGGCGGGTCGCTTTCGGAGACGTTCGCGGAGAAGATCTGCAAAGTCATGGACCTGGCCCTGCGGAACGGGGCGCCCGTGGTGGGGCTCAACGACTCGGGCGGGGCCCGGATCCAGGAAGGGGTCGCTTCACTCGGGGGCTACGCCGACATCTTCCTCCGCAATACCCTCGCCTCCGGCGTGGTGCCCCAGATCTCGGTGATCCTCGGCCCCTGCGCGGGAGGCGCCGTGTACAGCCCCGCCATCACCGACTTCATCTTCATGGTGCGCGGGGTCAGCTACATGTTCGTGACCGGCCCCAATGTGGTGAAGACGGTGACCCACGAGGAGGTCAGCTTCGACCAGCTGGGGGGCGCCGACGTCCACGGCGGCACCAGCGGGGTCGCGCACTTCGTGCACGACAGCGAACCCGCCTGCCTGGCGGCCGTCCGGGCCCTGCTGGCCTACCTGCCGGCCAACAACCTCGAAGAGCCGCCCGTCGAGCGCGTCGCCGCGAACGATCCCGAGGACCGTCGCGAGGAGCGGCTGCTCGACCTCATCCCCGACGCGCCTTCCCGGCCCTATGACATGCACGAGGTGCTGCGCCTCGTGGCCGACCGCGAGTCGCTCCTCGAGGTCCAGCCGGAGTACGCCGGCAACATCATCACCAGCTTCGCGCGGCTCGGCGGGCGACCCGTCGGGATCGTCGCCAACCAGCCCGCGGTGCTCGCGGGCGTGCTCGACATCGCCGCCTCGCTCAAGGCGGCCCGCTTCATACGCTTCTGCGACTGCTTCAACCTCCCGGTGGTGACCTTCGTGGACGTCCCGGGATTCCTGCCCGGGGTGGCCCAGGAACATGGCGGCATCATCAAGCACGGCGCCAAGCTGCTCTACGCCTACTGCGAGGCCACCGTCCCCAAGCTCACCGTCATCACGCGCAAGGCCTACGGGGGCGCCTACGACGTGATGAGCAGCAAGCATATCCGGGGCGACGTGAACCTGGCCTGGCCCACGGCCGAGATCGCCGTCATGGGGCCCAAGGGCGCGGTGGAGATTCTCTTCAAGAAGGAGATCGAGCAGGCGCCCGACCGCGAGGCCGAGACCGCGCGCCGGATCCGCGAGTACACCGAGACCTTCGCCAATCCGTATCTGGCCGCATCCCGGGGCTTTCTCGACGACGTGATCGACCCCCGCGACACCCGGCCCCGCCTGATCGACGCCCTGCGCACCCTGGCCACCAAGCGCGACCGCAACCCGGCCCGCAAGCACGGGAACCTGCCGCTGTAGGCAGGCGACCGTCCGGGCCGTCTACCCTAGCGCATCCCTGTACCGCGGCCTAGCTTACGCCCCGATGGCCCGTCCATCCTCCCGCCTCCTCGCCGCGGCACTTTGTGCCTGCTCCGTGGCCTCCGACCTGGTCGGTCAGGCCGCGGTGGACCCCTCGGTCGCGCCGCGCGCCCTGCAACTTGCCCGCGCCGGCGCCCGCACCGAGGCCACCGAGATGCTCGGCCGCTACCTGGCGACCGCCCCGGATGACGCCGCCGCGTGGCGGGCCCTCGGCTGGTTCTACCTTATCGACGCCAGGCAGTGGCACGGGCAGGGCCACGTCGGAGATCCCACGGGTGCGCTCTTCCTCGATTTCGCCGGTGCCGCGCTGGACCAGGCGCTCCGCGGGGCCACCGATTCCGCGCTCCTGCTCCGCGCCACCGTGGACCGCGAGCGGATGATGCTGGGTGTGGAGGCGAGGGGCTGGGCCCTGGCGCGCGCCGCCGGCGTCCCGGCGGACGCCGGCTCCGCACCGGACTACGTCCGCGAACTGGGCCTCAACCTCATCGCTTCCTGCCCGGCCGGCGGCGTGATGGTCACCGGCACCGACCTCGAGGCCACCGCCGTCTGGAGTGTGGTCTTCGGCGAGGGCGCGCGGGCCGACCTGGTGCTGCTCCTGCCGGAACAGTACGCTGGCGATTCCCTCTACCGGTCGGCCATGGTGGCCGCGCTGGGCGTCGCGACGACCCTCCCGGTCGACGCGGCACTCGCCGAGGCGGCCCAGCGCCGGCCGGTCTGCCTGTCACCGGGCGTGCCCGCGACGATCGTCCCGGCTGTGCCGCTCGCCACCCTTCGGCTGGTGCGGGTCGGCGGACGCCCCTCGGCGGTCGATCCGGCGCCGCTGTCGATCGTGGATCTCCTCGAGGTCGAGCTTGCCCGCCCCAATGCGGTCGAGGGCGAGGTGCTCGCGGTCTACCAGGCGGCGGCCCGCGCCAATCCGCTCCTCTGTACCACGCTGCTGCTGCCGCTCCGCCTCCACCACCGAACCGCCTGTCGCGACTGATCCGCACCGCCTGATGCAGCCCCGCCGTTGCCCCCACGCCGCCGGCCGCGACCGGCCCGGCGCGGACCTCTGCACATGACCAGCTTCCGTCGTGTGCTGGTCGCCAACCGGGGCGAGATCGCGCTCCGGATCATCCGCGCCTGTCACGAGGAGGGCCTCGAGGCCGTGGCGGTGTACAGCGAGGCTGATCGCCGCTCCCCCCACGTCCGCGCCGCCGACCACGCGATCGCCATCGGGCCCCCGGCGCCCGGGGAGAGCTACCTGCGCATTGATCGCCTGCTGGCGGCGGCGCGGGAGAGTGGTGCGGGGGCGGTGCATCCCGGGTACGGCTTCCTGGCCGAGCGCGCGCCGTTCGCCCAGGCCGTGACGGATGCCGGTCTTGCCTGGATCGGGCCGCCCGCGGCCGCCATTACGGCCATGGGCGACAAGACGGAGGCCCGCCGGCGGATGCAGGCCGCCGGCGTCCCCATCGTCCCGGGGCTGACCCTGCCGATCACCGAACCGGCGGCCGCCATCGGCGCCGCGGAGGAGATCGGGTACCCGGTCCTCGTGAAAGCTGCGGCCGGCGGCGGTGGCAAGGGCATGCGCGTGGTGCGGCGATCCGAGGATCTGGGGTCGGCCCTCACCGCGGCCGCCTCCGAGGCGCTCAAGGCCTTCGGCGATCCGGCCGTGTACCTCGAGAAGTACGTGGAGCGGCCACGTCACGTGGAGATCCAGGTCCTGTCGGATCATGCCCGCACGGTGCACCTCGGCGAGCGGGAGTGCTCCATCCAGCGGCGCCATCAGAAGTTGGTCGAGGAGGCGCCGTCGGCGGCCGTGACCCCGGAACTCCGGGAGCGAATGGGGCAGGCGGCCGTGGCCGCGGCCCTCGCCGTCGACTACCGGGGTGCCGGCACCTGTGAGTTCCTCCTCGCCGCGGATGGCTCCTTCTACTTCCTCGAGATGAACACGCGCATCCAGGTGGAGCACCCGGTGACCGAACTGGTCTACGGCGTGGACCTGGTGCGCGAACAGCTCCGCATCGCGCAGGGCCTCCCCATGCGGCTGCCGGCCGGCCCGCTGGCGCCGCGGGGCTGGGCGCTCGAATGCCGGATCACGAGCGAGGACCCCGCCAACGGGTTCCTGCCCGCCACCGGTCGCATCGAGTACCTGCGGATTCCGGCGGGACCCGGGGTGCGGTGGGACGGGGGCTTCGAGGCGGGCAACGAGGTGACGCTCTACTACGACTCCCTGCTCGGGAAGGTGATCGTCTGGGCGCCAGACCGGGCCGAGGCGCTGGGCAGGATGCGGCGGGCGCTCGAGGAGCTGGTGGTCACCGGGGTGGCCACCAACCAGGCCTTCCACCTGCGGCTCCTCGATGATCCGGACTTCCGGCGGGCCGCGATCGACAGCCAGTTCCTCGACCGCCGGGCCGACCTGCTCGAGCCACCGCGCGACGAGGGGCGCCTGCTGGCCATCGCGGTGGCGGCGGCGCTGGCGGAGGACGAGGCGCGGCGGCAGCGGCGCCCGGCCGTCGCGGTGGACATGCCGACCTCCTCCGCCTGGCGGGCGGCCGGCCTCCGGGAGGGGCTACGCTGACCCGCATCCTCCGGCTCGCGGGGGGCGGGGATGGCGTGGGGCGGCTGGAGGACGGGCGGGCCGTGTTCGTGCCGCGGACCGCCCCGGGGGACCTCGTGGAACTGACGGGCGTCGAGGGGCGGGCGCGCTTCGCCCGCGCGCGCGTGGCCCGGGTGGTGGAGCCGGGCCCCGGTCGCGTGGCCCCGCGCTGCGTCCACTACGAGCGCGACGGCTGTGGCGGCTGCCAGCTGCAGCACCTCGACCTGCCCACCCAGCGCGAGGCCAAGCGGCAGATCGTCGCCGACGCCCTGGCCCGGATCGGCCGGCTTCCGGTGCCGGTGCCGCCCGTGGAGCCCGCCGAGTCCGGCTGGGAGTACCGGAGCCGGATCACCCTCGCGCTGGGGCCTGGCCGCCGGCACGCGGGCTACCATCCCCTGGACCGCCCCGACCGGGTCTTCCCGCTCGAGCGCTGTCACCTGGCCCGTCCGGAGCTGATGATGCTCTGGGAGGCCGTGCGGGAAAGCCTGCAGCTGCTCCCGGCCGATGCCCAACAGCTGGTGCTCCGGGTGGACCGTGCCGGCGGCCTGCACCTCGTGGTGAAGGCCAGGGGGGAGCAGGCCTGGACCGGCGGGCCTCGCCTGCACGAGCGACTCGCGGCCCGCGGCGCGTCCGCCACCATCTGGTGGCAGCCGGACCAGGGGGCGCTGCGCGTCGTGGCGGGCGACCGCACGACGCTCCCGGCCACGGTCTTCGAGCAGGTGCATCCGGGGCTGGGCGACCGGATCCGGGCGGAGGCGCTGACCGCCCTGGGTGACCTCCGCGGGGCGCAGGCCTGGGACCTCTACGCCGGCATCGGCGAGACCACCGCGGCGCTCCTGGCCCGTGGGGCCCGGGTCGAGAGCGTGGAGCTTGACCGCCAGGCCGTGGCGCATGCCGCGGCGCAGGAGACCGCTGGGGGAATGGTCATCCGGCATGCCGGACGCGTCGAGGCCCTCGTCGGACAGTTGCCGGCGCCGGACGTGGTGGTCACCAACCCGCCACGGGCGGGGATGGCGCCGGAGGTCGTCGCGGCACTGCGGGCGGCCCACCCCGGTCGGCTTGCGTACATCAGTTGTGACCCGGCGACCCTCGCGCGCGACCTGGCGGGACTCTGCGCCGATGCGACGGGCGGCCCCTGCTTCCGGCTCGTCTCGGTGCAGGCCTACGATCTCTTTCCCATGACCGCGCATGTCGAGGTCGTGGCGGTCCTGGAGGGTTGAGTGAAATACTTCGTCACGCTGCTGGGGCGGGAGGTCGAGGTCGACCTGGACGGGGAGCGCGTCGTGGTGGATGGCCGCCCCGCGGTGGCCCACCTGACCGTGGTCCCCGGGACGCCGCTCCGGCATCTCCTGCTGGACGGCGCGTCCCTGACGCTGGCCGCCGATCCTGCCGCGCCGGGGGAGTGGGGGATCCTGGTCCACGGGTCGCGGGTCGAGGCGCGGGTGGTGGACGAGCGGACCCGGCACATCCAGCGCCTGACCGGGGCGGGCGCTGGTCCGGCGGCGGCCGCCCAGCTCAAGGCGCCGATGCCCGGCCTGGTGGTGCGGGTCCTGGTGGCGGCCGGGCAGGCGGTGACTCCCGGCCAGGGGCTTATCGTGCTGGAGGCCATGAAGATGGAGAACGAGCTCCGGGCGGCGGCGGCGGGGGTGGTGCGGGAAGTCCGGGTCCAGCCGGGGGTGGCCGTGGACAAGGGCCAGGTGCTGGTGGAGTTCTCGCCTGTGGCCGGGTCTTGACCTAACCCCTTTCCCTAGGCTAGTTTTCAAGTCTGTGCGCTTTCAGGACTTCACTTTGGGGCACGCTGTCCGATGAACACATTTTCCGCCAAGCCGAGCGACATCACCCACGACTGGCACGTCGTGGACGCGGCTGACGTCCCCCTCGGCCGGCTCGCCAGCCAGGTCGCCCAGCTCATCCGGGGCAAGCACAAGCCGACCTTCACCCGGCACATGGACGGGGGCGACTTCGTGGTGGTGGTGAACGCCGCCAAGGTCCGGCTCACCGGCCGCAAGCTGGAGCAGAAGCGGCACTTCCACCACACCGGCTACATGGGCCACGAGCGCTTCACCCCGGTGAAGAACCTCCTCCAGGGCAAGTTCCCGGAGCGGGTCATCGAGCACGCCGTCTTCGGTATGCTGCCCAAGAATTCGCTGACCAAGCAGAAGCTCCGCACGAAGCTCAAGGTCTACGCCGGGGAGTCGCATCCCCACGCCGCCCAGCAGCCCGTGCCGTACTCCGTGACCCCGAAGGCCAAGTAAACCATGAGCGGAAAGCCTGAATTTCGCTGGCAGGCCGTCGGCCGCCGCAAGACGAGCGTGGCGCGGGTGTACCTGACCCCGGGCACCGGCAAGTGGGACATCAACGGGCGTACGCTCGGAGATTACTTCCCGCGGCCCTCCCTGGTCCAGCACATCCAGCAGTCCTTCTCGGCCACCGACACGCTGGGCGCCTTCGACGTCAAGGCGCACGTGAACGGCGGCGGCCAGGCGGGGCAGGCCGGCGCCATGCGGCACGCCATCGCCCGGGCGCTGGTCCAGGCCGATGGCCAGCACCGCGCCAAGCTCCGGGCCAACGGACTCCTCACCCGCGATCCGCGGGCGGTGGAGCGGAAGAAGCCGGGTCGCGCGGGCGCCCGGAAGCGGTTCCAGTTCTCGAAGCGCTAGTCACACCCCGGGCCCGCCCCGCGGGGCAGGCCCGTCACCACGCACGTCGCGGGATCGCCGGCAGGGTGCCCTGGCAACGGGGTTTGCCGGCGAGACGAACGCGGCGGACGATCAACCCTCACTGACGAAGGCGGCATCACCCCGATGGCTCAGCCCCAGCTGCAGGACCTCCTCGAAGCCGGCGTGCATTTCGGTCACCAGACGCGCCGGTGGAATCCCAAGATGCGCCGGTTCATCTTCGCCGAGCGCTCCGGGATCTACATCATCGATCTCCAGAAGACTCTCAAGCAGATCCTCGCGGCGCAGGAGCTGCTCAAGAGCGTCGTGCTCAAGGGTGAGGGCGTGCTGTTCGTCTGCACCAAGAAGCAGCTCAAGGGGATCGTCCAGGCCGAGGCGGCCAACAGCGCGTCGTGGTGGGTCACCGAGCGTTGGCTCGGCGGCATGCTGACGAACTTCCAGACCATCAAGAAGCAGATCCGCCGCCTGCGGGAGCTCGAGCAGGGGTCGGCCGACGGCGAGTTCGAGAACTACACCAAGAAGGAAAAGCTGCTCTTCGAACGGGAGCGCGAGAAGCTGCTGCGCAACCTCGAGGGCATCAAGCAGATGGGCCGGCTGCCCGGGGCCCTGTTCGTGGTCGACGCCAAGAAGGAAAAGATCGCGGTCCAGGAGGCCAACAAGCTCGGCATCCCGGTGGTCGCCATCGTCGACACCAACGCCGATCCGGACGTGATCACGGTCCCGATCCCCGGCAATGACGACGCGATCCGCTCGGTGTCCCTCATCACCGGGGCGCTGGCCGAGGTCATCCGCGAGGCCCGGGCCCAGAGCCCGCTCCGCGAGGCGGTCGAGGACAGCGAGGCGGAGACCTACAGCACCGACGGCGGCTCCGAGGGGGACCCGGAAGACCGCAAGAAGCGCCGGACCCGCCGCAAGCGGCGGCCGAAGCCGGAGGCGATCGCCGCCCGGATCAAGAACGGCGAGGCGGGCGGGGACGCCGCGGCGAGCGACACCGACGCATAGCGCGGGCACCCGTGGCCCCGTTGCAGGCGCTGCCGCCGTCCCCGGCCCCCTGGGCCCCGGACGGCGGCTTCCTGTAGGTGAACTGGCATGGGCGCCCCTCCGGGGCGCCATTCACGCATCACGAACAAGGATTGGGCAATGAGCGAGCCGATTTCGGCGAAGTTGGTGGCGGAGCTGCGGGCGCGGACCGGCGCGGGGATGATGGACTGCAAGGCCGCGCTGCAGGAGGCCCACGGGGACCTCGACAAGGCGGGCGAGATCCTGCGCAAGAAGGGCATCGCCAAGGCCGAGAAGCGCAGCGACCGGAGCGCGTCCCAGGGCCTCGTGGTGATCGAGACCGCGGCTGACGGCCGGGACGCGGGGATGATCGAGCTCAACTGCGAGACCGACTTCGTCGCCAAGAACGAGGACTTCATCGCGCTGGCGCGCGAGCTGGCGAAGCACGCCCTGGCCCACGCGCCGCAGGGCGTGCACCCCGGCACGGCCATCGAGGGTCAGCCGTTCCGGGGCACGCCGGTGGGTGAGGCCGTGAAGAGTGCCTCCGGCAAGACGGGCGAGGCCATGGCGCTGAAGCGGGTGGCGCGCTTCACCCAGGCCGCGGGGCAGGTGGCCACCTACCTGCACTTCAACCACATGCTCGGGTGCTGATCAACCTCGAGGGTCCCGCGGGCGAGCCGCTCGCCGGCGTCGGCAAGGAGCTCGGGTTCCACATCGCCTCGGCCGATCCCCAGCCGCTGGGCGTGACCGAGGCCGACCTCGACGCCGCCCTGGTGGCGCGCGAGCGGCGCATCGCGGAGGAGCAGGTGGCCCAGGAAGGGAAGCCGGAGAACATCCGGGCCAAGATCGTGGACGGCAAGGTGCGCAAGTTCGTCAGCGACCGCACCCTGCTCGGCCAGGCCTTCGTGAAGGATGACAAGAAGAGCGTGTCGGACCTCGTCAAGGAGGCCGCCAAGGCCGCCGGGGGCGCCATCACCGTGCGGGGCTTCGCCCGGTTCAAGGTCGGGGAGGGCTGATGCGCCGCGCGTACACCCGCGCGCTGCTCAAGCTTTCCGGGGAGGCGCTCGCCGGGGAGAAGGGCTATGGCCTGGATTACCGGGTGGTGGACGCCTTCGCCGAGGAACTGCTGCGCGTGCACGCGCGCGGGGTGCAGCTGTCGCTGGTGGTCGGCGGCGGCAACATCCTGCGCGGCACCTCCGCCAGCAAGGAAGGGCTGGACCGCGTCTCCGCGGACTACATGGGCATGCTGGCCACGGTCATCAACGCCCTCGCGGTCCAGGACATCCTGGAGCGCAAGGGCGTCCAGACCCGGGTCATGACCGCCATCCGGATGGAATCGCTCGCCGAACCCTACATCCGGCGCCGCGCCCTGCGGCACATGGAGAAAGGGCGGCTGGTTATCTTTGCGGGTGGCACCGGCAATCCGTACTTCTCCACCGACACCGCCGCGGTGCTACGCGCGCTCGAGGTCGAGGCCGAGGTCATCCTGAAGGGAACCAACGTGGACGGGATCTACACCGCGGACCCGCGCAAGGACCCCGCCGCCCAGCTCATCCCCGAGCTGACCTTCCAGGACGCGCTGGTGAACGGCTACGAGGTGATGGACCGCTCTGCCTTCGGGTTGTGCCAGACCAACAAGCTGCCGATCGTCGTCTTCAACATGAACCTCGCCGGCAACCTGGACCGGGTGCTGCAGGGCGCCGCGGTCGGGACCATCGTCCAATGACCACCATTCCCGAGCTGATCAAGCACGCCAAGGACCTGATGCACAAGGCCGTGGAGAACACCCGCCGGGAGTTCTCCGGCATCCGGACCGGCAAGGCCACGACCTCGCTGCTCGACATCGTGCGGGTCGAGGCCTACGGTAACACCATGCCGCTCAACCAGGTGGCAATGGTGGCGGCGCCCGAGCCGCGGATGCTCACCGTGCAGCCCTTCGACAAGGGGCTCGCCCAGGCCATCGAGAAGGCCATCCGCGACGCCGACCTGGGGCTCAACCCCGCGAGCCACGGCGGGATCATCCGGGTGCCGATCCCCGCGCTCACCGAGGAACGCCGCAAGGACCTCGTCCGGGTGATGCACAAGCTCGGGGAGGAAGGGCGAGTGGCGGTGCGGCACGCGCGCGGCGAGGCCCATGCCAAGATCAAGAAGGTCGAGAAGGTCGCCGAGGACGACAAGACCCGCGGCGAGAAGGAACTCCAGAAGGTCACCGACGAGCATATCAAGCAGATCGACACCCTGATCGCCGCCAAAGAGGCGGAGATCATGGAAGTCTGAGTCCATGCACGACGACGCGCTGCGGCAGCTTCAGCTCAACGGCAACCCGCCGGCGCATGTCGCCATCATCATGGACGGCAACGGCCGCTGGGCGCGGGGGCGCGCGCTTCCGCGGCCGTTCGGCCACAAGGCGGGCATGAAGGCGGTGCGTGAGGTGGTCGAGGGCGCCCTCGCCGCGGGCGTCGAGGTGCTGTCGCTGTTCGCGTTCAGCCAGGAGAACTGGCAGCGGCCCGCCGAGGAGATCGGCGCCCTGATGGGGCTGCTGGAAGAGTACATCGCCCGCGAGATGGCCGACCTCAAGGAGCAGGGGGTCGTGGTCCGTTTCCTCGGGGACCTGGACCGCCTTCCCGCCAGCCAGCGCGCGGCGGTGGACCGCCTCATGGCGCACACTGCCGGCGGACGCCGGCTGTCGCTCAACATTCTCATCTCCTACGGCTCGCGCGCCGAGCTGGCGCGGGCGGCCCGCCTGCTGGCCGAGGAGGTGCGCGCCGGCCGGATGGACCCGGCCGACGTGGACGAGGACGCGATCTCCCGTCGTCTCTACACCTCGGCCTGGCCCGACCCCGACCTCCTGATCCGCACCTCCGGCGAGCTGCGGATCTCGAACTTCATGCTGTGGCAGCTGGCCTACGCCGAGCTGTTCGTGACCCCCGTGCTGTGGCCCGACTTCACCCGCCAGCACCTCTGGGAAGCCATCCTCGAATACCAGCGCCGCGACCGCCGGTTCGGCAAGGTCTCGGTCTAGTCCCCCTCGATGGCGTCCAACCTCACGCAGCGCGTCGCCTTTGCCGTCGTCGCGATCCCCGCGGCGCTGGGGGTGGTGTACCTCGGCGGCTGGCCGCTGGTGGCGGTGGTCTCGGCCGCGGCGGTGCTGGGTGCCCGCGAGCTGTACGACTTTGCGCGCCGCCAGGGAATCGCGCCGCTCACCCGCTTCGGGCTCGCGTCCGCCGCCCTGGTTCCCGTGCTCGCCTACCTCGGCGTGACCGGCCTGGCCGCGGTCGCGGCGTGGGCCTGGTTCCTCGGCGCCTTGTGGGTGGTGGCCCTGCTGACGCTGACGCTGGTGCGCCGGCGCCCGGACCAGCGCCCCTTCGCCGCCACCGCGGCCACGGCGTTCGGCGTGCTGTATCCCGCCGGGCTCGCCACCTTCCTGATCCCGATCCGGCACGGGGCCTTCGGCCCCGCCTCGTGGGCCGGCGCATGGCTGGTGTTCTTCCCCCTGGTCATCACCTGGGTGTGCGACACCGCCGCGATGTTCGGGGGTCGGGCGATGGGCGGCCCGAAGCTCTGGCCCTCGGTGAGCCCGGGCAAGACCTGGTCGGGCTCGATCGCGGGCGTCGTCGGGGCGTTGCTCACCGTGCCGGTGATGAACGCGCTGGTCCTGCAGCGGCTCGGCGTGGCCCTGCCGCTCGGGCAAGGCCTCGTATTCGCGCTGGCGCTCGGCATCCTGGGGCAGGTCGGCGACCTTGCCGAGTCCCTCTACAAGCGGGAGGTCGGCGTCAAGGACAGCTCGGCGCTCATCCCCGGGCATGGGGGCGTGCTCGACCGGTTCGATTCACTGTACTTCGTCCTGCCGGTGTCGGCCGCGCTGTACCGCCTCTTCGGCGTGCTCTGATGACCGTCCGCGCGCCGCTGGGAGTGGCGATCCTCGGGTCCACCGGGTCGATCGGCAAGAGTGCCCTGCAGGTGCTCGACCGGCAGCGCGACCGGTTCCGGGTGGTGGCGCTCACCGCGCGGGACAACCAGGACGCGCTGGCGCGCCAGGTCCGGGCGTGGAACCCACGGCTCTCCGGCCTGGTGGCGGAGCGGGGCGCGGAACTCCTGGTGGAGGCCGCCACCCATCCCGACGCTGACATCGTGCTCAACGCCGTGGTCGGTGCCGCCGGGCTCGATGCCACGCTCGCCGCCCTCCGGGCCGGCAAGCGGGTGGCCCTGGCCAACAAGGAGACGCTGGTGATGGCCGGCGACCTGGTGCGCGAGGCCTGCGCCGCGGGCCGCGGCGAACTGGTGCCGGTGGATTCGGAGCACAGCGCGGTGCTGCAGTGCCTCGCGGGGCAGGCCCAGGGGGTGGCGCGCCTGATCCTCACGGCGAGCGGCGGGCCGTTCCGCGAGTGGCCTGCCGAACGGATCGCCGCGGCCACGGTCGCGGAGGCGCTCAACCACCCCACCTGGCGGATGGGGAACAAGATCACGGTGGACAGCGCCACCCTGGCCAACAAGGCGCTGGAGGTGATCGAGGCCCATCACCTCTTCCGCCTGCCGTACGATGCCCTGGAGGTGGTGGTGCACCCGCAGAGTATCATCCACGCCTTCGTCGAGTTCTGCGACGGAAGCGTGATCGGGCAGCTCGGCTTCCCATCCATGGAGCTGCCGATCCTCTACGCCCTGACCCACCCGGAACGGCTGCCGGATGCGGGCGTCCGCCGGTTCGACCCCGTCGCGATCGGGTCCCTGACCTTCGAGCCGGTGCGCGCCGACGTGTTCCGCGCCTACCGGAGCGGCGTGGACGCGGGCCGCGCCGGTGGCACCGCGCCTGCGGTCTTCAACGCGGCCAACGAGGTGGCGGTGGCGGCCTTCCTCGAGGGCCGGATCGCCTTCCGGCGGATCGCCGAGGTGATCGAACAGGTGCTGCAGGCCCACCGGATCGAACCGGTGCGCGAACTCGAGACTGTCCGTGCGGCGGACCGCTGGGCCCGCGCGCACGCGCATGGAGTGCTGGCGTGACGCTCTTCCAGAACCTGTGGCCGCTGGTGGTCACCCTCGGCGTGCTGATCTTCGTGCACGAGCTGGGGCATTTCCTCGCCGCCAAGTGGGCCGGCATCCGGGTGCACCGCTTCGCCATCGGCATGGGAAACCCGATTCCCGGGCTGCGGGTGCGGAAGGGGCACACCGAGTACGCGCTCTGCTGGCTGCCGCTGGGCGGCTACGTGAAGATGGCCAGCCAGGAGGAGGCGGTCAGCAGCAGCGCGCTCGAAGGCAGCGATCCCGACGGCCGCCCCGAGGGCGCGCCGCCGGTGGAGCCGCACGAGCCAGCTCCAGCCGGTTCAAGCGGATGATCGACCTCGCCGGGGTCACGATGAATACCCTGCTGGCCTGGTTCACCTTCACCGGCCTCGCGTTCCGGAACGGGGAGCAGATCGACCCGGTGACCACGGTGGGCGGCGTGGTCACCGACAGCCTCCCGGCGGGCGCCGAGGCGCTCGCCGGCATCCGGCCGGGCGACCGCATCGTGAGCATCGACGGCGATACGGCGCGCTCGTGGAACGACGTCGAGCAGGGCATCAGCGGCGGGGGCGCGGACTCCGTGACCATCGGCCTCGCCGATGGCCGGGTGGTCGTGCTGCACATCCACCCCGCCGCGCTCACCGACCGGGTGCGGGCCACCCTGGCGCTGGCCCCGTATCACCAGCCCGTGGCGGACATGGTCGAGGCTGGTCGCCCTGCCGCCCGTGCCGGCGTCGAGGCCGGCGACACCGTGGTGGCCCTCAACGGCGAGCCGGTGATGCAGTGGGACGGGCTGGTGCGCCAGATCCGGGCCGCCGCCGGGGTGCCGATGCAGTGGACCCTCGGCCGCGCCGGCGGGCGGGTCGAGGTGACCGTCACCCCTGATTCCACCGCGGAAGGCAGCCTTACCGTCGGCAAGGTTGGGGTGGCGTTCCGGGCCGCCGTGCCGTTCGAGAGCCGTCCCTACAATTTCGGGGAGGCGCTGGCCGCCGGGCTCCACGCCACCGGGCAGGCCTCGACACAGATCGTGCGGACGCTGCACGGCCTGCTCTCAGCGCGGATCTCCAGCCGGGAAGTCGGCGGGCCTATCCTGATCGGGCAGATGGCGGCGCAGAGTGCCCGCATGGGGGCGGAGCAGTTCCTGGCCTTCATGGCGCTGGTCTCGGTCAACCTCGCCGTGCTCAACCTGCTGCCGGTCCCCATCCTCGACGGCGGCCAGTTCCTGTTCCTGCTGGCGGAGGGCGTCCGCCGCCGGCCGCTGTCGCTCAAGCTGCGGGAGCGGCTGACGATCGTCGGCTTCGTCCTGATCGTGATGCTGATGGTGCTGGCCTTCAAGAACGACCTGGCGCGCAACTGGGACGGCATCCTCGGCTGGTTCCGCGGCCTGTTCGGCGGATAGGCAGAGCGCCCGGAGTGCCTGCGACGGCGGCAGGCCCTCCGGCATCCCTGACCGCGGACGACCGGCCGGTCCGGCGCGGCGCCCTTCGACCCAACCCTCGCGACCCCTGGAACTATGACACTGCTGACCCTCGAGCACGTCACCAAGCGCTACGGCCAGGTCACCGCCGTGGACGACGTGAGCTTCGCAGTGGACCGCGGGCAGGTGGTGGGCTTCCTTGGCCCCAACGGGGCGGGGAAGTCCACCACCATGCGCATGATCACCCAGTACCACGACCCGGACGGGGGACGGATCCTCTTCGACGGCGTGCCGCTCGCCGAGGCCGGCCGCGAAGCCAAGCGCCGGGTGGGGTTCCTGCCGGAGAACAATCCGCTCTATCCCGAGATGCTGGTGGAGGAGTACCTCGCATTCCACGGCAGGCTCCGGGACCTGGCGGGCCGCCCGCTGGCCGTCGCCACCGATGACGCCGTGGCGGCCACCGGCCTCGAGGCAGTGTTCTACCGCCCGATCGGGGAGCTCTCCAAGGGGTACCGCCAGCGGGTGGGACTCGCCGCCGCGATCCTGCACCGGCCCGACCTGCTGGTGCTCGATGAGCCCACGGAGGGCCTCGATCCCAACCAGCGGGTGGAGATCCGGCAGTTGATCAGCCACCTGGGACGCGACCGGACCGTGCTCCTGTCCACCCACATCCTGACCGAGGCCCAGCACGTCGCCAGCCGGCTGCTCATCATCAACCGGGGGCGGCTCGCCGCCGACGGGCCGGTGGAGGAGCTGGTGAGCCGCGCGGGCGGCCAGGTGCACGTGAGCGTCGAGGCCAGCGGCACCGGCATCCTGGAGCGGCTGCGCGCCCTGCCGGGCGTCCGCGCCGCCGAGGCCAGCGAGGAAGGCGGCCGGGTGCGGGTCCGGCTCGCGGCGGCGGCGGCCGACGACATCCGGCCGGTCATCTTCCGGACCGCGCAGGAGGCGGGGTGGACCCTCTACGAACTCCACCAGGAGGCGGGCAGCCTCGAGGACCTGTTCCGCGACCTCACCGGAAAGGGGGCGGCCGCGTGAAGCCGATCCTGATCCTGGCCCGGCGCGAGGTCAAGGCGCTGTTCGACAACCCCGCCGGCTATGTGCTCCTGGCGGTGTTCCTGGTGGCCAACGCGTTCTTCTTCTTCGGCGCTGCCTACCTCACCAACAGCGGGTCACTCCGGCCGATGCTGGAGATCCTGCCCAAGCTGCTGCTCTTCTTCGCCCCCGCGGTGGCCATGCGGTCGCTGGCCGAGGACGCGCGCACCGGCCAGCTGGAGGTGCTGCTGGCCCAGCCTATCACGGAGCTGCAACTGCTGCTGGGCAAGTACCTCGGCGTGGTGTTCTTCCTCGCCATCGCGCAGCTGCTGACCCTGCCGGTGCCGCTGGGCCTGACCCTCGGGGCGGAGCTGTCGTGGGGTCCCATCGTGGCGCAGTACGTGGGCTCGCTGCTGCTCATTGCCGCGTTCGGCGCCATCGGGGTCTGGGCGTCGTGCATCACCCGGAGCCAGATCACGGCGTTCATCGTGGGCGTGGCCGTGATGTTCCTGCTGGTGCTGCCCGGCCTCATCAATCCGCTGATCGTGGGGCTGTCGCCACGGCTCGGCCTGGTGGCCGACCGGCTCGGCGTCCTCACTCACTTCGGGACCATCGGCCGCGGCGTGATCGACCTGCGGGACGCCACCTACTTCGTGTCCCTGGCGGCCATCTTCCTGACGCTCGCGTTCGGGTCGCTCCTGGCCCGGAAGCTGGCCGTCGGCCAGGGGCCGGTGCGCCGGCTGCGACTAGGGGTGCTGCTGCTGGTGGGCGCACTGGTGGTGGTGAACCTGCTGGGCAGCTACATCGGCGGGCGGCTGGACCTGACGCCCGGCCGCGCTTACACGCTCGCACCCGCCACGCGGCAGCTGGTCCGGGAGCTGCCGGACATCGTCACGATCAAGCTGTTCGCGTCCGAGGAGCTGCCGGCCGAGGTGGCGCTGATGAAGCGCGACCTGGACGACCTGCTCCGCGACTTCCGGGAAGCGGGGCAGGGGCGGATCCGGATCGTGGAACGGAACCCCGCCACGGACGCCGAGGCGCGCAAGGACGCGCAGACGCTGGGGATCACCTCGGTTCAGTTCAACGTGGTGGGCAAGTCCGAGCTGCAGGTCAAGGAAGGCTACCTGGGCCTGGTCGTGCAGTACGCCGACGGCAACGAACCGATCCCGTTCGTGCGCCGCACCGACGACCTCGAGTACCGCCTGGCCGTGGCCATCCGCAGCCTCACCCGGCCCCGCAAGCCGATGGTCGGGCTGGTGGCCGCGATGGATGACTGGGGCGTCGAGGGCCGCACCCTCGACATGGTGCAGGAGCAGCTTTCCAAGAGCTACACCGTGGTGCCCGTCTCGCTCGGGGACACGGCGGCACTGCCCGACTCGCTGCAGGCGCTGGTCATCGCCGGCCAGCCGGACTCGCTGGACGGGGTGGCACGCCATCGCCTGGAGGCGTTCTTCGACCGGGGGGGCAGCGCCCTGATCATGACCACGGGCGCGCCGCTTGACGGGCGCGCGCCGCGGGCGGTGGGCAAAGAGCCGGTGTGGAACCAGCTGCTGGCGCGCT
Organism: Gemmatimonadales bacterium; assembly: GCA_044221045.1. Lineage (GTDB taxonomy): Bacteria > Gemmatimonadota > Gemmatimonadetes > Gemmatimonadales > GWC2-71-9 > JADJOM01. The sequence goes on from JBGAPX010000061.1 coordinate 16,963, forward strand.
TCGGGGTGAAGGTCCGGCCGGACCTGGTCTACGACCTCTCCTCCAACCAGATCGTGCCGGTACCGGGGCCGAACGGGGCCCCCGTGTACATGCCGTACCCGTTCTGGGTGCGGGCCCAGGCGGGGGGCGAGACGGTCATCACCGACGGCGTGGGCGAGGTCTTCCTGCCCTGGACCAGCACCGTGCAGGTGGTGCCGGGCGCCCACACGACCGTCTACCCGCTCCTCATGACCAGCCGCCTCGCGTCCGTCGCCGAGGGGGACATCGACCTCAACCCGCAGCGGGAGTTTCCGCCTGTCGACCCCAAGCCGCGTATGCTGGCAGCCGCGGCGCAGGCGGGGGACAGCGGGGGCGGGCCCCGCGGACGGGTCGTCGTGGTGGGGAACATGGAATTCGCCACCGACCGCTATGCCAGCAGCTCGACGGAGAACGCCGTCTTCGCGCTCAACGCCATTGACTGGCTCTCTCAGGACGAGTCGCTGATCTCGATCCGCAGCCGGGACCGCCGGCCGCCGCGCCTGCTGTTCTCGAGCCCGGCGCTGCAGCAGGGGGTGAAGTATGCCAACCTTGTCGGCCTGCCCGTCCTCCTGGCGATCTACGGCCTGGTGCGGCTGACCGCGCGCCGGCGCCGGTCGCTCCAGCCCTGGCGCCCGCTGGCGGGCGGGCCGGAGGCCCGATGAGCGCGCGGATGCTCCTGCGAATCATCCTGGTGCTCGCCGGGCTGGTGCTGTTATGGGGCGCGCTGGCGCTGTTCCGCCGCCCCGCCCGCGACGCCAGCGGGGCGCTGGTGCTGCCCCGCCTGGCCCTCCCCGACCTGGCCCGGATCGAGATCCGGCAGGGACCCGACACCGCGATCGTGGTGCGGGACGGGGAGCAGTGGCGGGTGAACGGGCTGCCGGCCTCCGCGGCGACGGTCGCCGGGTTCGTCGCCGCGCTCAACGACAGCGCCGCGCCCGGGGAACTGGTCTCCGAGAGCGCCGTGAGCCACGAGCGGCTGGGGGTGGATTCCCTGCACGGTCGGCGCCTGACCCTGGCGGCCGCCGGCCAGCCGGCACTGGACCTGTGGGTTGGCATGCGCGGCCCGGACTTCGAGGGGTTCTACGTCCGGCGGGTGGGCGAGGCCCCCGTCTACCTGCTGAAGGGCGCCTTCGCCGAGCGGATGATGCAGTCGGAGGAGCAGTGGCGCGACCGCCAGGTGGCCCGACTCCCGGCGGACAGCATCGGCCGGGTGGAGATCCGGCGGGGGCGGTCCACCTTTGCGCTTGCCAGGACCGCCACCGGCTGGCAACTGGCCGACGGGCCGGTCGACTCGGCCTCGGCCTCGCGCCTGGTGCACCAGTTCGGCGACGTGCGGGCGGCCGGGTTCCCGGAGGCCGTGGGTCCGGCGCCCGACTTCACCGCGGCGGAGCGTGGCGTCACGGTGCTTGGCGTGGCGGGGCAGCCGCTGCTGACCCTTGCGATGGACTCCACTGAGAGCGGGGCCTTCTGGGTGCGTCGCGAGGCGGACGGGGTGGTATTCCGGATCGAGCGGCGGGTGGCGGACCAGGTCGCGCCGGAGGCGCGCGCCCTCCGGCCCTGACCAGGCTCACCACATCTTCCACCAGCTCTTCTTGTCCTTCTGCGCCGCATCGGCCTCCGCGGCGGCGGCGCGGGAGTCCCGCAGGTACCCCTCGGGCACGGGGATGTCGGAGGTGCTGCGGGTCTTCCCGGTGATGTCGTCGAGGTCCTCGAGCAGCGCCTCCGCGGTGGCGTAGCGGTCGGTGGGGTGCTTGGCGAGGAGCCGCATGACGATCCGCTCGCAGCGCTTGGAGAGGTCAGGCCGGCGGGCGCGCGGCGCTTCCGGGGTGTCCTCCACGTGCATCCGCGCCAGCTCGAACCAGTCCTTGGACCGGAACGGCACGTCGCCGGTGAGCATGCGGTACAGCGTGATGCCGAGGGAATAGAGGTCGGTCCGGCCATCGAGGGGGCGCCCCTGCGCCTGCTCGGGCGAGATGTAGGCCGGGGTCCCGATGGTCATCATGAAGCCGGTGGCCTGAACGTACCCGCTCACGGCGCGGGCGATCCCGAAATCCGTGAGCACGGCGCGCCCGTCCTCGGCGAGCAGGATGTTGTCGGGCTTGATGTCGCGGTGGATCACCTCGCGATGGTGTGCGAACGCGAGGGCCCGGGCCACCCCGCTGGCGATCGCGACCGCCTCGGCCTCGGGCAGGACCGATTCGCGGGCGAGGCGGGCATTCAGGGTGTCGGGGCAGCGATCCATGACGAAGTAGGCAAGGCCAGCCTGGGCGCCGACGTCCTGGATATGGACGATGTTGGGATGCTCCAGCTGGGCCGCGAAGGCGGCCTCCTGCCGGAACCGGCTCTCGAAGGCGGGGTCGGAGGCGTACCGTGGCTTCAAGATCTTGATGGCAAAGGACTTACCATCGTCCCGGTGCGCGGCGTAGACCCACGCAAAGCCCCCCTGCCCGAGCAACTGGTCGAGGGTGTAGGGGCCGAGTCGGAGGCCGGGGGCGGGCTGATCGCTGGACATTCCGGGGTTGCCCGATCGAGGAGGCCGGAGTTATAATGTTGTGCTAACTGAGTTTATGAGAGATCAGGGGCGTCTGCCCCGCCGTCAGTGCCAAGAGGATACACGCAGCATGGGTTTTGACAAGCAGGCGGTCATCGCCAAGCAGCGGTCGCATGAGACCGACACCGGTTCCGCGAAGGTGCAGATCTCGCTCCTGACCGAGCGGATCAACTCCCTCACCGACCACTTCCGTACCCACCCCAAGGACCATCACGGCCGCCGCGGCCTGCTCAAGATGGTGGGCACCCGTCGTCGGCTGTTGAATTACCTCAGGCAGAACGACCTGCCGACCTACCGGGCGCTGATCGAGCAGCTCGGGCTCCGGCACTAACTGGATCGTTCGCCACAGGGCGTCCCTGCCAAGCTCGCAGGGACGCCCTTCAACCTATTGGGGCCTCAGGCACAGGAACAGGTCGTGACCGCTCAACGCATTGAAACCACGTTCGCCGGCCGCCCGCTCGTGATCGAGACGGGCCGCCTCGCCAAGCAGGCCGCCGGGTCCGCCGTGATCCGCTTCGGCGACACGGTCGTCCTCGCCGCCATCACCGTATCGCCCAACCAGTCGTCGCTCCCCTTCTTCCCGCTGACCGTGGAGTACCGCGAGCGGACCTACGCGGCGGGCAAGTTCCCGGGCGGGTTCATCAAGCGGGAGACGCGTCCGAGCGACAAGGAGATCCTCGCGGCGCGCGTGGTGGATCGCTCCATCCGGCCGCTGTTCCCCGAGGGCTTCAAGAACGAGGTCCAGGTCTTCGTGACGGTGGTCTCCGCCGACCAGGAGAACGACGCCGACGTGCTGAGCGTGGTGGCCGTGTCGCTGGCGCTGTCATGCTCGACGGTGCCGTGGAACGGCCCGATCGCCGCGGTGCGCGTGGGGCGGGTGGAGGGGAACTGGATCCTCAACCCGACCTTCCAGCAGCTCGAGTTCTCGACGGTGGACATCACCGTGAGCGGCAGCGCCGACTCGGTGGTGATGGTCGAGGGCGGGGCGCTCGAGGTGTCGGAGGCCGAGGTGCTGGAGGCGCTCAAGGTGGCCCAGAAGGGCATCAAGGAGCTGCTCGGCATCCAGGAGAAGATCATCGCCAAGGCCGCGCAGCCCAAGCTGGCGTGGACCAAGGAGGAGATCGACCCCGCGCTGGTGAAGAAGGTCAAGGCGCTGGCCGAGGACGAGATGGCGAAGGTCATCAACGCCAAGGACAAGCATGCCCGGGCCGCGGGCGCCGAGGCGCTCAAGGCCAAGGTCAAGGAGGCCCTCGCGGAGGCGTTCCCCGACGCCGGCAAGCAGATCTCCAGCCTGCTCGAGGACATCGAGTACCGGGTGATGCGGGCACAGGTGCTCGAGAAGGGCGAGCGGGTGGACGGGCGCGACTGCGACACCATCCGGCCGATCGTCATCGATACCACCTTCCTGCCCCGCGCGCACGGCTCGGCCATCTTCCAGCGCGGCGAGACCCAGGCGCTGGTCTCGGCCACCCTGGGCACCGCCGATGACGAGCAGCGGCTCGACACGATCGACACCGTGGGCGAGTCGAGCAAGTCGTTCATGCTCCACTACAACTTCCCGCCCTATTCGACCGGCGAGGTCAAGCCGGTCCGTGGCACCAGCCGCCGCGAGATCGGGCACGGGGCCCTGGCGGAGCGCGCGCTGCACCCGCTGCTCCCCGACTTCGAGAAGTTCCCCTACACCGTCCGGATCGTCTCCGAGATCCTGGAGTCCAACGGGTCGTCCTCGATGGCGTCGGTCTGCGGCGGCTCGCTGGCCCTCATGGACGCCGGCGTCCCGATGAAGGCCGCCTGTGCCGGCGTGGCCATGGGCCTGATCAAGGAAGGCAAGAAGGTCGCCGTGCTCACCGATATCCTGGGCTCCGAGGACCACCTCGGCGACATGGACTTCAAGGTGGCGGGCACCACGAACGGCATCACCTCGATCCAGATGGACATCAAGATCGAGGGCATGGACCTCAAGATCATGGAAGAGGCGCTGGAGAAGGCCCGCAAGGGCCGGCTCCACATCCTCAAGGAGATGGCCAAGGCGCTCCCGGCCCCGCGGCCGGAGCTCTCGAAGTACGCGCCGCGGATCATCACGATCATGATCAAGCCGGACAAGATCGGCGACGTCATCGGCCCCAAGGGCAAGACCATCCGCGGCATCCAGGAGGCCACCGGCGCCACGATCTCGATCGAGGACTCGGGCCTGGTCACCATCTCCTCGCCGGGCGGCGAGGGCGGAGAGAAGGCCCGCCAGATGATCGAGTCGATGGTGATGGAGCCGGAAGTTGGCAAGATCTACGAGGGCCCGGTGAAGAGC
>JBGAPX010000062.1:0-22599 GCA_044221045.1 Gemmatimonadales bacterium
CGGGAACATCAGCATGCCCGCCACCACGCGGGGGACGACCAGGTAGCTGTTGGGGTTGTACGCGAGGGTCTCGAGGGCGTCCACCTGCTCGGTCACCCGCATGGTGCCGACCTCGGCGGCGATGTTGGCGCCGACGCGGCCGGCCAGGGCCAGCCCGGTGAGCACCGGGCCGAGCTCCATCATGATGGTCTTCCCCACCAGCGCGCCCACGAAGTACAGGGGGACGGCGCCGGTGAAGATGTACTTGGAGAGCAGCGAGAGGACGATGCCGGTGAAGGTGGCGATGAACAGGGCGATGGGCACGGAGTCCACGCCGAGCCGCCGCATCTGGGGCAGCACGTGGGGCGCCCAGGTCCGGACGTCAGCCACCGCATGCGCACTGTCGATGCCCCACCGGCCCACCCGGGCCACCCAGGGGGCACGCGAGGAAGAGGCCTGATTCACGAGGGCTAAGGTAGGAGCGGGATGCGGGATGCGTAAGGGGAGGCGGCGGGGCGGCAGGACGGTAGGGCGGTAGGGCGGTAGGGCGGTAAGTCGGTAGGGTGTCGGCGGGACCGGTGTGGCCCCGCCCGGGCCGGCGGCGCGCTAGGCCGCGAAGCTCGCCAGCGCCTTGCCCACGTCGCCCTCGCGCAGCCGCTTGAGCGCGCGGTCGCGAAGCTGGCGGACCCGCTCGCGGGTGACGCCGAGCATGCCGCCGATCTCCTCCAGCGTATGCTCCCGCCCGCCGTCGAGGCCGAAGTAGAGCCGCAGCACCTTGGCGTCGCGGGACGGCAGGGTGTTGAGCGCGTTCTCGATCTCGTCGGTGAGGAACCGGTCCATCGCCTGTTCCTCGGCGTCGGACTGGTCGTCGGCGATGAAGCGCTCGATGAGGGAGCGGTCGCCCTCGGGGTCGAGGGGGGCGTCGAGCCGGACATCGCTGGTGTTGAGCGCGGCGAGCGACTGCACCACCTCGAGGGACAACCCGGTGGACTTGGCGATCTCCTCGGGCGTCGGCTCCCGGCGGAGTTCCTGCCGCAGCGCCTCGGCGGTGCGCACGATGCGGGAGAGATCCGCGGTGCGGTTGAGCGGCACCCGGACGGTGCGGCCCTGGCGGGCGAGCGAGGCCAGGATGGCCTGCCGGATCCACCACACGGCGTAGGAGATGAACTTGACGCCCTGGTCGGGGTCGAACTTGCGCGCGGCGGTGAGCAGCCCGACGTTGCCCTCGCCGATCAGGTCGGTGAGGGGGAGGCCGCGGTTCTGGTACTTCTTGGCCACCGAGATGACGAAGCGCAGGTTGCGCTTGACGAGTTCCTGCATCGCCTCGGGATCGCCCTCGCGCACCAGCTTGGCGATGGCGATCTCCTGCGGCGGCGTGAGCAGCGGGGTCTGGCTGACCTCGTAGAGGTACTGGTCGAGGATGTCCCGATCCGCGTCGTAGACGCCCAGCGTCTTCGACGTCTCGCGCTTGCCCCGGCGGGGTTTCTTGGTGGGCTGGTTGTTTACCAGGATCTGCTGCACCGGGGTGAGCTTGCGCTCGCGCGCCGGGGCGGGCTCGGCCGCCGCCTTGGACTTCTTCGTCCGGGCGGGGGCCTTGGGGGCCTTGGCTTTCTCTGGCTTGGCGCTGGACCCGAGCTTCTTCTTCTTCACCGCGAAGACCCCTCCGACCCCACGAATGTAGGCCCGCTCGCTTGACATGCCCGGCGGCAGCCGAGTAGCTTGTCGTGCTCCCGATCCGGGGGCCAGCGGGCGCGCAAATATAATGGGGGCGTAGCTCAGTTGGGAGAGCGCGTGAATGGCATTCACGAGGTCAGGGGTTCGATCCCCCTCGCCTCCACTCTGCGCCCCGCTGGCCCCGGATCGGTGCTCCCCGCTTCCGACCATCATCGGCGGCACCGGCGGGAAGCATGACCCGGGTGGTTGCGTAGACGCGGTCCGGTCGATAAACTCCGGCGCTCTGCGGGAATAGCTCAGTTGGTAGAGCACAACCTTGCCAAGGTTGGGGTCGCGGGTTCGAGTCCCGTTTCCCGCTCTGGTACACCGCCAAGGCACGCCTTGGCTGCCGTTGCAGGACTCCGTCGCGGGGTGGAGCAGTCTGGTAGCTCGCCGGGCTCATAACCCGGAGGTCGTGGGTTCAAATCCCACCCCCGCTATTTCGCAGTCAGCGTTGTAGGGGCGAGGCTCCGCCTCGCCCCTCCGCGTTTCGGGCGGTTAGCTCAGTTGGTTAGAGCGCCACGTTGACATCGTGGAGGTCACAAGTTCGAGTCTTGTACCGCCCATCGGGCCCTTAGCTCAATTGGATAGAGCATTTGACTACGGATCAAAAGGTTGGGGGTTCGAGTCCCTCAGGGCCCGTGTAAGCGCCAGGCAGCATCATGGCGCTCCTCTGCAGGCTGGAGGAAGCGGGGCGTAGCGCAGCCCGGTTAGCGCGCCTGCTTCGGGAGCAGGAGGTCCCGGGTTCAAATCCCGGCGCCCCGATGGTCACAAGAAAAGCCCCGCCGCATCGGCGGGGCTTTTTCATGTCCGTCGCACCCGCCGCCCGGGTTCAGGGCGCCGAGGCCTGCGGCGCGGACGCATCCGGCACCGGCGCCGTCGGCGGACGGGACGCGCCCTCGTCCACGTAGGCCATCCCCGGGTCGTCCTTCAGGGGCCAGCGGGCCAGGGCCGCGGGGCTCACCGACAGCAGGCCGTCGAGGTGTCCCATGACCCCGACCAGCGGGGCGCCGGTCGGATTGTCGTACACCACCACCACGCGGTAGCGCCGGTGGGCCCGCAACCGGAGGCCGTCACCCACGATCCCGAAGAGCCTGGTGGGCATGCGGTCGATCTTGCCGCGGGCGTCGAGGCGCGGGGTGATGCGGGTCAGGACCCGCCCCGTGACCGCATCCTCGAGCCGGAGTTCCGTGCCCCAGTCGTGGAGGTGGCCGTTCACCCCCAGCAGGCGGGCCGACACCGGCATGATGAACTCCCGCGCCACCTCGGTCCGCCCCGTGTCGACGGTGAAGGTGTTGGACCGGCCCTTCATGTCGGCCACGTCCATGGAGATGGGCAGGGTGAGCATGGGCGCCGGCAGCAGGTTGCCGGGCGAGTAGCGGATCCGGATGGTGAGCCACACCGCCTCGATGTCCACCGGCGTCTCGTTGTGCCACATGAGGTTGAGCCGCATCCGGGTGCCCCGGTCGAGCGGCAGCCCGATCGTGGCCGGCAGCATCACGGATGGCGTCTCGCGGCCCGCGGCCATCACCCGCTCGGCGATCGGGAGCAGCAGCTGCCGGCGATCCTGGTTGATGATGTTCAGGTGGTGCAGCACCCGCTGCGACACCTTCTTCCCCTCGGCATCGCGCAGTTCCATCCGGAAGCCCCGCCCGGTGCCCTCGACCGGCCAGGTGAACTTGTAATCGAACTGGGGCATCTGGGACTCGTCGTGCCCGCCATGCGAGTGGCCGCCCGCGGCCATCGACGGCAGCACGAACGGCCCCACCGTCAGCACCACGTCGTGGCGGGCGGAATCGACGGTCACGCGGAAGGCGGCCTCGACCACCTCGTCCTGGGCGGCGAGCGCGGCGGGCGGCGCGACGAGCAGCAGCGCGAGCCCCAGCGGGAACCGCGGGCGGGCGTGCATCATGCGTCACTCTGCATCGGGGAACGACCAATTGTCGGGAGACGCTCAATAGTAACCGCGTCGCCTCTCCCCTGCCGGCATGGCGCCCGCGGCCCCGGGCGGGGCGGGCCCGCTTGCCGCGGCCTGCGGGACCGGCTACGGTTGGCGGCGATGAAGCGCTGCCTCCTGCTCCTGGTGGACGGCCTCCGCCCCGACGTCGCCGAAGCGGCGCTGGCCCGGGGGGAACTGCCCGCGCTCGCGGCCCTGACCGGCGAGCAGGGGCGGGCCCGCGGGGTCACGGTCTTTCCCTCGACCACCAGCGTGGCCTACCTCCCCTTCCTTACCGGCTGCACCCCAGGTCGGTGCAACATCCCCTCGATCCGCTGGCTGGACCGCGAGCGGTACACCGGCCGATGGTGGGCCGAGCGGGAGCTGGTCCGCAGTTACTGTGGCTACCAGGCGGGGCGCCTCGACGGCGACGTGACGCCGGGCATCCGCACCATCTTCGAACTGGTGCCCGAGAGCCTGGGGATCTTTACCCCGGTGGCCAAGGGCCTCACCCCCGCACGGAATCCCGCCAGCGGCGAGCGCCAGTTCTGGGGCGCGCTGGCGCACTACGCCGAGTGGCACCAGCCCTCCGACGACGCGGTCACCCGGCACCTGCTGCGGGGCGTCGATGCCGGATGGCGGTTCATCTTCGCCCAGTTCCCCGCGGTGGACGGCTACACCCACCAGAGCACGCCCGATGGCCCGAAGGTGCTGCGCGCGCTCCGCATGGTGGACGCGACGGTGGCCCGGGTAGTGGCCCGACTGCGGGAACGGGGCGAGCTCGAGGACACGCTGATCGTGCTGGTCAGCGATCATGGCGCCTCCGTCGTGCACACCCACCTGGACCTCGCCACCTGGTTCCGCGGCCAGGGGGTGCGGACCATGTCGCACCCGGTGATCTGGGAGCGCGACCCCGCCGCCGCGGTGATGGTGGCCGGCAACGGCTCGGCCATGGTCTACGCGCAGCCCGGGGCGCCGCGAGAGGAGCGGTGGCCGCTGGCCCGCCTGCGGGACGGCGGGAGCTTCGGCGTCTCCCACGACGTGATCGCGGCGCTGCTGGCCGAGCCGGCCGTCGCCCTCGTCGCGGCCCAGGAGGTGCCCGGCGCGGTGCGCGTGGCCGGCGGGGGCGCCGGGGGCGAGGCGCTCCTGACCGTGAACGGTGACCGGATCGGCTACCGCCGGATGGGCGGCGACCCCCTCGGCCTCGAGCGCGACCTGGCGCTCACCGCCGCAGAGTGGCTCGCCGCGAGCTGGGACGGCCCCTACCCCGACGCGGTCGTCCAGCTGCTGGACCAGTTCCGCGCCTCCCGCACCGCTGACCTGCTGGTCATCGCCCGCGAGGGGTACGACTTCCGCGAGCGGTTCGAGGTGCCCGAACACAAGGCCGGGCACGGGAGCCTCATCCGCGCCCACATGCAGGTGCCGGTGTGGGCCAGCGTGCCGGTGCCCGCGGAATCGCTGCGGACGGTGGACATCTTCCCGGCGATGCTCGAGTGGCTCGAGGTGCCGATCCCTGATGGAATCGATGGGCAGCGGGCCTGGAGCCCGGGGCGGGTCCCCGCGGTTGCGTAAACGGGGTGGGGAGGCGATTTTCCCTCCCCCAACGCGCCCGTAGCTCAGCTGGATAGAGCGCTTGCCTCCGGAGCAAGAGGTCGGACGTTCGAATCGTCTCGGGCGCACTCCACTGAACTGAACCCCCGTCGCGCCAGGCGCACGACGGGGGTTGTTGCTGTCCGGGAACTCCGTCCCGGCCGGGGGGTCAGTCGAGCGCGCGGCGCCTGCGGACCTCACGGACCACGACCGCCGCGGCCGCGAGCGCGCCCACCACGGCACCGGTCTTCGCCGCCTTGGCGCCCACCTTGCCGGTGGTCCGCACCTTGGCCCGCACCGCCCTCCGGCCCTCCGCCACCAGCACCCGGGTCTCCACCTTCTCGTACACCTTCCGCGCCGCTTCCCGGCCCTTCGCGGCGAGCTTCCTGGTCAGCCGTGTCATCCCAGCCTCCTGTGGGCCCTTCCTATATGTATGTGCGGCCGCCTGAAGCGGAGGGGGGGACGGGCGTGAAGGAAATGGGGGGCGGTGCCGCGGATACCTGGACGGCGCTCGTGGGCAATCGGGGCGCCCCCCGGATCCTGCCGCGATGCCTCGGGATGGCGTCGTGACGGCGGGTGAGCGTGGTGTGCGACCTTTCGAAACGGCCGTCCCGCGTTCCAGGGCCGAGTGACCGGCGTTGGGGCCGGCCGCACTGCGTTGTGAAGCAGCGTGACCGGCGTTGGAGCCGGCCGTACTGCGTTGTGAAGCGGCGTGACCGGCGTTGGAGCCGGCCGCAATGCGTTGTGAAGCGGCGTGACCGGCATTGGAGCCGGCCGTACTGCGTTGTGAAGCGGTGTGACCGGCGTTGGGGCCGGCCGTACTCCGTCGTGAAGCGGCGGTCACGGCCCTTGAACCGGCCGGTACGCGCCGTCGAGCCGCGTGACCGGCGTGGCAGGCGACCGTACCGCGCCGTGAAGCCACCGGGCAAGCCCCGGGGACGGCCGCCAGGCGCTGGGGGGCGGCGTGCGCCTCCTGACCAGGCGCCGGACCGGGTTCACGTCGCTCGTGACCGCCGCGACGGACTACCGCCACGCCTCGATGAGCCATCGTACCATCCCGGGAACCGACCCGACCAGATCGGGGCATCCGGTCACACGGCGCGGGGCCGGGCGGCTACGGAGTGGCGCCCGCTGCCGGCGCGACGGATCCGATCATGGCCCGCCCGATCGTCCCGGCATCGGTCCCGAACCAGAGGCTCCGGGACTTCCGGTCGAAGACCATGTGCCGCACCACCACCCCGCCGCTCCCGGCGATCGGCACCGGCGTGCCGAAGCTACCCGTCCGCGGATCGAAGCTCACCAGCCGGTTCGGCTGCACGCCGGTCTCGACCTGCCACACCCGCCCCTGGTCGTCGCCGGCCATGGCATAGGGCGCGGACCGGGCCCCGGCGGGGTTCTGCCACTCGGTGAAGGCGCCCGAGGCAGGGTCGAGCCGGACCAGCTTCCCCCGGTTGTAGTCCCCGGCATAGATCCGGTCATCCGGCGTGATGACGATCCGGCGCGGGCGCGCGGCGGGATCGGGGATGGTGTACTCGCGCAGGGCGTAGGTCACCGGGTCGATGGTGCCGATGCGGTTGCCGCCGAATTCGACGAACCAGGGTCGGCCCTTCGAATCGAGGCCGATCCCGTACGGGCGTGATCCCGGGAGCGGCATCCGCACCACCCGCACCGCGCCGCTGCGCGGATCGAGGTGCGCCACCGCGTTGGCGGACTGCAGCGTAAACCAGAGGCTGCCGTCGGATGCGAAGACCAGCGTGTGGGGATCGTCGAGGTCCGCCTCCGGCATGGGCCAGCTCCGCACCAGGCCCGAGGCCGGATCCAACCGGCCGATGGTGCCGTTCCGGTTGCCGGTGAACCAGGGCGCCCCGTCGGGGCCGATCACCACGTTGTGCGGCAGGGTGCCCGCCTCGAGCGCGAAGCGTCGGAAGCTGCCGCTCGCCGGTTCCAGCACCCCGACGTAGTTCCCGACCTGCCCGACGAACCACACCCGGCCGTCGGCCCCCACCGACGGGTCGCGCGGTCGGGTGTCCGGCCAGGGGACGGTCCATTCCGTCACGACGGACTGCTGCGCGGGCGCGGCGAGGGCCGCGAGCAGGGGAAGCACGGCGAGGGAACGATGGCGCATGAGGGCGGCCTCGAGGGATGGGATCGGTTTCCGTGCAGCGGAGCAGCCGGGATCCCCTCGTCGTACCCCAGGGACGGACGCGGAGTTTCGCGCGCCTACCCCCGGGCCATGCCGAGGGCCGTGGCCATCGCCGCCAGGTGGTCGGGGGTGCTGCCGCAGCAGGCGCCGATGATCCGGGCCCCGCGCTGCTGCGCGGCGGTGGCGTACTGCGCCATCACCTCCGGGCCGGCATCGTAGACGGCGCGGCCCTCCACCAGCCGCGGCATCCCGGCATTGGCCTTCACCACCAGCGGCACCGCGGGCGCCACCGCCACCATGCGGTCGAGTACCTCGAGCATCTCCGCCGGCCCGTTGCCGCAGTTGGCGCCGAGGGCCGCCACGCCCAGCCGGGACAACTCCTTCACCGCCTGTTCCGGGCGGACACCCATCATGGTGCGGCCCTTGGTATCGAAGGTCATGGTGACCACCACCGGCAGGCCGGGCGCGACGTCCTGCACGCCCGTCACGGCGGCGGCCGCCTCGGCGAGGTCCGCCATGGTCTCGATCCAGATGAGGTCCACCCCGCCCGCGACCAGGGCCCGCGCCTGGGCCGCGAAGCCTTCGCGCGCCGCCGCGACCGAGAGCGGCCCGAGCGGTGCCAGCATCAGGCCGCTCGGCCCGATGTCGCCTGCGACGAGCGCCCCCGGGGCGGCCGCGCGCGCCACGGACGCGGCGGCGCGATTGAGTTCGTCGAGGCGATCCGCCAGGCCATGGCGTTCGAGGCGGAACCGGCTGGCCCCGAAGCTGTTGGTGAGGAGGACCTGCGAACCCGCCGCGGCGTAGCCCGCGTGCACGGCAGCGACCCGCTCCGGGTGCGCCACGTTCCACCCTTCAGGCGCCGCGCCGAGCTCGAGGCCCTGCGCCATGAGCGCGCTGCCCATTGCCCCATCGGCGAGGATGGCGCCGGGCCGGGCGAGCAGGTCATCCCAACGGGTCATGGGATCCGGGTCCTTTCCTGACGTGGCCTGAGGCGGGCGGTGCAGCGGATCCGCACCCCGCCCTCCAGAGGGAAACGGGACTCGCGTAGCGGTGATTGCGGTCCGCTCGGTGGCTCAAGAATATTGCGCCGTCCGGACCATTCACCCAGAGGGGTTCATGAACGACGAGCTGTTCGCGGCGATGCGGCAGGCGGTCATCGATGGCGACCCGGACGAGGTGCGCGTGCTCGCGCAGCGGGCGCTCGCGCTCGGCATCGACCCGCTCGAGGCCATCAACCGCGGCTTCGTGCCGGGAGTGACCCACGTCGGCGAGCAGTTCGGGCTGGGGGAGATGTTCCTGCCCGACCTGGTCCTCGGGGGCGAGGCCATGAAGGCGGCCGTGGCGGTGCTCGAGCCCGAGCTGGCGCGGCGCGGGGCCCAGCGGGAGAGCCTCGGGACCGTGGTCCTCGGCACGGTGCGCGGCGACATCCACGAGATCGGCAAGACGCTGGTGCAGACGATGCTCAGCGCCAGCGGGTTCCAGGTGCACGACCTCGGCGTGGACGTCCCGGTGGAGCGCTTCATCGCCGCGGTGCGCGAGCACAAGCCCCACGTGCTCGGGATGTCGGCGCTGCTCACCACCACCATGCCGGGACAGCGGCTGGTCATCGAGGCGCTGGAGCGTGAGGGGCTCCGCCCGCAGGTGAAGGTGATCGTCGGCGGGGCGCCGGTGAGCCAGGGCTGGGCCACCGAGATCGGCGCGGACGGCTACGGCGAGGACGCCATGCGCGCCGTGACCCTGGTGAAGGCGCTGCTGGGGCGGGAGGCGCCCGCCGCATGAGGCCCGGCGTCACGCTGCTCGACGACGCCCTGCTCGCGCGGATCGTGGGCGAGGCCTTCACCCTCCTGGGCGAAACCGGCGCCCGGGTGCAGGCCCCGGCCGCGCAGGCGCTATTGGCTGCCCATGGTGCCACCGTGGCCGACGGCATCGCGCGGTTCCCCGAGCCGATGCTCCGCGCCGCGCTGGCCAGCGCCCCCCGGCGTTTCCACCTCTACGACCGCGCCGGGGCGCCGGCCGTCGAGTACGGGGGTGTGCAGTCGCACTTCGACCCCGGCTCCTCCTGCGTCAACGTCCTCGACCCGGACACCCGCGCGCCCCGCACCGCGATGGCCGCCGACCTGGTGCGGCTGGTGCAGGTGGCCGAGGCGCTGCCCGCGTATGCCGCCCAGTCCACGGCAATGGTCTGCGGCGAGATTCCCGAGGGGATCGCCGACCTGTACCGGCTCTTCCTGGTGCTCTGGTACTCCGCCAAGCCGGTGGTCACGGGAGCCTTCTCGGCCGAGACCACCCGGGCCATGCTCGCGCTGCTCGAGGCGGAGAGTGGCGGCGCCGCGGCGCTCCGGGCCCGGCCCCGAGCGGTGTTCGACGTCTGCCCGGTGCCGCCGCTCCTCTGGTCCGACTACGCCGGTGAGAGCCTGATCACGCTGGCGCGCGCCGGGGTGCCGGCGGAGATCGTCTCGGTGCCGCTGGCCGGGGCCACGGCGCCGGTGACCCTGGCGGGCGCGGTGGTGCAGCACACCGCCGAGTGCCTCGCGGGCCTGGCCATCCACCAGCATGCGGCCCCGGGCGCGCCGGTGGTCTGGGGGGGCGCGCCGGCGATCTTCGACATGCGGACGGGCAACGCGCCGATGGGCGCCATCGAGACCGCGATGCTCAACGCCGCGTGCAGCCAGGTCGGGCGCTCGTTCGGCCTGCCGACGCACGGCTACCTCTGCGGCAGTGACGCGAAGGTCGTCGACGCCCAGGCGGGGCTCGAGACCGGCATGGCCGCGCTCACCGGCGTGCTGGCCGGGATCAGCATGATCTCCGGCGCGGGGATGCTCGACTTCCTGGCCTGCCACAGCGTCGAGAAGCTGGTGCTCGACGCCGAGGCGATCGGATTTGCACAGCGCTTCGGGCGGGGCATCGAGGCCCGGGGCGACTCGCTGGCCCTGGCGATGTTCGCGCGCACCGGCCTGAGCGGCGAGTTCCTCAAGCTCAAGGAGACCCGCAGCCTGTTCCGGGAGGAGCAGCAACTGCCCTCGCCGGTCATCGATCGCGCCTCGCTGCGCGGCTGGCAGGATGCCGGGGCCCTCGACGCGTTCGCGCGGGCCCGGGTGCGGGCCGATCTCCTTGTGACGCAATACCAACGGCCCCCGCTGGACCCCGAGCGGGAGGCCGCGATCCTCGCCTTGATGCGCGCCGAGGCCGGGCGGGTCGGTCTCACCACGCTCCCCGGGACCTGACATGACCGGGCTGCTGCCGCTCCCCGCGCTCACCACCGCCGACGTGCTGCGCGCCATGGCCACCGATCCGGAGCGGCTGGGCGCGCGCACCGGACGGCTGGTGATGCTCGCGGCCGGGGCCCTGGAGCAGGCCCGGGAGCTCGCGCACCCGGCGGTGGCGCTGGCGCGCCATCCGGTGGTCCGCTGCCATGGGGACGTCGTGCGGCTGGGCGGCGGGCGCTCGCTGCGCGGCGCGGGTGTGGCCGCCGCGCTCGCCGGGGCGGACGAGGTCGCCGCGGTGGCCCTGACCATCGGGCCGGCGCTCGAGGCACGCGTTCGTGCCTGCCAGGCCGCCACGCCGGCGCTGGCCCTGGCGCTCGACGCCGCGGGAAGCGCGCTGGTCCAGGCGCTCGCCACCCAGGCACGCGAGGAACTCCGGGCCGAGGCGGCGGACCGCGGGCTGGCCACGGGCACGCCGATCGGTCCCGGCGCGCCGGGGTGGCCGGTGGTGCCGGGCCAACGGGAGCTGCTGGCGCTGCTCGACCCGTGGCCCGCGGGGCTGCAGCTGCTCGAGAGCGGGATGCTGGTCCCGGCCAAGGCGCTCACCTTCCTGGTCGGCCTGGGGCGCGAGCTGGCCCCGGGCGCGGAGCCCTGCACCGCCTGCGACCACCGCCCCCGCTGCCGCATGCGCGTGGCCGGGTGAGGAACGAGATCATGGCCCGCCCGCAGCGCACCATCGAGTTCCAGCCGCTGGGCCGCCGGGTGGCCGCGGACGCTACCGCCACGCTGCTCGACGCCGCGCGGTCGGCCGGGGTGGCGCTGCAGTCGACCTGCGGCGGCGCGGGTACCTGCGGCAGCTGCCGGGTGCAGCGGATCACCGGTGAGCTCTCCCCGCCGACCGAGGTGGAACAGCTGGAGCTCGACGCGGCGGAGCGCGGCGCGGGCTTCCGGCTGGCGTGCCAGGCCCATGCCCTCTCCGACGCGCGGCTGCACCTGCCGGCCGATTCCCTCTGCAGCTCCCAGCGTCTGCAGCTCGAGGCGCAGGGCGTGGTGTCGGTGGACCCGCTCGAGGCGGGGGCCGGCGGGCTCGGCCTCGCGGTGGATCTCGGGACCACCAAGGTGGCCATGTACCTCGTCGACCTGGCCACCGGGGTGACGCGGGCCAGCCGCGCGGCGCCCAATCCCCAGATCGCCTACGGCGAGGACGTCATCAGCCGGGTCGCGTACGCCGGGCAGCAGCCCGATGGCGCGGGGCAGCTGACGCGACGGATCCGGGACGCGCTGGCGGTCCTGTCCCGCGAGGTCTGCGAGGAGGCCGGGGTGAGCCGGGCCGCGGTGCGGGAGGTGGTGGTGGTGGGCAACACCGCGATGCACCACCTGCTGGCCGACCTCCCGGTGCGTCAGCTGGGGCTGGCGCCGTACCGGCCGGCGCTGACCACCCCGCTGGACCTGCCGGCGGAGGCGCTGGGATTCGACCTCGGCGCGGGGGCGCGGGCGCACCTGCCGCCGGTGGTCGCGGGCTTCGTCGGCAGCGATCACCTGGCCATGCTGCTGGGCACCGGGCTCGACCGGCGCGGCGGCACGGTGCTGGCGGTGGACATCGGCACCAACACCGAGATGACCCTACTCCATGACGGGCAGCTGCGCACCTGCTCCTCGCCCTCGGGGCCGGCGTTCGAGGGGGCGCACCTCTCCACCGGCATGCGGGCGGCGCCGGGCGCGGTCGAGGCGGTCCGCATCCGGGGCCGCGCCGTGCATGTGCGCACGATCGACGATGCCCCCGCGATCGGCATCTGCGGCTCGGGCATCCTCGACCTGATGGCGGAACTGCGGCAGGCGGGGCTGCTCAACGAGCGGGGCACCATCCAGGGCAGCCATCCGGCCGTGCGCCCGGGGCCGAAGGGGCCGGAGGTGGTGCTGGCCGAGGCCGGTGCGACCGGTCTGGGCCGGCCGCTCACCGTGGTGCGGCGGGACCTGCACGAGATCCAGATGGCGAAGGCCGCCATCCGGAGCGGCATCGACGTGCTGCTGGACCGCGCGGGCATCGGGCCGACGGCCCTCGACGAGATCCTGGTAGCGGGGGCGTTCGGCAGCTACCTCGACCTCCGCAGCGCGGTGCGGATCGGGATGTTCCCCCCGGTGCCGCGGGACCGGATCCGGCAGGTGGGCAATGCCGCTGGCCTGGGCGCCCGGCAGCTGCTGGTCTCCCCGGCGCGGCGGGCCCGCGCCGAGGCGCTGGCGTCGCGGGTGGAGCACGTGGAGCTGAGCGGGGAGCCTTCCTTTCGTGACCGGTACCTGAGCGCGCTGTGGATCCCGCACCGCCACCATGCCACGGAGGCGCCCCCGGCGACCTGAGACTGGCGGTTCCCGGCCCTCCCCGCCCCGGCCGGCGACTGGCCGCCTCCCGGTCACTGTCCCACTTCGCGCCAGCGCTGCCCAACTTCACGCGCCGTGCGCCTTTGATGAAGGGACCCCGAGCCCTTTCACCAGCCCTTCAGGTTTCCTTCAGAAGTTTTCCCCGATCTTCGGGCCCACATCCCGACCCAACTCCTGCTGGATCGCTGCGGTCCCCGCATCCAGTCTTGCCCACATGGGTCAGTGGTTCCTCCAACTGAACCGGAGGTAGTCCCGATGTCCGGAGTCGTACCGTCGCTCTTCCCCGCCAGCGGTTCGGTGGAGGAAGAACTCGAGCGCCACGGAATCTCCCGGCGCGAATTCATGGAATACTGCAGCAGTCTCTGCGTGGTCCTCGGCGTCGGGAAGGCGGCGGCGCCGAAGATGGCGGCCGCGATCCTGGCGGACCGCCGGCCGAGCGTGATCTGGATCCAGCTGCAGGAGTGCACCGGCTGCGTGGAGAGCGTCATCCGGACGTCGGAGCCGTCGATCGGGAACCTCGTGCTCGACCAGATCTCGCTCGACTTCTCGCACACCCTGATGGCGGCCTCGGGCCATGCGGCGGAATCGGCGGCGAAGGCGGCAATGGACGCGGAGAAGGGCAAGTACCTGCTGGTGGTCACCGGCTCCGTGCCGACGGCGGACGGGGGGATCTACCTGACCATCGGCGGCCGGACGGCGCAGACGGTGCTGGAGGAGGCGGCGGAGGGGGCGGCCGCGATCCTGGCGCTGGGCGCCTGCGCCCACTGGGGCAGCGTGCAGGCGGCGCGGCCCAACCCGACGGGGGCGGTGGGGGTCTCGGAGATCATCAAGAACAAGCCGGTGGTGAACATCGCGGGCTGCCCCCCGATCGCGGACGTGGTGACCGCCACCGTGGCGCACTTCCTGACCTTCGGCCGGCTGCCGTCGGTGGATTCCGATGGCCGCCCGCTGTTCGCCTACGGGGCGCGCATCCACGACCAGTGCCCGCGGCGGGCCAACTTCGACGCCGGCCAGTACGTCGAGAAGTTCGACGACGAGGCGGCGAAGAAGGCGTGGTGCCTCTACCACGTGGGCTGCAAGGGCCCGGCGACGTTCTCGCCCTGCCCGATCTTCCAGTGGAACAGCAAGACCGACTGGCCGATCGGCGCCGGCCACCCGTGCATCGGGTGCACCGAGCGGCACTTCTGGGACACCATGACGCCGTTCTACGACCGGCTGCCCGATGTCGGCGGGTTCGGCATCGAGCAGAAGGTGGACATCTTCGGCGCGGCGCTGGCGGTGGGGGCCACGGCGGGCGTGCTGGCGCACGCGGCCGCGACGGGCGTGCACCAGATGCGGGAGCGCAAGCGTTCCCTGCCCGTGATCGACCCCCCGTCCGGCGGCCCCGGCACCCCTAACGCGTGAGGCGCGAGATTCCCATGGCTGCAACGAAAGTCGTCGTCGATCCGATCACGCGCATCGAGGGGCACCTGCGGATCGAGGCCCAGGCGGAGAACGGCCGGATCAGCAACGCGTGGGCCACTTCCACGCAGTTCCGCGGCATCGAGATCATCATGCAGGGCCGCGACCCGCGCGACGCCTGGGCGTTCACCCAGCGTATCTGCGGCGTGTGCACGGTGGTGCACGCGGTGGCCTCGTGCCGGGCGGTGGAGGACGCGCTCGGCATCACCATCCCCGCGAACGCCAACCTGATCCGCAACCTGGTCCACGGGATGCAGTTCATCCAGGACCACGTGATCCACTTCTACCACCTCCACGCCCTCGACTGGGTGGACGTGGTGAGCGCCCTCAAGGCCGACCCGGCGGGCACCTCCCGCCTGGCGCGGTCGATTTCCCCCTGGCCCAACAACTCCGAGAGCTACTTCAAGGCGGTCCAGGACCGGCTCAAGAAGTTCGTGGCCGGCGGCCAGCTCGGCATCTTCGCCAACGGGTACTGGGGCCACTCGGCCTACAAGCTCCCGCCCGAGGCCAACCTGATGGCGGTGGCGCACTACCTCGAGGCGCTGGACTGGCAGCGCGACGTGATCCGGCTGCACACCATCTTCGGCGGCAAGAACCCGCACCCGAACTTCCTGGTGGGCGGCATGGCCTGCGCCATCAACCTCGAGGACACCGGGACGATCAACGCCGAGAAGCTGGTGGACGTGCAGGCGATGATCCGGCGCGCGCGGGAGTTCGTGGAGCAGGTGTACTACCCGGACCTGGTGGCCATCGCCGGCTTCTACAAGGACTGGGCGGCCATCGGCGGCGGCACCCGGAACCACCTCTGCGTGGGCGAGTTCCCCGAGGGCGGCGTCAACGACCTCAAGGACCTCTACTTCCCCCGCGGCATCATCCTCAACGGCGACCTCAAGACGGTCCACGAGTACGACCACAAGCTCGTCAAGGAGTACATCACCAGCTCCTGGTACGAGTACCCGGGCGGCGACGACGAGGGCCTGCACCCCTTCGAGGGCGAGACCAAGGCCAAGTACACCGGCCCGCCGGCCCCGTGGGAGTACCTGCAGGGCCTCGACAAGTACACCTGGATGAAGGCGCCGCGGTACGACGGCAAGCCGATGCAGGTGGGCCCGCTCAGCCGGATGCTGGTGGCCTACGCCAGCGGGCACGACGACGTGCAGGGCATCGTGAACGAGGCGCTGGGCAAGCTGGGTGTGGGGCCGGAGGCGCTGTTCTCCACCCTGGGCCGGACCGCGGCCCGCGGGCTCGAGACGGTGCTGATCGCCCGGCGGATGGACACCTGGTTCAACGCGCTCATCGAGCGGGTGAAGGGCGGCGACACTCGCACCTTCGCCGGCGAGAAGTGGGAGCCGTCGACCTGGCCGGCGAGCTGCGAGGGCTACGGCTACCTCGACGCCCCGCGCGGCGCGCTGGGTCACTGGGTGCAGATCAAGGAGGGGAAGATCAGCCGCTACCAGTGCGTGGTGCCGAGCACCTGGAACTGCTCGCCCCGCGACAAGCAGGGACAGATGGGCCCGTACGAAGCGGCACTCACCGACAACCACCCGCTGGTGAACCCGGAGCAGCCGATCGAGATCCTGCGCACCATCCACTCCTTCGATCCCTGCATGGCCTGCGGCGTGCACGTCCTGGACGCCCAGGGCAACAAGGTGACTGAGGTGAAGGTGCAATGACATCCCACACTCCCGCCGCAGGGACCCCCGGCGGCAACGCCGCGGGCTTCACCCTGGCCCGGAAGGTCCCGCCCCCGAGCGGGAGCTACCGGTGGGTGTACCTGTGGGGCGCCCCGCTGCGCGCCATGCACTGGGTGGCGGCCATCAGCCTGCTGGTGCTCGCGGTGACCGGGCTGTACATCGGGAAGCCGTACTTCATCGCCTCCGGCGACACCCGGGACCACTTCATCATGGGGTGGTTCCGGCTGGCCCATTACATCGCGGCGTGCCTGCTGGTGATGACCGGCATCGTGCGGGTGTACTGGCTGCTCGCGGGCAACAAGTTCGAGCGCTTCCGCGCCCTCTTCCCCGTCCGCCCGCGCGACTGGGTCAACATGGTGCAGCAGGTGAAGTACTACCTGATGGTGGAGCCCGAGAAGGCGCCCCACTACCTGGGGCACAACCCGCTGCAGCAGATGAGCTACACCGGCATCTACGTGGCGGGGATCCTCGCGGTGGTCACCGGGTTCGCGATGTACGGCCAGGCCGACCCCGACGGGCTGCTGTACAAGGGGTTCAACTGGGTAGGCATGGCCTTCGGCGGGTTCCCGGTGGTGCGCTTCGTGCACCACGTGCTGACCTGGGTGTTCGCCGCGTTCATCCCGATCCACATCTACCTCGCCATCCGCGCCGACCACCTGGAGCGGACCGGCGTGATCAGCTCGATCATCACCGGCGGCCGCTTCGTCCCCTCGACCCAGCACTACGTGGACCAGGATGACATGTAACGCCCTGGTACTCGGGCTGGGCAATCCCATCATGGGGGACGATGGCCTGGGCCTCGCCGCGCTCGCGCGGCTGGCCCGGGACTGGGACCTCCCGCCGTCGGTGTCCCTGGTCGACGGTGGCACGTGGGGCATGAACCTGTTGCCCCAGATCGAGACCGCGGACCAGCTGATCCTGCTCGACGCCATCCGGGCCGGCACCCCGCCGGGCACCCTGGTGGTCATCGAGCGGGACGAGCTGCCCCGCTACTTCAGCCTCAAGATCTCCCCCACCAGATCGACCTCCGCGAGGTGCTGGGCTGGCGGGAGCCGCGCGGGGTACTCCCTCCCGGCGGCCGCGGTGGCCATCGGCGCGGAACCGCTGGAGGTGGAGCTGGGCACGAGCCTGACGCCGGCGGTCGAGGCGCGGGTGGAGGACGTGGTGCTGCGGGCGGTGGACCGCCTGGCGCACTGGGGCCACCGCTCCGGTCCGACGCGCCGAGCTGGCGCATGCATGAGCTGAGCCTCGCCCTCGAGGTCTGCCGCATCGCCGAGGCGAGCGCGGCGCCCCACGCGGCGAGTGCGGTCCGGGCCGTCGCGGTCGAGGTGGGCGAGGACGCGGGGATCGAGCTCGAGAACTTCCGGTTCTGCCTGGAGGCGCTGCTCGCCGACGTGCCGTTCGCCGGCGCGCGGGCGGAGCTCACCACCCTGCCGGGCACGGACCTCAGGGTGACCCACCTGGAGGTGGATGATGGCCGTCCGGACGATTGACGTGCGGGAGCGGGTGATGGCGCGGAACGACGAGCTCGCCGCCGTCGTCCGGCAGCGGCTGCAGGCCTCCGGTGTGCCGTCGTTCAACCTGGTCTCGTCGCCCGGGTCCGGGAAGACGAGCCTGCTGGAGCGCACCCTGGAGACGCTGGGGGAGGAGCTCGGCATCGCCGTCATGACCGGCGACGTCCAGACCCAGAACGACGCCGACCGCCTGGCCCGGCGTACCGAGCGGCTGGTGCAGGCGGTCGTTACCGGCGGCGCGTGCCACCTCGACGCGGCGCAGGTGACGGCGGCACTCGAGGCCATCGACCTGGAGCGGACCCGGCTCCTGTTCATCGAGAACGTCGGCAACCTCGTCTGCCCCGCCAGCTGGGACCTGGGCGAGACCGCCAAGGTCGTGGTCCTCTCCGTGACCGAGGGCGAGGACAAGCCGCTCAAGTACCCCAAGATGTTCCGCATGGCGCGCTACGCCGTGCTCAACAAGATCGACCTCCTGCCGCACCTGGACTTCGACCTGGACCTCGCGGTCCGCTACGCCCGCGAGGTCAACCCGGAGCTGCGCTTCTTCTTCACCTCCGCCCGGACCGGGGAGGGCCTCGACGAGTGGTTCCAGTTCCTCCGGGCGGAAGCCCGGGCGCCCGCGCACCGGTGACCGCCGCCACGGTGGTGCCGCGCCTCGCCTGCCGCGTGTCGGTACGGGGCGTGGTGCAAGGCGTGGGGTTCCGGCCGTTCGTGCACCGGCTCGCGCTCCGGCACCGCCTCGACGGGTGGGTCCGCAACGCCTCCGGCGAGGTGGCCCTCGGCCTCGAGGGAGAGGGCAGCGAACTGGAGGCGTTCCTGGCCGAACTGCGGGCGGAGGCGCCGCCGCTCGCGGCGATCGAGTCGGTGGCCGTGGCCTGGACCGCCCCGGAGGGCCTGCAGGGCTTCCGGATCGAGTCGAGCGCCGAGGTGCCGGGCGCGCGGCTGCCGGTGCCCCCCGACGTGGCCCTCTGCCCGGCGTGCGAGGCAGAGCTGCTCGACCCGATGAACCGGCGCTACCGCTACCCGTTCATCACCTGCACCGACTGCGGCCCCCGGTACACCGTCATCGAGCGCCTCCCGTATGACCGCGAGCGCACCACGATGCGGGCGTTCACGCAGTGCCCGGACTGCCGCCGCGAGTACGACACGCCGGGCAACCGGCGGCACCACTCCGAGACCAACAGCTGCCCCGCCTGCGGCCCCTCGCTCTGGTTCGAGGCCGGGGCCGAGGGGCAGCCCGCGGCCTGGAGCGAGGGCGCGCTGCGCGACGCGGCCGTGCTGCGCTGTGGCCGGCGGGATCCTGGCCGTGCGCGGCTTCGGCGGGTTCCACCTGCCGCCGACGCCACCAGCGAGGTTGCGGTGCGCGCCCTGCGGGTGCGCAAGGGTCGGGAGGCCAAGCCGCTGGCGCTGATGGTCCGATCGGTGGCGGCAACAGGCGCTCGCCCAGGTGAGCGAGGCCGAAGCCGCGCTGCTGGAGACGACCCGAGCGGCCGATCGTGCTGCTCGAACCCGGCCCGGCGTGGACCTGGCGCCCGGGGTGGCACCGAAGTGGACACCATCGGCGTCATGCTGCCGGCCACGCCGCTCCACCTGCTCCTGTCGGACGCCGTGGACCGGCCGCTGGTCATGACCAGCGGCAGCCGAACGAGGAGCCGATCGCGATCGGCAACCTCGAGGCGCGGCGCCGCCTGGCCGTGATTGCCGACGGATTCCTGCTGCACGACCGCGAGATCCTCTCCCGCGCCGACGACAGCGTGATCCGGGTAGTGGGCGACGCGCCGGTCTTCCTGCGCCGCTCCCGCGGCTACGCGCCGCTGCCCGCGGGCCTGCCGGTGGCGACGCCGGTGCCCCTGCTCGCGGTCGGGCCCCACCTCAAGAACACCTTCACCGTGGCGGCCGGCACCCACGCGTGGCTCAGCCCGCACATCGGGGACCTCGAGAACCTCGAGGGCCTGGAGCACTTCCGGCACACGCTCGCCGCGTACCGCCGGCTGTTCGCCCTGGAGCCCGAGGCGGTGGTGCACGACCTGCACCCGGGCTACCTGTCGACCCGGGTGGCGCAGGAGCTCGGGCTTCCCGTGACCCTCGCGGTGCAGCATCACCACGCCCACATCGCGGCGGTACTGGCCGAGCACGGCGAGACCGGCCCGGTGATCGGCGTGGCCTACGACGGCACCGGGTACGGCCCCGATGGCGCGGTGTGGGGCGGCGAGATCCTGGTTGCCGACCTGACCGGCTACCGCCGCATGGCCCACCTGCGCTACGCCCCGCTCCCCGGCGGCGACCTGGCGGCCCGCCGCCCGTGGCGGGCCCTGATGGGGTACGCCTCGCTCGACGGTTCGCTGCGCACGGTGATCGAGCCCGTCACCACGCAGGTCGCGCCGCCGGAGCTCGCCCTGGTGGAGCGGCAGCTTGCGGCGAGGCTCAATGCCCCCATGGCGTCGTCCATGGGCCGCCTCTTCGACGCGGCGGCGGCAGTGCTCGGCCTGCGCGAGGTCGCAGGGTACGAGGGCCAGGCGGCGATGGAACTGGAGGCCCTGGCCGACGGCCGGACCGCCTCCGAATATCCGATGCCGCTCGAGGATGAGCCCGACGGGACCTTCGTGCTCGACCCGCTGCCGATGCTGGTGCGGCTCGGGCTCCGCCGCAAGCGCGGCGGCGACCTGGGCGACCTCGCGGCCGACTTCCACGCCAGCGTCGCCCGCGGCACCGAGCTGGCCGTGCGGCGCGTGGCCGAGCAGGTCGGCCTGCGCACCGTCGTGCTGGGCGGCGGCGTCTTCCAGAACGCACGCCTGCTCACCTCGCTGCGGACCCGGCTCGAGCGCGGCCGCTTCCGCGTCCTGACCGCCCGTGACCTGCCGCCCAATGATGGCGCGGTGAGTTACGGCCAGGCGGCCATCGCCGCCGCCCAACTCGCCCACCGGGCGGAGTCCACCGCTTCCTGAGGAGGATCCCATGTGCCTGGGCATTCCCGGCCGCATTCTCGACACCCGGGACGACCGGGGCTTGCTGATGGGCACGGTGGACTTCGGCGGCGTGCGCCGCGAAGTCTGCCTGGCCTACGTGGCCGACGAGGTGAAAGCGGGGGACTACGTGACGGTCCACGTGGGCTTTGCCATCAGCCGCGTGGACGAGGCCGAGGCCCGGCGCACCTTCGAGGTGCTGCAGGAGATGAGCCAGCTCGAGGAGCTCGACTGGATGCGTGAGGTGGCGGAACAGAGCCTGGCGGGCGCCCCGCCCCGGGAGGAGTCATGAAATACCTCGACGAATACCGTGACGGCGCGGTGGCCCGGGGGCTGATCGCCAGGATCCGCGCCACCGCCACGCGGCCCTGGACGCTCATGGAGGTCTGCGGCGGCCAGACCCACACGATCGTCCGCCAGGGACTCGACCAGCTGCTCGAGGGCGCGGTGGAGATGATCCACGGTCCCGGCTGCCCGGTCTGCGTGACCCCCCTCGAGCAGATCGACAAGGCGCTCCACCTGGCCGGCCGGCCCGACGTGATCTTCACCTCCTTCGGCGACATGCTGCGGGTGCCGGGCTCGAGCTGCGACCTGCTGCAGGTCCGCGCCCGCGGCGGGCAGATCCGCGTCGTCTACTCCCCGCTCGACGCGCTGGAGCTGGCGCTCCGGCACCCCGACAAGCAGGTGGTGTTCTTCGCCGTCGGGTTCGAGACCACCGCCCCGGCCAACGCCATGGCGGTCTGGCGCGCCCGGGAGCTCGGCGTGCCCAACTTCAGCATCCTGGTCTCCCACGTCACGGTCCCGCCGGCCATGACGGCGCTGCTGTCCGCCCCGGACAACCGGGTGCAGGGGTTCCTCGCCGCCGGCCACGTCTGCGCCGTGATGGGGTGGGAGGAATACGAACCGATCGCGGCGCAGTACCGGGTCCCGATCGTGGTCACGGGCTTCGAGCCGGTGGACATCCTCGAGGGCATCCTGATGGCGGTCCGGCAGCTGGAGGAGGGCCGCCACGAGGTGGAGAACCAGTACGTCCGCTCCGTCCGGCGCGAGGGGACGCCGCCGGCCCAGGCGCTGGTGCGGAAGGTCTTCCGGCTCACCGACCGGCAGTGGCGGGGGATCGGGACCATCCCGGGCAGCGGCCTCAGCCTGCGCGAGGAGTACGCCGACTTCGACGCCGAGGTGCGCTTCGGGCTGGGCGACATCACCGCGCAGGAGCCGGTGGAGTGCCGCGCCGGCGACGTCCTGCGCGGCCTGCTCAAGCCCAGCGCCTGTCCCGCCTTCGGCACCCGCTGCACGCCCGAACATCCCCTCGGCGCGCCGATGGTCTCGTCGGAAGGCGCCTGCGCCGCGTACTACAACTACGCCCGCTTCCGCGAGCCCGCGGGGCCGAGCGGAGTCGGCTCATGACCGGCGTCCGGTTCGACGGCCTCGCCTGCCCGGTGCCGCTCGACGACACCGAGCGGGTGCAGCTGGGCCACGGCTCGGGCGGCAAGCTCTCCGCGCGCCTGATCCGGGAACGCTTCCTCCCGCACCTCGGCAATCCCTGGCTGGCGCAGCTGGGCGACGGGGCGGTGGTATCGCTCGGCGGGGCGGAGGCGGTCCTCTCCACCGACACCTTCGTGGTGAGCCCGCTCGAGTTTCCCGGGGGCGACATCGGGGTGCTCGCGGTGCACGGCACGGTCAACGACGTGGCCATGATGGGGGCGCGGCCCTGCTTCCTGACGGCGGGATTCGTGCTGGAGGAAGGACTGCCGCTCCAGACCCTGGAGCGGATCGTGCGGAGCATGGCCGGCGCGGCAAACGCCGCAGGCATCCCGTTCGTTACGGGCGACACCAAGGTGGTGGAGCGGGGCAAGGCCGACGGCCTCTACATCAACACGACCGGCCTGGGCTTGGTGGATCCCGCCTTCCGGCCCGGGCCCGACCGTGCCCGGCCGGGTGACGTGGTCCTGGTCAGCGGCCCCCTCGGTCGCCATGGCATGGCCATCATGGCCGCGCGCGAGGGGTTGGCCTTCGAGAGCACCATC
>JBGAPX010000063.1:0-17540 GCA_044221045.1 Gemmatimonadales bacterium
AAGGCGTTGACGTCGATCATGCGAAGGCCCCGGGCGGGAAGATGCGCCGGGCGTTCCCACCGGCGACGAGCGCGAGCTCGTCGGGGCCGAGGCGTCGCTCGAGGTAGCGCAGCTTGGCCCAGCCGGTGCAGAGGGTCACGTCGGCGCCCCACACGAGGCGTTCCGCGCCCACGGCGCGCAGCGCCTCGTCGAGCATGCCGCCGTCCACCCCGCTGCCGGACAGGTCCAGCAGCACGTTGCGCGCCCCGCGCGCGGCCCGGAGGGTATGCAGCCAGTCGCCGCCGCCCCCGATGTGCGCCAGGATGAAGGAGACTTCCGGGTGCCGGGCGGCCAGCCGGCAGAGTTCCACGCCGTCGGAGGCCTCCTGCCCCGGCCACTCCCGCCGGCGGTGCTGCCAGACGTGGTGCAGGATGGGAAGCCGGTGCGCCCGCGCCGCCTGGCAGACGGGATCGAGCAGCGGGTCGTCGGCCCGGCGGCTGGCCGCCAGCTTCACGCCGATCATCCCCTGCGCGGCGCCCGTGGCGATCTCCGCGA
Organism: Gemmatimonadales bacterium; assembly: GCA_044221045.1. GTDB lineage: Bacteria > Gemmatimonadota > Gemmatimonadetes > Gemmatimonadales > GWC2-71-9 > JADJOM01. The sequence continues at coordinate 535 of JBGAPX010000063.1, forward strand.
GGGCATGTGCCGTGTGGTTGGGGTTCACCACCACGTAGCCGCGGACCCGGGCGGGGTGCGCGGCGGCGAGGTCCCGCATCCGGGCGTTGGCGAAGCTGACATCGGCGGGGGAGGGAAAGTAGACCGGCGACGTATGGCCCCAGCTGCCCAGGATCGAGGCCACGTGCCACCGGATGCCCATGCGATCGCCCGCCGTGAGGCGGCTGGCGTTCCGGTCCTGCCAGTCCGCCCGGCCGGCGCGCTCGTGGTAGAAATGCGCGTGGACGTCGATGAGCATCCCGGAATCTGGGCGCCCCGGGGGCGGCGGGCTAGGGCGCGGGGCGCGCCCGCCGGCCCGGGGTGGCATCCGCCGTGGGATAGCGCACGACGGTGTCGCCCGCCGCGAGGCCGGATAGCACCTCCACCGCGTAGTCGCCACGGTGCCCGATGGTGACCGCGCGCTCCTGGAGTCGCCCGCCCGCCAGCAGGAGCACGCTGGTGGTGTCACCCGAGAGCAGGAGGGCGCTCTCCGGCACGGTCAGGACATCTGCCGCGCCCCATTGCACGACCTGGAGCTCGACACGGTAGCGATCCCCCAGCCCGGGGGGTGCCGGGGCGAGGTCGGCCAGCAGGTTTACCCGCTGCTCCTCGATGCCGAGCGCCGACACCTTGGTGAACCCCGAGGGTTCGACCAGGCGGACGCGCGCGCGGAGCACGCTGTCGCCCCCCCACCCCTCGACCAGCACGGTATCGCCGGCCCGCACCCGGACCGCGTCCGCCGACAGCAGGTCGCCGACCACCTCGAGGTACGTGAGGTCCCCGAGCTCCATCACGGCCGTGCCCGCAGGGACGACGCGGGCATTCTCCTCGAGCACCCGGAGTACCCGGCCGCCGACGGGGGCCCGCAACTCCGTCCGGACGCCGGCCGGCGCGGCGGTGCTTCCCGCGGATGCGAGCGCCGCGCGGGCCCGCTGGACCTCGTGGCGCGCGGTCTCGTCCCGGGCGCGGGCGGCCTCGAACTCCCGTCGCCGGGTAGTCTCCGCGAGGCGCACCCCTTCGGCCGCGCTGGGCGCGAGGTGACCGCCTGCGGCCAGGCTGTCGGCCCGGCGGCGCTCGGCGACGGCCACAACGAGCGCGGCCTCGGCCGCCCGGAACTGTGCCTCGGCACCGAGGCTCGCATCCTCGAGCGCGGCCACCTGTGCCTCCGCCTGGCGACGGCTGCGTTCGTCGAGTGGCGCCGGCACCAGCCAGCCGAGCAGGGCGCCCGAGAGGACGGCATCACCGGGACGCACCCGGGGCCGTTCCAGCCGTCCGGCCACCGGCGCGGTCACGAGGAATCGATCCCGGACCCTGGTCTGCCCCTCGGCACGGATCGTCTGGCGAAGGGGGCCGCGGGCCGCGACCGCCACCTGCACCTCGAGCGGGGCCGGCCGCAGGCGGTCGATCGCCAGCCAGACCACCGCTCCCGCGGTGACCAGCAGCGCCCAGCGTACCCGTCGTGTCATGGATCACTCCCGCGTCTTGAGGGCGGCCACCAGGTCGAGCCGCTGAATCCGTCGCCAGATGCCCGCCCCGGCCCAGCCGCCGGCGCACAGCACGACGCCGACCGCGAAGGCCTGGCTGCGGGTGCTCACCACGAGCGGCAACCGGAAGAGGTCGCTGCTGAAGCGTGTCACCACCAGCCAGGCGAGACCCCAGCCAAGCAGGAGGCCGCACGGCAGCGCCACCGCCAGGAGGAATCCCTGTTCCCCAAGGAGCATGGTGGCCACCTCACGCCGGGTGAATCCGAGCACCCGCAGGCTGGCCAGCTCGCGGGTGCGTTCCGCGAGGGCGACCCGGGCGGCGTTGTAGACCACCCCGATCGCGATGATCACGGCGAAGAGGACCAGCGTCACGATCGAGATCCGGAAGCTCGTCGCCACCGTGCGTTCGAAGCCGGCGAGGGCGGCATCCCGCCAGGCGACCCCGGCGACGCCCGGCAACCGGCGCAGGCGGCCATTCAGCTCCGCGCGATCGGCCGGCGCCACCGTGAGGAGCGCCGTGGTCACGGTCGGCGCCTCGCCGAGCAGCGCGGCGACCGCGCCGAGGCTGGCGTAGGCCCCGGACCCGAGCATCTCCTCGACGACCCCCGCCACCGGGATGTCGCGCACCGGGCGGCGGCCCTCGAGGACCTCGATCCGCACCCGCGCCCCGGGCCGGATACCGAGCCGGCGCGCCAGCGTCGCCGTGAGGAGCAGCCCCCCCTCGCGCACCGGATGCGCCGCCCCCGCGCCATCCACGACCCGCCGCAGCGTCGCGTCACGTGGCAAACCCTGCAGCACCGTCCGCACCGACCCCGCGCCGGCGCCCAGGCGCACGGGGACGTCCCGCAGCAGCTCCACCCGCCGCACCCCCGGGAGCCGGGCCAGTTCCTCGCGCACCTCGAGGTCCCGCGGCGCGTCGAAGGTCACGCTCACGTCCTGCCGCGCGGCGTGCACGAAGCTGAGCGCCTTAAGGGCATCGATCGCGTCGAACATGAAGCGGCCGGCGAGCGTGAGGGCGACCGCGAGCGCCAGGCCAAGGACGGTCAGCACCGCCCGGCCCGGCATCCGCTGCAGGCCGCGGGCGATGCTGCGGACCGGCAGCGGCAACGCCCCGACGACGCCCGCGCGATCGAGCAGCCCCTGGCGAAAGGCCGCCGGCCGCTCCGGTCGCATGGCCTCGGCCGGGGGAAGGCGCGCCACCCGCCGGACCGCGCCGAGCGCCCCGACCAGCGCGGCGCCGCCGGCGACGACCACGGCCGCCAGCAGCACCGTGGCATCGGCACGGAAGGGGGCGGCTGGGAACTGGTAGAACCGGGCGTAGACCGCCGCGAGCGACCGCGCGCCCCAGAGCCCGACGACTCCCCCGAGCAGGGTGCCCGCCGCCACCGGCACCAGGGCAAAGGCGAGGTAATGGGCGGCGATCCGTCCGTTCGGGAAGCCGAACGCCTTGAGCACCGCGATCTGCTCCCGCTCGGTGGCCACGAGGCGGGCCAGCACCGTGTGCAGCAGGAAGGCCGTCACGCCCAGGAAGATGACCGGCAGCAGGACGCTGGTCACGCGGGTTTCGGCGATCTCGGAGTCCAGGAACTGGTGTGACACCTGGTCGCGCCGCGGATAGGTGCCGCGACCGCCGTACGGGGCGAGGAGCCGGTCGACCTCGCGCCGCACACGGATCGCGTCCGCGCCCGGCCGCAGCGTGAAGACGAGGTCGTTGAAGGCGCCGGCAAGGTCGAACGCGGCGGCGAGCGGACGGTACGGCATCCAGAGGATGCCGAAGCGCTGGTTGTCCGGGAACAGTGCGCCGCCGCCCGGCGGGATCTCGTAGACGAACTCGGGGGAGATCGCCGTGCCGACAATGCGCAGCCACTCCCAGTGTCCCTGCAGGATGACCCCGAGGGAATCGCCCGGCGCCAGCCCGTTGGCCCGGGCGAACGCCGCGCTGGCGAGCACCTCGCCCCGCTCGGCGGCCCCGGGGAGCCGGCCCTGCTGGACGACGAGGTCATTCAGCTCGGGGGGACGGCCCTCGGGGAGCGACACCAGCTGCACCGTCCCCGGCTCGGGCAGGCCGGGCAGGTCGGCGACCGCCGTGGCCACGACGCGTGCCTCCAGGCCCTGCACCTCCGGCATCCGGGCGATCCGGGCCGCGACCGCGAGCGGCGCCCGCACCAGCGTGGCGAACTCCCCGGCAAACCGCGCGCTGGCGTAATAGGCCGCCTGCCGCCCGCGCAGGTAGGTGTGCATGCTGCGCATGGTCACGAAGAGCGCCACCCCGCAGCTCATGACCAGCGCGATGGCCAGCAGCTGGCTGCGCTGGCGCCAGGCGTCCCGGGCGAGCTTGCGGGAGAGGCAGCGCATCGTGCCTACCAGGAGAGATCGGCGGGGGACAGTCGCCGATCGTTGCGCTGGACCTCCCCGACCTGCCCACTGCGGAGCCGGATGACCCGGTCGGCCATGCCGGCGATGGCCGCGTTGTGCGTGATCACCACGACGGTCGTGCCGAGGCTGCGGTTCACCTCTTCCAGCACCTGCAGCACGAGGAGCCCCGTCTCGTAGTCCAGGGCGCCCGTCGGCTCGTCACACAGCAGCACGTCAGGCTGCTTGGCCACCGCCCGCGCGATCGCCACGCGCTGCTGCTCCCCGCCCGACAGCTCGGCGGGAAAGTGCTGCAGCCGGTCGCCCAGCCCGACCAGCCGGAGCGCCGTGGCGGGATCGAGGGGCCGCGCGGAGACCTCCGTGACCAGGGCAACGTTCTCGAGGGCGGTCAGGCTGGGCAGGAGGTTGTAGAACTGGAAGACGAACCCGACGTGCTCGCGGCGGAACCGCGTCAGGGCGTCATCGTCGTCGACGGTGAGGTCATGATCGAGGAAGGTCACCCGTCCGGCGGAAGGCACGTCGAGCCCGCCGAGGATGTTGAGCAGCGTGGACTTGCCGCTGCCCGAGGGGCCGAGCAGGACCACGAACTCCCCCCGGTAGAGATCGAGGTCGACTCCGCGGAGCGCCCAGACCTCGACGTCGCCCATCCGGTAGTACTTGGACAGGCCCACCGCCCGGAACAGGGGTTCGCTGGGAGTGGCCATGGGTCCAAGGTAGGCCCCCGATCCCGGCCCGCCCCTGAACGCGGGATGAAGGCCCGTTCACCCTCCCGGGTGGTCGATCGCGGCGCACCCCGCCTCCAGCACCGCCAGCGCCTGGCCCACCTCCGCCGGCCCATGCGCCAGCGAGACGAAGTTGTAGGCGCTCCGCTTGAAGAGCAGCCCCTGTTCCGCCGCGAACCGCGCCAGCCGGGTGCCCGTCTCGTCCGTGGTGAAGGTGAGGGCGCACATCTCGGGCATCCCGATCGGCGGGCCGAGCAGGCCCGGGTGGCGCTCGGCGAGGCGGCGGAATCCCTCGAGCAACATGCTGCCGACCCGGTCGAGGTGCCCGGGGACCTGCTCCCGCACGATGACCTCGAGCGTGGCCTCGGCGGCCGCGAGGGCCACCATCTCCGTGGCGAGCGTGGAGGAGATCCAGGTCCGCCGCGCATCCTCCATGACCGCGCGCCGGCCGCCCACCGCCGCGAGGGGGAAGCCGTTGGCGAGCGCCTTCCCGAAGACCAGCAGGTCCGGCTCCCCGCCGAACCGGGCGGCCGCACCACCCAGAGCCACCCGGAACCCGGTCTTGATCTCGTCGAAGATGAGCAGCGCCCCGACCCGTCGCGTTTCCTCGCGGAGCGCCTCGAGCCACGCCGGGTCTGGCGCGGCCTCCACCACCGGCTCCACCACCACGGCTGCCAGGCGGTCACCGGAGCGGCGGATCAGCGCGCGCGCCCGTTCGGCATCGTTGAACGGCAGCTGGCCCGAGAGCGCGGCCACCCCGGCGGGCACCCCCGGGGTGCCGGCGGGCTGGCACCAGTCGAGCCAGCCGTGATAGCCGCAGCGCAGGATCGCCTCCCGCCCGGTGTGCGCCCGCGCCAGCCGCACGGCGGCGGCCACGGCCTCCGCGCCGGTCTTGAGGAAGCGGGTGCGCTCCATGCCGGGCACCAGCGTCGCGAGCCGCTCGGCCACCCGCTCCTCGAGTTCCGGGGGCAGCGACCCCACCACGCCGGCGTCGATGGCGGCGTGGGCGGCCCGCGCCACGTCGGGATGGCCGTAGCCGAGCGCCACCGCGCCCAGCGCCATCACGAGGTCGAGGTACTCCCGCCCCTCGGCGTCCCGGAGCCGGGCGCCGGCGCTCCACGTGAACCTGACGGGCAGACCGCGCGGCGCGCCGGGACCGAAGAGCGCCTCCGGCCGCTTGCTGCCGGTCGAGGTGAAGCCCGGGATCCTCATGCGAGCTCCACGGTGCCGAGGCGGGAGGGATCCTGCCGGTCGCCGCGAAGGTAGGCCCAGCCGCCGCCGCCCGACCAGACCAGCTGTCCCCGGCGCCGCTCCCGGCCTTCGGCCATCTCATTGACGATCAGGTCGAAGCGCGCCGGCCCGGCGTTCGCGCCGGGGGGCCAGCCGGCCGCCGCCAGCGCCAGGGTCACGACGTATCCGGTCGCGGTGCGCCGCCAGGCGCCCCGCACCCCGCCGGCCTCGCCCGCGAGCCCCTGCACCACCCGAACCCCGAGCCCCGGCCCGGCGGGATCCGGCGCCACCAGCCAGCCATGCGCCGCCCCCTGCGGGGGCCGGAGGTACACCTGCAGGCCGTCCGCGTGGATCAGGTCGGGCTCGTTGTCGAGCAGCAGCGGCGGCGCGCCGGCAGCGCGGAACACCGGGTGCGGGTGCGTGACTTCAACGGCCAGGAACAGCTCCCGCTCGTCCCAGCCCAGCCAGGCCCGCGCGGCAAGCGCCTCCGGACCCGGGTACGGCTCCTCGGTGCGCCGGTACTGGTCCTCGTGATCCAGGTGCAGCGGCGACGCCAGCACGAACCCGGACAGCGTGCCGTCGAGCGCGGGCGGCTCGGGCAGGTGATAGGCCACCGCTGCCGCAGGCACGTCGCGCGCGCTGTCGCGCAGCGCCGCCGCGAGCTCGATGCGGGGCAGCACGCGGCGCAGCCCGCGGAGCGGGTGAGACCCCGTGCCGTCGCGCACCTCCCAACCCTCGCTGGTCTGCTGGTGCACGGTCTCGCCCGCCGCGGTCTCGACCACGATCTCGGCCGCGGCCACCCGCAGGCCCGTGAGCGCCGGGCCCTCCCACGCGAGCGCCGACACGAAGCGCACGTACCGGCCGGTGCGACGCTGCAGCAGCATGACCCGCGCCGAGGACTCCCCGGGGCGTCCGGGGACCTGGGCCCGCACCAGTTCGGCGCCCGCCTCGAAGATCCCCTCGAGGGTCCTTGCCGCGGCGGTGGCGCGCCACCGGATGGGGCCGTCGGCGGCGGGGCGGAAGCACTCGGCGCCGGTGACCCATGGCTCCTCGAGCGTGGCCGGTTCCCAGGCGCCGGGGGACAGGACCTCGAGCACGCCATCGACGTGCCAGGGCAGCTCCACCAGGTGCTCCTGGTCGTCCGCGAACTCGACGACGTCCACCAGGTGAGCCGGGCCCGCGACCACCGTCCGGGCGAGCCGGCCGAACCGGCCGCGCACCCAGCCCCAGGGTCCGCGCTGCTCGAACATTTCCGCCCGGGCGCTCTCCATGGGCTGGTCGTCGCCGTCGACCCGCGGGGCGTTGTGCGCCAGGGTGGAGCGATACCAGTGCAGCGCCTGGTCCACGTACGACCCGGTGCCGGGGTCGGCCAGCCAGTGCACGCCGCCGGCGTGGAGCGTCAGGTGGAGGCGATCCGGGTGCCCGTGCCCGCCGCCGTACTCGCCGCACTCGACGCTGGCGTACCGGTCTGCCCCCCGCAGCACCGCCAGGCCCTGCTCCGGCAGGAGGGTGCTCCCCGGGTCCCAGGCGGGTCCTTCGGGGAGCTCCGGCGCCATCGTGGCCAGCATCCACCAGGAGAGCGCGGTCCGGCCCCGGCTGGCGGGCGCCGGTTCGCCGGCCTCGTGCAGGTAGCTGTCGAAGGTCTCCGCCGGGGGGGCCGGAAGGGCGTAGAGGGCCCGGAGTCCGCCCGCCAGCTGCATGGCGGCCTCGGCGGCCCCGGCCTCGCCCAGCCGGGCGAGGCCCCGCTCCCAGAGCTCGAGGTACATCGGCTGGGCCAGCGAGACCCCGAAGCGCGCGTCCTTCCGGGCCGGCACCCGCAGGTCGGGCAGCGCCGAGAGCAGCGGGGCGCGGAGCGCGGCGGCAAGGCGGTCGCGCCCGGCCTCCGCCTCGAAGAGGTCCACCCCGGCCAGCCGGGCCCAGTCGGCGCCCACCAGCAGCCCGCGCAGCGCGAAGAGGTGGTAGTTCTCGCCCTCGTACCACATGCCGTCGGCGCCGAAGCCATCCACGAGGTGGCCCACCAGCCCGCGGGGCCCCTCGATGGCCCGCTGGACCAGGTCCTCGTCCTCGAACCACACCCCCGCGGCGGCAAGCGCGGCGTTGTGCCAGGTCTGCCGGTTGGAGAGTCGCTCATCGAACTCGCCGATCAGGTTGGCAGACGCCTCGATGGTGCCGTTCACCGCCTCGAGCGCCGCCTCCTCGAGGGCCCCCTGTTCCCGGAGCAGGAACGCCGCCGCCACGTAGTTCGTCAGCCACACCGACTCGAGGTAGGTGGAAAAGAACAGGTGTGAGGGCCCGAGGACGTTGTCGCGGTTGGGATAGTCGTGATAGTGCGCGGCATACTCCGTCACCGCGTCGGCGGCCCAGCCGAGGAGGTCGCCATTCTCTGCCAGGGCCCCGGCGGCAGCGGCCGTGGCCAGTTGCTCGGCGCGCCACAGGTGCGCCAGCCAGGCCCAGCGCCGGTCGTGTCGCGGCCCCCGGTGCACCGCCCCGCAGCCGGGACAGCGGTGCGCCTCGGGCGACCAGGGGTCGAAGAGGAGGGCCCGGCGGTCGGCGGGGCAGACGCCGCCGTCGGCGCTGAGCATCCCCTTGGTCCGCGGCAGCGCGGGGGACCGTTCCGCCACCCGCGTGGCGGCCGCGAGGAGCCGGTCGCGCAGCGCCGCGAGGTCGGGGGCGGCGTCGATCGCGTCGCGACGCGCCGCGATCTCATCGTACGTCAGCATGTCTCGACTCCCACGTTGGTCCACCGGACCGGGAGCAGGGTCACCCCCTGCGCCGCGGCCGCGCGGCGCCCCGGTTCCGGATCCTCACCCATCAGGAAGAACATCGAACCGCCGGCGCCCGCGCCCGCGGCCTTGCCGCCGAGTGCCCCGGCGTCCCGCATGGCGCGCTCGAGAGCCGCCATCTCCGGCGTGCACATCCCGGCATCGAGGGCCTGCTGGGCTGCCCAGTTGGCGCTGAGGAGCTCGCCGACCAGGGGCAGGTCGCCCGACGGGAGCGCGGCCGCCATCCTTTCCGCGATCCGGCACAGGTCGCGCAAGGCGCCCGCCACGGCGCGATCACCGGCGGCGTAGGCGGACATCACCCGGCGGATGGTGTCCCCCGAGACGCGGGATTGGCCCGTATAACAGAGGAGAATCCGCCGCTCCAGCTCGGCGGCCACCCCCGCCGGCAACCGAAGGGGCGTAGCCTCGACGGCGTCATCGCGGAACGCCAGCCGGTGGAATCCACCCAGTGCGGCGGCATACTGGTCCTGCCGCCCACCGGGGAGGCCGGCCTCGACCGCCTCGAGGTGCCAGGCCTCGTGTGCCACCTCGGTGGCGGTCAGGCGCTCACCCCGTGCGCGGATGAGCGCCGCGACCAGGGCCACGTCGAGCGCGCCGGAGCTGCCGAGCCCGGACCCGGGCGGCACCGGCGAGCGGGTCCGCAGCGTCCCGGGTCCCGGGGGCAGCATGCGCGCCGCGGCCTTGTGCAGGTCGAGCACGCCGTCGGCCGCGAGGTCGCCGGCGTGACGGGCCATCGCCGCCTGCTTCGTGTCCTCCGAGCGCAGCAGGAGGCCCTCGCGCCCCGGCTCGAACTCGGCCTCCACCCGGAGATCGATCGCGGCGTTCACCACCACCCCGCCCTCGCGCGTGGCGAAGGGCGGCACGTCGGTCCACCCGCCCGCGAGGTCGAGCCGCACCGGGGCGCTGGCCCGCACCACCGGCGGCAGCGGCCGGCCCTGCCCGTCCGTCATGGCGTCACGCTCCACCGCGCCACGCTGGCCAGCTCGCCCCGGAGCCCCAGCTCGACGCCCCGCACCCGCCGGTTCACGCCCTGCAGGCCCCGGGCATGATAGATGAACGCCACCGGCACCGCCTCGCGGAAGAGCGACAGCAGCGACGCGGTGTCGGCGGGTGCCTCGAGCCCGGACAGCGCGGCCAGCGGGCGCAGGTAGCCGAGCCCCAGGTCACCGGTGGTCCCCACGACCGCAGCCTCGAAGTCGTGGCGCGAACCGTACACGCGGTCGAGGTAGGCGGAGAGATCGAGCTGTCGGATGCGCGCCGTGATGCCGCGCGCGGCAAGCTGCGCCTGGACCATCTGCTCGAGCGCCGCCTCCCCGGACCCCACCGTGAGCAGCTCGAACTCGAGACCGGGGGCACTGGCCGCGGACGTGCCGCCACCCGGCGCCGGGGCCGGAGCCAGCTCGGGCGGCAGCGGCCCCAGCGCCACGGACCCGTAGCCGTAGGTGAAGCCGCTCACGAGGGCCGCGCGGTCCAGGGCCGCCGACACGGCCCGACGGGCCATCGGGTCGGCGAAGGGAGCGCGGCGGGCGTTGAACACGATCCCGGTCGTCAGCAGCAGCGGGTAATCGCGCACGACGAGGGCCGGATCGCGGGCCACGAAGGTGGCGTGCGCCGGCTGGATGCCCGCGAAGTCGAGTTCGCCCGAGGCCAGGGCCGCCAGCTTGGTCATCGGCTCGTCCACCACCGCGATGACGAGCCGCGCCAGCACCGGGGGCCCGCCCAGCGCGGCGGGAAATTCCGGGTTCCGCTCGAAGACCCAGCGGCGATTGGGCTCGTGCGCCACGAAGCGGAACGGCCCGTTCCCGACCGGGGCCTCCTGCCACGCGGCCTGTCGCAGTCGCGCCGGCGGGACGGTATCGAGCAGGTGCCGGGGCAGGATCGCCAGGTCGGTGAGGACGTCGGGCATCGTCCCCGGCGCGGCGGCGAACTCGAGCACGAGCGTGGTGTCGTCGGGCGCGGCCACGGTCTCGAGCGTGGCGAGGTCGTCCCGGCGCGGGTAGCCGGTCGCGGGGTCGCGGGCCCGCTCCAGGGTCCAGGCCGCGTCGGCCGCGGTCGTGGGCACGCCGTCGTGCCAGCGCGGCGCCCCGGCCAGGTTCATGGTCAGGCGCCGCCCGCCCGCGTCCCAGGTCCAGCGGCGCGCCAGGTACGGGACAATCGCAAGGGTCGAATCGCGGCGGACCAGCGTGGTGAGCAGGACGTAGCGCTGCACCTGGCGCGCGAGCGGGTGCACCGTGAAGAGCGGGTTGATGCTCTGCAGGTCCGCCCCGGAGGCGAACAGCACGGTGTCGCCCCGGCGGGCGGCGTCGGGGGCGCACGCGGGGAGCAACAGCAGGGCGAGCAGCGCGAGGCCGCGGCGGGTCATGCGGGAAAGGTGCGACGCGCCCGCCGGAAAGCAAACGCCGCGGGCGGCTGGCGGGGACTCCAGCGGCCGGCCACATTCTCCCGGATGCTCGTCCTGCTCGCGCGCCGGCTGGCCGCCGGCGGCCTGATCGTGGTGGGCGTGGTCGCCCTCACCTTCCTCCTGCTGCACCTCGCGCCCGGCGACCCCGCCGTCCACCTCAGCGGCCCCGCCGCCACGCCGGACCAGCTCGCGGCCACCCGCGCCGCGCTCGGTCTCGACCGCCCGCTGCCGGTGCAGTTCGGCGAGTGGCTGGCCCGGGCCGCCCGGGGCGACTGGGGCCGGAGCCTGGCCACCGGCCGGCCGGTGACGCGGATGCTCGCCGAGGCCTGGCCCGCGACCGCGCTCCTGGTGCTGCTCTCCCTGGCGCTCAGCTACCTGGGCGGGGTGGCCATCGGCCTGTGGCAGGTCCGCAGCGGGAGGCGCGCCGACACCGCGCTGACCCTGGCCAGCGTGACGCTCTTCGCCATGCCCGGCTACTGGCTCGGCGTGATGCTGGTGTGGCTCGCCACCTACCACTGGCGCCTGCTCCCCGCCTTCGGCGCCGCCGGCCTCGACGCAGAGTTCCTGTCGCCCGGCGCGGCGCTGGTGGATCGCCTCCGGCACCTGGCGCTGCCGCTCCTCACGCTCACCCTGATCGGCGCGGGCGGCGCCGCCCGCTTCGTGCGCGGGGCGCTGTTCGACGTGCGGGGCGAGCCGTTCGTCCTGGCCGCCGAGGCGCGCGGCCTGGCCCCCGCGCGGGTGCTGGTCCGGCACCTGCTGCGCAACGCGCTCGGGCCGGTGGTGACGCTGCTGGGCCTGTCGCTCCCGGCGCTCTTCTCCGGGGCGGTCTTCGTGGAGGGGATCTTCGCCTGGCCCGGCGTGGGGCGGGTGCTCATCAGCGCGGTACAGGCCCGCGACTACCCGGTGGTGATGGCGGGCGCGACGGTCAGCGCCCTGCTGGTCGTGGCCGGCAACCTCCTCGCCGACCTGCTCCGGGCGGCGGTCGACCCGCGGCTCCGTCATGCGCGCTGACGCCCGCGCCCGCCTCGGCCTCGCGCTGCTGCTGGCGCTTGCGCTGCTGGCGCTCGGCGCCCCGCTCGTGGCCGGCTACGACCCCATCGCCCAGACCGACGTGGTCCGCACCCGCTTCGCCGCGCCCCTCGCGCGCGATGCCCTCGGCGGCTTCCACCTCCTCGGCACCGACCGCCTGGGGCGGGACGTCTGGAGCCGGCTGGTGTACGGTGCCCGCATCTCCCTCGCGACCGGTGTCCTCGCGACGGTGCTCTCCGTGGCCATCGGGGTGGCCGTCGGCCTCGGCGCGGCGGTGCTGCGCGGTCCGGCCCGGAGCGCCCTGCTTGCGCTGACGGACTTCGCCCTGGCGCTGCCCCGCGTGGTGCTCCTGCTCCTGCTCGCGGCACTCTGGTCGCCGAGCGCGGCGCTGGTCGTGATCGTGCTCGGACTCACCGGGTGGATGAGCGTGGCGCGGCTGGTCTACGGCGAGGCCGAGGCATTGCTCGCCCGCCCGTTCGTCCACTCGGCGCGGGCGCTGGGCCAGGGTCGCCTGCGCATCGCCCTGCGCCACGTGCTCCCCAACGCCTGGACCCCGGTGACGGTCGCGGCGGCATTGGGCATCGGCAACGCCATCACCCTCGAGGCCGGGCTCTCCTTCCTTGGCCTCGGCGCCCAGCCCCCCCAGCCGAGCTGGGGGGGCATGATCGCGTCGGGCCGGGACACGCTGGTGAACGCGCCGTGGGTCGCGGTGGCGCCGGGGGTGGCCCTGGTGCTGGTGGTCGTGGCCTCGACCCTGGTCGGCGACGCCCTGCGGGACCGGCTGGACCGGCGCTGATCCGGCCCCATCCGCCGCGCGGCGGGTGGCGTACTGGTGTGACCCCCTGATCGAGGGCCCGCATGGACGCGCTGTCGATGGACTCCCCGCTCACCCTCCCGGCCATCCTGCGCCGGGCCCGCGACCATCACGCGCGGAAGGCCATCGTCTCGCGCCGGCCCGATGGCTCGCTCCACCGGAGCACCTGGGGCGCGACACTCGACCGGGCCGGTCAACTGGCCGCGGCGCTGCGTCGCCTGGGCGTGGCCCCCGGCGACCGGGTGGCCACGCTCTGCTGGAACCATGACCGGCACCTCGAGGCCTACTGCGCCGTCGCGATGCTCGGCGCCGTGCTCCACACGCTCAACCTGCGGCTCCATCCCGACGAACTCACCTTCATCGCCGGTGACGCCGGGGACCGGGCGCTGGTGGTAGACGAGGATCTGCTGCCGATCGCCCAGGCGGTGGTGCCACGCACGGGCATCCGCGAGGTGATCGTGATCCGGCACCGCGAGCCCCTCCCCGCCGGCTGGCACGACTACGAGGCGCTCCTCACCGGGGAGACACCGGAACTGGCGTGGGCCGACCCGGAGGAGCGGGCGGCGGCCGCCATCTGCTACACCTCGGGAACCACGGGCGCGCCCAAGGGCGTCGTGTATTCGCACCGGGCCCTCGCGCTGCACTCCCTGGTCCAGGGCGGCGTGGACGTCTTCGGCCTGCGCGAGGCCGACGTGATCCTGCCGATCGTGCCGATGTTCCACGCGAACGCCTGGGGCCTGCCCTACAGCGCGGCCCTCTTCGGCGCGTCGCTGGTGCTGCCGGGCCGCCAGACCGATCCCGTCTCCATCGTGGAGCTGCTCACAAGCGAAGGCGTCACCTTCGCGGCGGGCGTGCCCACGGTGTGGATCGGCGTCCTCGGTCATCTGGATGCCGCGCCCGCCGGTCCCGCGCTCGACGCCCTGCGGCTGATCCTGATCGGCGGCGCCGCGGTGCCGGCGTCCCTGGTCCGCGGCTTCGGCGAGCGGCACGGCGTCGAGGTGCGCCACGCCTGGGGGATGACCGAGCTGGCCCCGGTCGGGACGATGGGACTGGTCAACAGCGCGTACCACGACGGCCCGCCCGAGGCACGACTGGCGCGCCGGCTGCGCCAGGGCGAACCGGCGCCGTTCCTGGAGATCCGCGCCCGCAACGAGGCGGGACTCATTCCATGGGATGACGCGGCGGTGGGCGAGCTCGAGGTGCGGGGCCCCTGGGTGGCCGCGGGCTACCACGGCGCCGGCCGGGGCGGGCCGAGCTTCACGCCCGACGGCTGGTTCCGCACCGGCGACGTGGTCTCGATCGACCCGCTGGGCTCGGTGCAGATCCGCGACCGGGCCAAGGACCTGGTGAAGTCGGGCGGGGAGTGGATCAGCTCGGTGGCGCTGGAGAACCAGCTGATGGGCCATCCCGCGGTGCTCGAGGCGGCGGTGGTGGCGGTGCCGCACCCCCGGTGGCAGGAGCGCCCGCTGGCGGCAGTGGTGCTGCGCGACGGCCGGCGCGCCACGGAGGAGGAACTCCGGGCCCACCTGGCCGCGCAGGTGCCGACCTGGTGGCTGCCGGACGCCATCGTGTTCGTGCCGGAGCTGCCCAAGACCAGCACCGGCAAGTTCCTGAAGACGGCGTTGCGCGAACGGTTCCGGGGTCACTACGCTCCGGCATGAGCCTCTTGCTCGACCGGACCGCCCGGCCCGTCATCGGCCACCGCGGCGCCGCGGCCTACGCGCCGGAGAACACGCTGGAGAGCTTCCGCCTCGCGCTCGCGCTGGGGGCCGAGGCCCTCGAGTTCGACCTGCGCTGCTCCCGTGACGGGGTGGCGATGGTCTTCCATGACCCGACCCTCGAGCGCACGACCGACCGGAACGGCCCCGTGGCGGCGCTCACCTGCGCCGAACTGCAGCAGGCCGATGCCGGCTACCGCTTCGTGGACGCCGATGGCGGTACGCCGTTCCGGGGCCGCGGCGTGCGCATCCCCACCCTGACGGAGGTCGTCGCCGCCTTCCCGGACACGCCGCTGCTGATCGAGATCAAGGAACGCGAGGTGCAGGAACCGGCCGCCCGCGCGCTGCGGGCGGGCGGCGCGACGGGGCGGGCGGTGGTGGCGGGCAACGACTGGCGGGCGCTGGCGGCCTTCGGCGGCGAGCCCTTCCACCGCGGCGCCAGCCGGCGCGACATCGCGCGCCTGTACTTCGGCCTTGGCGCGCCCGACCCGCGCTGCCGGCTGTTCGCCGTCCCGGACCGGTATTACGGCCTGGCCATCCCGAGCCGCCGGTTCGTGCGGCGCGCGGCGGCCCGCGAGGCCACGGTCCACGTCTGGACCGTGGACGACGCGAAGAGCGCGCTCCGCTGGTGGCGCAACGGGGCCAACGGCATGGTCAGCAACCGTCCCGACGTGATCCGCGCGGCCCGCGACGCCCTCGCCGCCGGCCGCCTCTAGGCCCGGCTCAGGGCCCCGCGGTGGCGAAGCACTCGATCTCCACCCGCGCCCCGAGCGCCAGGCCACTGCCCGCCACGGTGGAGCGGGCCGGCGGCGCGGCGGGGAAGAAGGTGGCGTACACCTCGTTCATCGCGGCGTACTCGGCGATGTCCGCCAGGAACACCGTGCACTTGACCACCCGGTCCATCGAGGAGCCGGCGGCCTGCAGGATGGCGCGGATGTTCTCGAGCGTCTGCCGGGTCTCGGCCCCCACCCCGCCGGGCACGACCTCGCGGGTCCCGATCCGGTTGCCGATCTGCCCCGAGAGGTAGATCATGTTGCCCACCCGAATCGCCGGCGAGAACGGCAGGCCGGCCACGGCTCCGGGCACCTGGAGCACCTCGCGCTCCTGGGCGGCCAGGGCCGGCGCCACAAATCCCGACAGCAGCACCGCGTGGATCCATCGCATGCCTTCCTCCGACCGCTGATGGTGACATGAGCCTGTTCGATCGCGCCGAGCTGACCCACCTCGACCGGCCCCTGGCCCGCCTCGAGGCCGGCTTCGGCGGCCTGCCGCCCGCGGCCATGCCGGACGACCCGCGGATCGCCGCCGTACTCGAGGAGGTGGCCGAACGCCTGCAGGACAACTTCCCCTACCCGCACCCGCTCTATGCCGGGCAGATGCTCAAGCCGCCGCACGCCGTGGCCCGGCTGGCCTACATGCTGGCCCTGCACCTCAACCCGAACAATCACGCCCTCGACGGTGGCCGCGCCAGTTCACGCATGGAACGGGAGGCGGTCGCGACCCTGGCCACCCTGCCCGGCTGGACCGAGCACCTGGGCCACCTGACGAGCGGCGGCACGATGGCGAACCTCGAGGCGCTGTGGGTGGCGGGCCAGTGCCGCCCGGGCGAGCTGATCGTCGCGTCGGTGCAGGCCCACTACACCCACGAGCGGATCTCCGCCGTGCTGGGGCTCCGGTTCGCGGCGGTCCCGGCGGACCGCGACGGCCGGCTCGACGTCGAGGCGCTGCGCGCGCTGGCCGCCCGCGAACGGATCGGGACGGTCGTCGCCACGCTCGGCACGACCGCAGTCGGTGCGGTGGACCCCCTGCCCGCGATCCTCGCGCTCCAGGCCGAGGCGGGATTCCGGGTTCACGTGGACGCGGCGTACGGCGGCTACTTCGGCCTGGTGGACAACCTCGCGCCACCGGCCAGGGCGGCGTTCGACCGGATCGGCGCCGCCGACAGCATGGTGATCGACCCGCACAAGCATGGCCTCCAGCCCTACGGCTGCGGGGCGGTGCTCTTTCGCGATCCCGCGGTGGGACGGTTCTACCGGCACGAGTCGCCGTACACCTACTTCAGCTCGGCCGAACTCCACCTGGGCGAGATCAGCCTGGAGTGCTCCCGCGCCGGCGCGGCGGCGGTGGCGCTCTGGGCCACCCAGCGCCTGCTGCCCCCGGTCCCCGGCGGCGAGTTCGCGGCGCGGCTGGGCCGGAGCCGGTTCGCCGCCCTCGCGCTGCATGCCCGGCTGACCGCGGACCCGCGCGTGGTCGCCGGCCTGGTGCCGGAGCTCGACATCGTGGTGTGGGCGCCCCGGGCCCCCGGCGTCGCGGCCGCGAGCGCGCGGGCGCGGCGCATCTTCGCGGAAGCGGCGCGACGCGACCTGCACCTGGCGCTCGCCGAGCTGCCGCCCGACCTGGTGGACCCCGCCGGCACGCTCGCGCGCGACCGGGC
>JBGAPX010000063.1:17564-21663 GCA_044221045.1 Gemmatimonadales bacterium
CCCGCGCGACCGGGCCACGCTCACCTGCCTGCGATCGGTGCTCATGAAGCCGGAGCATCTCGAGTGGCTGCCGGCGCTGTGGGAGCGCCTCTCGGCCGCGACCGACGCGGCATGAGCCTCAGACGGGGCTGACCCGGAACGACCAGACCTCGCGCGGGCCCACCTCGAAGCGCAGTTCGGTGCCCTCGCAGGTCAGCGGCGCCAGGGCGGTCTCGTCCGCGCGCACCCGGGTTACCCGACCGGGCGCGGTTGCCCACCGCCAGGCGCCCTCCGTGGCCTCGTCGCGCAGGTTGACGCAGCGGAGGATGTAGCCGCTGCCATCTTCCGCCGGCTTCATGGCGGTGAAGACCAGCCCCTCGCCCAGCAGGGCGACGGGGTGCGCGTCCAGCAGGGGCACCTCGGTGGCGCAATAATCCCGCATGAAGACCGTCGCCGGGGGCAGGAAGGCGTCCTCCCACCATCGCTCGAGGCGCTCCGGCGCGCGCAGGTCCTCTTCCGTCACCGCGGCGAGTCCCAGCTCGATCTCCTCGCGGCCCTCGCACTGGGCCCCCGGGGTCGGCGTCGGCCAGCCCGCGTGCCCGCGCCGGGTGGCGAGGTCGTCACGCGACAGCTCGCCCACGGCGCGCAGCAGCGTCAGCAGCAGGTCGCCCCGGGCCGTCCACTCGTACTCGAAGAACCCCGGCGCGAAGAGGGCGAGGCCGCGCGCGCCCGCCGCCGCGGCCACCCAGCGGTGGGCCGGCGCGGTCGGGACCGGCGTCTCGGCCGGGTATCGCCCGGCGCGCCGTGCCGGCGCGGCGCGGCTCGCGGTCCCGAACTGTGCCCCGGCCAGCACCCCGACCCCTCGCAGGCCGGTCGGAAAGCGCAGCCGCAGTCGGTGATCGTTGGCGCGATTGTCGAGGGTCAGGCGCACGCGGAGCACGGGCGAGTCCCCGACCGCCTCGACCCGGACCCGGGCAGCCACGCGGCCGGGGCCTCCCCCCGCGGCGCGTCCCGCCGGCATCGCGAGGGTCCACTCGAGTCCCGCCACGAACGGCCCTGGGGCGCTGACGCGCACGCGGCCGGCACGGGCCGGACGCCGCGCCCGGTCGCCCCGCACCGGACAGAAGGTGTAGCAGTCTCCGTGATCCAGTTCGCTCTCGAGTGCCAGCAGCCCCGGCAGCGGGGCCGCCGCCCCCGGCGCCTGCAGCACCGCGGTCCCATCCGCGTCGACGGCCAGCTCGGCACGCCCGTTCCAGAGCAGGCGTCCCTGCGCCTGCGCGAAGGGCTCGAGCGGCTGCCCTGCCCCCGGCACGATCGTCAGCAGCCGGCCGGCGAGCGGTTCCAGCGCCTCCGGCAGCGGAAAGGCCACCCGGACGGACTCCACCTCATCCTGGTCGGGGTAGTGGCGGCTGGCGTCCACGCGATCGAGGCGGACTGACCGCTCGAGTACCTGGGGCGCCACCCGGAGCAGGCTGCCGTCCGCGGCCGTCCAGCCCAGCTGGAAGGCGGACATGCCCCTGCCCCGGCGCGCGGTGCGGTCCCCGGGCGGGCCGACCAGCACGTCGGCCCGGAAGCCGGTGACCTCCGCCAGCACCACGCCGCGTCGCGGCCGCGCCACCGGATTCCAGAGAAGCAGCATCGGTTCCGTCGGCGCGCCCTCCCGGGCGCGGTCGGCGTCATGCCCGGCCAGGCGGTGCAGCGTCATCGTCGCCACCTCCTGCGCCGCCCGCTCGGCATCCTCCAGCCGGGTGGCCATCGCCGCCGCGACCTGGTCGGCACAGCACCCGCCGATGGTGTCGTGGAAGTGGCACTGCACCACCTCGCGCCAGGCCTGGCGCAACACGGCGGCCTCGCCGGGGTGCGGCGCCAGCGCGGCCAGCGGCTCGGCCATCCGGGTGAGCCACAGCTCGGCGCGGCTGTTGCGCCGCTTGAGCGGGCGCCCGGGTGGCGTGCACTCCCTGCAGCGTCCAGGTGTACCCGTAGGACCAGCGCAGGTCGCCCGCAAGCAGCGGGAGGTCGCCGAGATCGCCGCGGGCGGCGCGGAAGTAGGACGCGAGGCTGCTGGAGCGGAACTCCACCGAGGCGTCCACCGCCGCGAGGCGCGCGGCCAGGCCGCCGAGCTCGGGGTCCGGGGCGTGATGATCGGCGCCGACGAAGAGCGCCACATGGCGCGTGGCGGCGCGCGGCAGCACCCGTTCCCGTACCCGGGCCCACGCGGCCGCAAGGGCGCCATCGGGCACCAGCAGGCCCGCCCCGATTTCGTAGCCATCCGGCGGCAGGTGATAGACCAGGACGCGCCGGCCATCGGGCGCCTCCCACCAGGCGAGGTCCCCGCCCCGCGCCTGCTCGGAGGAAAGCCCGCGCCAGACCACCGCGTCGGCAAGCCCGGCCTCGGCCGCGAGGGCGGGCAGCACCGCCGGGTGGCCGAAGGCGTCGGGGGAGTAGAGCACCCCGTGCTCCGGGGCGCCGAGGGCGCGCTGGTGCGTCCGGCCAATCAGCAGGTTGCGGATAAGAGATTCGGCGGCGGGGATCTGCTCGTCGGCCAAGACGTACCACGGACCGGTGACCAGCCGGCCCGCCTGCACCAGCGCCGCCACCCGCTCGCGCTGCTCTGGGCGGAGGATCAGGTAGTCCTCGAGCAGGATCGTCTGGCCATCGAGCAGGAAGGAGGCCAGCCGCGCGTCGGTCTCGAGCTGCGCCAAGAGCCCGTCGATCATGGGCACCAGCCTGGCGCGGAGCGCCCCGAGCGGCAGGTACCACTCGCGGTCCCAGTGGGTGTGCGCGATCAGATGCACGATGGGTCGGGGCATCGGGGGAATCCTAGCCGGGCCGGTGGAGGCCCGCGACCCTTCCCCGCCCCCGCGCGCGGTGCGAGATTTCCGCCTCCCTCATCGTTGCAGGTACGCCCGGTGACCACGATCGTCTGGAAGCCCCGAGAACTCCCCACCCACGGGCAGACCACCCTGCCGCGCCGCTATTTCACGGCGCCCGAGATCCTGGCCGAGGAGCTGGAACGGGTCTTCACCCGACAGTGGCTGTGCATCGACCGTGAGGAACGGATCGCGAAGCCGGGCGACTACTTCCTGCACGAGTTCGCGGGCGAGAGCATCATCATCCTGCGCGACCAGGGCGGCACCGTCCGCGCCTTCTACAACGTCTGCCGCCATCGCGGCAGCAAGATCTGCGAGGCCCACCAGGGGCAGTTGTCCGAGACCCTGCAGTGCCCCTACCACGCCTGGACCTACGCGCTCGACGGCCGCCTGATCGGGGCGCCGGCCACCCACGACCTCGAGGGCTTCCGCAAGCAGGACTGGCCGCTCCGACAGTGTGGTGCACACTCTGGGAGGGATTCATCTTCCTCAACCTGGCCGCGGCCATTTCCCTTCGAGAGTCCCGCGCCACTGCTCACCGGTTCACCCGGTTCAACCTGCCGGCGCTGCGGGTGGGCCGGACCATCGAGTACGATGTCCACGCCAACTGGAAGCTGGTGGTGCAGAACTACAGCGAGTGCTACCACTGCCCGCTGGTGCACCCCACCCTCACCAAGCGCACCCCGCCCACGCTGGGAGAGAACGACCTCGTGGAGGGACCGTTCCTTGGCGGGTACATGATCCTCGCCGAGGGCGCGAAGAGCATGACGATGAGCGGCCGGGTGTGCGGCCTGCCGGTCGACCCCGGGCTCCCCGTCGAGGATCACGACCGGGTGTACTACTACAGCATCATGCCCAACATGCTGCTGTCCCTGCACCCCGACTACGTGATGTTCCACGTGCTGTGGCCGGTGGCCCCGGACCGGACGAAGATCTTCTGCCACTGGCTCTTCAACCCCGCGTCGCTCGCGCCGGGCGCCTTCGACATCGAGGACGGCATCCGCTTCTGGGACATGACCAACCGCGAGGACTGGCACGTCTGCGAACTGAGCCAGGCCGGCGTCACCAGCCGCGCCTACACTCCGGGACCCTACAGCCGCCGCGAGACCATCTCCGCCGCGTTCGACCGGGACTACCTCCAGGCGATGGGGCACCCGGTCCACACGATCTTCCCGAACCAGGCCGGCTGACCGCGCCGGTCCCCGATGCGCCACGGGCGGGCCCGAGCGGGCCCGCCCGTGGCGTTCCGG
>JBGAPX010000064.1:0-21575 GCA_044221045.1 Gemmatimonadales bacterium
GCGCACCGCACCGGAGCGGGCGTCGAGCGCGATGAGCCGCGCGTCGGGGCTGCCCACGAAGACCGTGGAGTCAAGCACCGCGACGCCGCGGTTGGTGGGCGCGAAGCCGAGCGCGAGGAGGCCGCTGGGAATGGTCTGCTGGTAGCGCCAGAGCACCCGGCCGCTGCGGGCGTCGAGCGCCACCACGTGGCCCTGGAACTCGGTCAGGTACATCACGCCATCGACCACCACGGGGCTGGTCTGCAGTGTGCCGGGCATGGCGGCCTGGTAGATCCAGGCGGGGCGCAGGCCGGCCACGTTCGCGGGGGTGATCTGCGCCAGCGGCGAGTAGCGCTGCCCGCCGAGGTCGCCGGAGTAGGTGAGCCAGTTGGCGGGCTCGCGCCGCGCGGCGCGCAGCCGGGCGTCGGTGACCTGGGCGGTGAGCGCGGGCGCCGCGGCGCCCAGCGCCAGGGCGAGCAGGAGCGGGGCCCTCATGGCGCGCCCCTCCGGCTGGCGAGGTAGGCCACGAGGTCGTCCAGCTCGGCGGCGCTGAAGGTGGCGGCGAAGGAGGGCATGGGGCTCTGGCCGGGGATCTTCCGCAGGCGGCGGAGGGTGGTCTTGTCCAGGGAGCGGAGTGTCCCGTCGGCTTCACGCAGCACCAGCGTGAAGTCGTCCTCGGTGACGCGGGTGCCGCGGACGAGGCGGCCGGTGGCGGTGAGCGCCTCGACCGCCAGGAACGCGGGATAGGGACCGTGCACCGAGGGGAGCGGGCTGATGGGCTGGGCGGCGCCGGGGTCGGTGAGCGACTGCCGGATCTGGGCCGCGCCCAATCGGAGGCCCACCTCGCTCAGGTCGGGGGCCCAGCCGGCGCCCTGGCCGTCGAGGATGTGGCAGGCGCCGCAGCGGCCCGGCTCGGCGTAGAGCCGGGCGCCGGCCACGGGGTCACCCGGGATCACCTCCGGCGGCCGCCGGCCGAGGGCGCGCACGTAGGCGGCCACCTGGGAGGCTTCCTCGGTGGTGAAGTTCCAGAAGCCGATCATCGCGGTGCCCGGCAGTCCGCCGACGATCACCTGCACCAGCGCCTCGTCGGTGGGGGCGCGGCGGAGGCGCGGGCGGTCGAGCGCGGGGGCCACGCCCCCGGCGCCGCCGACCCCGTGGCAGCGGGCGCACTGGCTCTCGAACAGCCGGCGCCCCTCGATCAGGGCCGCGGGAACCGGACCGAAGGCGGAGTCGCGCGCGGCCTGGGCCGCAAGCGGGACGGCGCTCCCGAGCAGGAGCGCCGTGAGGAAGGAAGCGATTCGCATGGAACCCGAGTGAAGGGAGAAGTGGCGGGCTGCCGGGCCGCCGGCTACACGACGATCGGCAGCTTCCGCACCGGCTTGCCGGTCAGCCGCGCCACGGCGTTGGCCACCGCCGGCGCGATCGGGGGCAGCCCCGGCTCCCCCACCCCCTTGGGCGCGTCGCCACTGGGCACGATGTGGGTCTCGACGACGGGCGCCTCGGGCATCCGCACCACCGGGTAGTCGTGGAAGTTGCTCTGCTTGACCTTGCCGCCCTCGACGGTGATCTCGCCGTAGAGCGCGGCGGAGAGGCCGTAGATGACGCTGCCCTCGATCTGGTAGCGGACGTTGGACGGGTTGATCGCGAGGCCGCAGTCCACCGCGCAGGTGACCTTGTGCACCCGGACCTTGCCACCCTCCACCGAGACCTCCGCCACCTCCGCCACGATCGCGTCGCTGAAGAAGTGGTGGATGGCGATGCCCTGCGCGCGGCCCGCCGGGACGGTGCCCCAGCCGGCCTTCTCGGCGGCCAGGTTGAGCACCGCCAGGTGCCGCGGCGAGTGGGCCAGGAGCTCGCGGCGGACCGCGAGCGGGTCGCGGCCGGCGGCGGCGGCCAGCTCATCGAGGAAGCACTCGTTGGCGAAGCAGGTCTGCGAGGCGTACACCGACCGCCACCAGCTCACCGGCACCGGGGTCTTCACCATCCCGTACTCGACCCGCAGGCTGGGGATCTGGTAGTGCAGGTCGACCGCGCCGTCCACGGCGTCGTTGTCGAGCGCGTTCTTGACCGAGCCAGGCCAGCGCTGGTCGTTGATCGACGGGGCCACCACGCGGTGCAGCCAGGCGGTGACCTTGCCGTCCCGGCTCACGCCGCCGGCCATCCGGTGCACGCTCATGGGCCGGTACCAGTCCCGCTGCATGTCGTCCTCGCGGGTGAACACCAGCTGGACCGGCGCGCCGGCGGCACGGGAGACCTGGGCCGCCTCGATCAGCTCCTCGGGGAGGAAGCGACGCCCGAACCCGCCGCCGAGCAGCGTGGTGTGGACGGTCACCTGGTCGGGCTCGAGGCCGAGGACGCCGGCCACCTCCTGGCGGGCCCAGTCGGGCGCCTGGTGCGGCGCCCAGATCTCGCAGCGGTCGGGCCGGACGTCGGCCACGCAGTTCATCGGCTCCATGGTGGCGTGGGCGAGCAGCGGCGCCTCGTAGTCGGCCTCGAGGGTCTTCGCCGCGGCGGCGAGGGCGCCGGGGAGGTCGCCGTCGTTGCGGGCCAGGGCGCCGGTCATCCGGGCGCGGTCATGCAGCTGGCGGGAGATGGTCGCGGAATCGAGCTGCGCGGCGGGCCCCTCGTCCCAGCGGCACTCGAGGGCGCGGCGGCCCTGCATGGCCGCCCAGGTGCCGGTGGCGATCACCGCCGCGCCGCTCGGCACCTCGACCACCTGCAGCACCCCGGGCACCGCCAGCGCCTTCGCCGGGTCATGGCCCCGCATGGTGCCGCCGAACACGGGGCAGCGGGCGATCACGGCGTAGCGCATCCCGGGGATCGTCACGTCGAGGCCGTAGCGGGCCCGGCCGGTGACCTTGTCGCGGGTGTCGAGGCCCACCGGGTCGGTCCCGATGAGGCGGAACTCCGAGGGGTCCTTGAGCGTGACCTGCTCCGGCACCGGCAGCAGGGCGGCGCGGTTGACCAGGTCGCCGAAGGCGAACCGGCGGCCGGAGGCGGGGTGCTCGACCGCCCCGCCGCGGGCCCGGCACTCCGCCGCCGCCACGCCCCAGCGCCCGGCCGCGGCGGCGATGAGCATCTCGCGCGCCTGCGCGCCGGCCTTGCGGAGCGGCCCCCACAGCGAGGCCACACTGCTGGAGCCCCCGGTGCCCATCTCGCCGTAGCGGGGGTGGGCGTCGGCCTGCACCACGCGCACCTTGCTCCAGTCGGCTTCCAGCTCGTCGGCCAGGATCATGGGGAGCGCAGTTCGGACCCCCTGCCCCATGTCGCTCTTGGTGACCCACACCGAGACGACGCCGTCCGGGGTGATCTCGACGAACGCGCTCGGCGCAAGCGCCCGCGCGGCCGCGGGCGCGGGCATCCCCGCCAGGCGGCGCGCCGGCAGGGCGGTGACGGCGAGGGCCAGGCCGCTGGCGCCGAGGAACTCGCGGCGGGAAAGGGCGGTGGTCATGTCAGGCCTCCTGGGCGGCGCGGTGGATGGCGGCGCGAATCCGCTGGTAGGTGCCGCAGCGGCAGATGTTGCCCGCCATGGCCGCGTCGATCTCCGCATCCGTCGGCTTGGGCGTCTGGGTGAGCAGCGCCGCCGCCTGCATGATCTGCCCCGACTGGCAGTAGCCGCACTGCGGCACCTGCTCCGCCACCCACGCCTGCTGCAGCGGGTGGCTGCCATCGGCCGAGAGCCCCTCGATGGTGGTGACCTTCTTGCCCGCCGCCGCGCTCACCGGCGTGGAACAGCTGCGGACGGCC
The DNA here is from genome assembly GCA_044221045.1 of Gemmatimonadales bacterium. Lineage (GTDB taxonomy): Bacteria > Gemmatimonadota > Gemmatimonadetes > Gemmatimonadales > GWC2-71-9 > JADJOM01. Next base: position 3,727 of record JBGAPX010000064.1, read on the forward strand.
TGGCCGTCGAGGTGCACGGTGCAGGCGCCGCACTGGGCCATGCCGCAGCCGTACTTGGTGCCGGTGAGCGCGAGGGTGTCGCGCAGCACCCAGAGAAGTGGCGTGTCCGGGGCCACATCCACCGGATGCGGCTTCCCGTTGACGAGCAGTTCAATCACGGTGTGGGATCCAGGCTGAGGGTCGGGGCGTCCGAGGGAGACGTTGCAGGATGGGCCCATGCACGGGGAGGGTCAAGCCCGGCCACACGATCGTGACCCTGGCCGGCTGCCGGGGGTGACCTTTCCGGGCCCGGTACCTATTGTACGGGAGGTCGCTCCCTCCGACCCCAACCTTGGACACGGCCATGGCGCCCTCCCGTGCCGTCGGTCTCCTGCCGCTCGCCCTGCTCCTGCTCGATGCCGTGCCCCTCCGTGCCCAGGACGCGGGAACCACTGCCATCGTGGGGGCAACTCTCTGGGACGGCACTGGCGCCCCCGCCGTGGCCGACGCGGTAGTGGTGGTGGCCGGCGACGTGGTGCGCTGCGCGGGACGGCGCGCCGACTGCCAAGTGCCGGCGGGGGCGCGCGTGATCGACGCCGCCGGCGGCTTCCTGATCCCGGGCCTGATCGATACCCACGTCCACCTGCTCTTCCGGCCCAGCGGGGTGACCGACACCTCGATCCGGTCCGACCTGCACGACCTCCTGGCCCGTGGGGTGACCACGGTCCGCGACATGGGGAACAACCCGCCCCGCCTGCTGGAGGCCGCGGCGGCCAGCGCGCCCGCCCCGCGGGTGTTCGCCATGCAGCTCGTTGCGGGCCTCCACTTCTTCTCGCCCGAGTCCGAGCGGCGCCCCGATGGTAACGTCGTCCGCCACGCGCCGGCCTCCGGCGGCATGCGGCAGCTCGGCTGGTACCCGATCATGTTCCCGCTGGCCGGCGACCCGGAGGGGGTGGTCCGCTCCGCCGTCGAGGCGGGCGCCATCGGCCTCAAGCTGTACCAGGACCTCGACTCCGCCCAGGTGGGGAGACTGGTGACGGCGGCGCATGCCCGCGGCCTGACCGTCTGGGGGCACGGCTGGGTCCAGCCGGCCAATGTCCGTGAGCAGTCTCAGGCGGGCCAGGATGGCGTGGTGCACGCGGCCGGGCTCGCGGGCGAGCTGATCGCGCACGATACGCGCGATACCCTGCGGACCAGCTCCTCCCTGCTGCAGGTGACCGCCGATTCCGCCCAGACGGCCGAGGCGGCCCGGCGCCCCGCGGTCCTCGCCACGCTGGATACCCTGGTGGTGCATGGCACCTTCCTCGAGCCCACTCTTCACGCCACGCTCCTCTCGGCGGAGCGCGCCGGGCGGAGCCGCCGCCGCACCCAGGCGCTCCCCGACCGCTACGCCATCGCGGCGAGCGTCTTCGGCATGGAGGTCACGCGGCAGGCCGCGCTCCGCGGGGTGCGGCTCACCGCGGGCACCGACCACGTGGCCTACGGCCCCGCGGCCGAGCGGGCGCAGCTTGCGGTCGAGTTGCAGCTGTTCGTGGATTCGGTGGGCATGACCCCGGCGCGGGCGCTGCTCGCGGCCACGCGGGACGCGGCGCTGGCCATCGGCCCGGCGGCGGACCGCCTGGGCACGATCCAGACCGGGAAGCTCGCAGACCTGGTGCTGCTCGCCGCCGATCCCCTGGCCGACATTCGCCACGTGAACGACGTGCGCTGGGTCATGCGTGGCGGGGTCCAGCATGACCCCGCGGCGCTGCGGGCCCTCCCCTAGCTCCCAAGCCTCTCGCTACCGCGCGACCGGCAGGTCCTCCCGCTCCGACCATTGGGTCCATGACCCGGCATAGATCCGGACCCGTGGGTACCCGAGCAGGTACCGCAGCGCGAAGAAGACGTGGCTCGCCTCGGTGCCGCTGTTGCAGTAGAGGATGATGTCCTGGTCCGGGGTGATCCCCTGCGCCTCGTAGCCCGCGCGGAGGGCGGCCGCGTCCTTCCAGACCAGGGCCAGCTCCACTTTCTCCAGGTCGTCCTTCCAGGGGTGGTTGATGGCGCCCGGGATGTGTCCCCGGCGCAGCTGCGCCCCCGCAGCCCCGGTGAACTGTTCCGGCGGCCGCGCATCCACCAGCAGTGCCCCGCCCCCCTGGCTCGCCGCGATCACCTCGGCAAGGCTCGCAACCGGGGGCCGGAAGTCCCGGGCCCGGAAGCCCTCGCGCCCGACCGCCGTCCGGGGATACCGCTGGGTGAGGGGACGGGCCTCGAGTTCCCACTTGGCGTAGCCACCGTCGAGCACCGCCACGTCTCGGGCCCCCGCCGACGCCAGCAGCCACGCCGTGAAGGTGGCGTCGATGTCCAGCTGCTCCCCCGCGCTGTAGATGGCGATGCGCCGCGAGGGCGTGGCGCCCAGCCGGCGGAACAGCTCGGCGTACTGCGCGCCGGAGAGCAGCTGGAAGGGCAACTCGTCGCGCTGGGACCGGAGCGTCTCCACATTGAGCCACACCGCCCCCGGCAGGTGGTTCTGCAGGTAGCTGGTCCAGGACTGGCGCACGTCGATGACGAGGACCGGCACCTCGCGTGAGAGCCCACCGGCCGGGCCGGGCGTGGTGTCCGACGCGAGCATGCGCCCCAGCATCTCCGTGGTGACCAGGTGCGGCCCCGGGGTCTGCTGCGCGAGGAGGGGGCCGCCCATCGTCACGGCCAGCAGCGCCACCAGGGTGCCGCGCCGTCGTCTGTGCCCGATCATTCGCTCTCCTCGAGGCCCAGGGCCTCGGCCTCCACCTCCCGGAAGACACGGGCGGCATTGCGGCGGATGCGGGATTCCAGCGCCACCGGGCGCCGCCCGTTGGCCGGCGGGAAGCGTTCCAGCGCCCGCCGCATCGAGGTCCCCCGCTTCACCTCGGCGGCCATCGAGTCGCGCAGTGTCGTGAGGTAGCGCCGGGTGGAGTCGGTGAGGGCGCGCGGGTTGGCCGGGAGGCGTCCGTGCCCCGGCACCAGCACCCGGGGGGCCAGCGAGTCGATGAGGTCGAGCGCCGACAGCATGGCCCGCGCGCTGCCGTCGACCACCATGCTGATCCCGTCCTCGAGGACCAGGTCGCCGGCGAAGAGCACCCGCTCCCGCGGCAGCCAGAGCATGAGGTCCCCGCGGGAGTGCGCGGGGCCGGGGTGGATCAGCACGACCTCGCGCCCTCCGAGCCGAAGCGTGTCCCACCCCGTGACCGGACGGTCCGGGGTATTCGCGTACTCGAACCCAAGCAGTTCCTGCAGCCCGACCACGCGATCCCAGTCGGCCACCATCTGGTCGGGACCGGCCTCGGCCGCGAGCACCCGGGCATCCGGGTGGGCCACGATTGCGGCGCCGGCCCGCTTGAACTCGATCGCGCCGAACATCATGTCGGGGTGATGGGCGTACAGGACGAGGAACCGCACCGGTCGGCGTGTCCGGGTCCTCAGGGAGCGCAGCACCGCCCTGGCCTGGGCCGGGCTGGCCAGCCCGCCCACCGCCACGACCCCGTCGCGCGTGTCCACGAACCCGGCGTTCGGGCGACCCTCGGCCCCCTGCCCCGAGTCACCCAGCACCACGAACACCCCCGGCGCGAGCCGTCGCACCGGATAGCGCGTCTGCTCGGTGGTGGGCGAGAACGCCCGGAAGGGCACGGAGTCCTGGGCGACGAGCGGGCCGGCAATGACGAGGGCGAGAGCGCAAGTCCACGCCCCCGCCCATCGCTGCCCCTGCGCCGCAGGGCATTCGTGCCGCCGCGCCGGCGCCCTCACGTCGTCGTGAACTTGATCTCGGCCTGCCCGGTGAACGCGCTGCCCCGGCTGTCGCGCGAATCCACCGTCAGCACGCCCTCCCGGTCCGCCTTGAGCTGGAACGCCACCATCGGGTCCTTGCTGATGCCGGAGGTCCACTCGAACCGCGCCACCTCCGCGTCGCCATACCGCACCCGCACCTCACTGATGAACCAGGCCGGGATGATGTTGGCGTTGGCGTCCCGGAAGAAGCCCGTATCCATCGGGTGCTGCATGACCACCTGCACCCGGATGACGTCGCCGCGCTGGATCCGCTCAGGCAGGACGATCTTGGTCTTGCCGGTCTCTGGCATGTCAGCCGCACCCGTTCAAAGTGGTTTCGACCTTGAGGTAATCCGCCCACAGGGCGCCGCCGCTGGTCTCGACAATCGCCCGGATCACGCTGGTCCGCTTCATCTTGATGCGGGTCTGGATGGCCACCGGCCCGACCAGCGGGCTCAGGTGGAAGGCCGTCACCAGCGGGTCGGGGTTGTGGTCCACGATGAGGAAGACGCTCTTCACGTACTCCTCGGCAGTCATCGGCAGGTCCGATTCGATGATCACCGGGACGTAGCGTCCATCCTCGGCCATGGCGGGCATGTCGAGCGTCACATGGCCGCGGGTGATCGGCCGGCCCTGGAATCGCTCGTCGAAGATGCGCTGCACGATCTCGTTGGGGATCGGGGGATCATCCGGACCCATCCGGGTGACCCTGACCGCCGCCGACAGCCGCCGGGACGCCCCCGTCAGCCCTTCGGCGGCCACCGCCAGCCCGATCACGCCGCAGGCCTGCAGGAAGGCGCGCCGCGGGCTCAGCAGTTCATCTGCCATCACTGCCTCCTCATGGTGTCACTTCCGAAGGTGGAACCTGCGGCGGACGCCGTCAAGCACCACGGTCCCCCGCCGTAACCCTCGACAGCCCGGCTAACCTCCGCTGGTGAGTGTCCCCACCAGCCGGAGGGCAACCGCCGCGAATTGCGCCACGTCCCGGCGGGAGCGGGCCAGCAGCATTGCCCCTTCGAGGCCCGCCAGCAGGGCGCTCGCCGCCGATTCAGGCTTCCCGTCGAACTGGAATTCCCCGGCGCTGCGCCCCTGGGCCAGCAGGCGCCCCAGCCACCGCTCCTGCTCCTCGAAGAACGCGAGCACCTCGGCACGGACCGGATCCGGCAGCGTGGCGACGTCGGAGGCCAGCATGCCGTAGAGGCACATGTGGTCCCCATCGCGCAGCGCGTCCTGGAATAGCCGGACGTAGCGCATCAACCGGCGGGTCGCGTCCGGAAACTCCTGGTCGAGTTGGGCGAGCCGGGCCGCGAAGCCTTGGCGGTACCGCGCCGCCACGGCCCGGGTCAGCTCGGCCTTGCTCGGGTAGTGGTAGTGGATGCTCGCCTTGCGGATCCGGAGGGCGTCCGCGATGTCGGCGTAGCTGAAGGCCTCGTATCCCCTGGTCTGGACCAGCTGCTCGGCGATATCGAGAATCCGGTCGGCGGTCGCTGCGGGAGCGCTCATGAGGTCAATCTACTAGTAGGTAGGCCCCCGTCAACCAGGACGGTCGCGTCAGCGGGTGCCGATCGACCGGACTTCCCGCTCCAAGGCCAGCCGCTCCAGCTTCGCGATCGGGAGCGCCAGCAACAGGTCGATCCGCCGCCCCAGCACCAGCAGCGTCTCGCGGAAGGCGCGCCGCCGGGCGTCGTCTGTCCCCTCCACCTCCGCGGGGTCCGGCATGCCCCAGTGCGCCAGGATGGGTGTACCCGGAAAGATCGGGCACGCTTCCTTGGCGCGGTCGCACACCGTGATCACGAAGTCCCACCGTTGGGCGTCGAGGCCGTCCAGGCCCTTCGGCACCTTGCCGTCCCACGAGATGCCGACCTCCCGCAGCACCTCGACGGCGAAGGGATTGACCCGGCTGGCGGGCCGGGAGCCCGCACTCGCCACCTCGAACCGGCCCGCCCCCTTGTGGGCCAGCAGGGCCTCGGCGATCTGGCTGCGGGCGGAGTTGCCGGTGCAGAGGATCAGGACACGGAGGGGCGTGGACGAAGAGATCATGGCGACGTCGATGCGATGGGTGCGAGGGGAGCCTCGGGGAAGAACCGCCGGGCCCAGAGCGAGACATAGACCAGGCCGACCAGCGCCGGCACCTCGATCAGCGGTCCGACGACGGCCGCGAGCGCCTCGGCCGAGCCGATGCCGAACGTCCCGATGGCCACCGCGATCGCCAGCTCGAAGTTGTTCCCCGCGGCGGTGAACGAAAGCGCTGCCGCCTCCGGGTACCCGAACCGGAGCCAGCGGGAGAGCAGGAACCCGAGCCCGAACATGACCCCGAAGTAGAGCAGCAACGGAAGCGCGATCCGGAGCACGTCGAGCGGGCGGTCCAGGATGCGGTCGCCCTGCATGGCGAACATCAGCACGATCGTATAGAGCAGCCCGAGCAGTGCCGTCGGCCCGATGCGGAGCAGGAAGGTCCCCTCGTACCACGCGAGGCCCCGGCGGCGCACCAGCCCGCGCCGGGTGAGGTACCCCGCGAGCAGGGGGATGCCGAGGAAGATCAGCACGCTCCGCGCGATGTCGGCCATCGACACGTCGAGGCCCGCCCCGCTCGCTCCGAGCCAGCCCGGCACCACCGCCAGGAAGAAGTACCCGAGCACCGAATAGGAGAGGATCTGGAACACCGAGTTGAGCGCCACCAGGACCGCGGCCAGCTCCCCCGAGCCGCAGGCCAGCGCGTTCCAGATGAGCACCATCGCGATGCAGCGGGCCAGTCCCACGATGATGAGCCCGTTGCGGTACCCGGGCAGGTCGGGGAGCAGCCACCAGGCCACGACGAACATCACCACCGGCCCGACGATCCAGTTGAGTACCAGCGAGGTGCCAAGCAGCCGGCGGTTGGACACGTGCTGGCCGATCGCCTCGTAGCGCACCTTGGCGAGCACCGGGTACATCATCCACAGCAGCCCGACCCCGATCGGTACCGACACGCCCGCCAGCTTGATCCGGTCGAGGGCGGCGCCCAGGTCAGGAAACGCGCGGCCGAGCAGCAGGCCGAGCGCCATGGCCACGAAGATCCACAGCGGCAGGTAACGATCGACCGTGGACAGCCGGCCGAGGACCGGTCCCGTCACCGGGGCGTTCATGCGCCCCCCGGCGGGAGAACCTTGCGCATCACGGCGGCGGACGTGGGACAGACGCTCGCGAACTCGCTGCTCTGCCGGATGCCCGGAGCCGCGGCCTCGCGCGTGATCCGGGCATAGCCGCGGCGGGCGAAGAACGCCTCCGCGGTGGTGGTGAGCAGGTAGCGGGAGCGGAGGCCCCCCACCCGGGCCCCCCGCTCCACTTCCAGGACGAGCGCGGAGCCGAGGCCGCTCCCACGACGGTCGGGACGGACCGCCAGCGAACGGAGCAGCCCGTCCCCGTCGTGTCGCTCGAGCCCCACGATGCCTTCGAGCCCCCGCATGTCCCGGACACCCAGGAAGCCGATCGCCGGCGAGAGGTCGGCCACCGGGAGCCCATTGGCGGCGAGCAGCGCCGAGACCTCCGGGAATTCGTCGGCGCCGAGGGGAGTGATGTTCACCGCGCGCCGCCGCAGCAGCTCGGGCCGCAGCCGCAGCCGGCCTCGGGCTTCGTGGCGCGGATGAACGCCCCCATCACCTTGCCGTCGAGCTCGGCCGCCAGCGCATCGGCGTCGAGGCCTGCATCGCCCAGGAATTCGCGGGCGTCCTCGGCGGCGTAGATCCGGGTGGGTTCGACCGAGGCGTTGGTGAAGCCGGCACGGACCAGCTTCCCGACGTACTCGTCGTCGCCGAGGGCCCCGGCCACGCAGCCGGTCCACAGCGCCAGGCTCTCCCGTACCTTCGCCGGCAGCGCCCCACGGGTCACCACGTCGGACACGGCGAACCGTCCGCCCGGCTTGAGCACCCGGAACGCCTCGGCGATCACCCGGTCCTTGTCGCCGGAGAGGTTGATGACGCAGTTCGAGATGATCACGTCCACGGAGTTGTCGGGCAGCGGGATGGCCTCGATCTGGCCCTGCAGGAATTCCACATTGGTGGCGCCTGCGCGTTCCTGGTTGGCGCGGGCCAACGCCAGCATCTCATCCGTCATGTCGAGGCCGTAGGCCTTGCCCGTCGGCCCCACGCGGCGGGCCGAAAGCAGCACATCGATGCCGCCGCCGGAGCCGAGATCCAGTACCGTCTCCCCGGCGCGCAATTCCGCCAGGGCGGTGGGATTGCCGCAGCCGAGGGACGCGAGCAGCGCCTGCGCCGGCAGGCCATCGGTCTCGGCAGCCGCGTAGAGGTCACGGGTGATCGGGTCGGCCGAACCGCAGGAACTCCCGGTGCCGCAACAGCCCGACTTCTGCCCACCGGCGGCCTGCACCGCCGCCTGGCCGTACCGCTCCCGCACGATCTGCGTGATGTCGCTCATGTGATACTCCATCAAGTTTTGTTGATGCGAAACACCGAAAAAAAAGGGCACCCGACTCAGCAGCACCGCCGCTTCATGGCCAGCACCGCCTGTCCGGGGGACAGTGACTCCAGCGCCGCCTCCAGGCCGTCCAGCGCGCCCGGCACCAGCGAATAGTAGGACCAGCGGCCTTCACGACGGTCCTGCACCAGACCGGCTTCCTTGAGGGTCTTGAGATGGAAGGACAGCCGGGACTGCCCCGAGCCCAGCGCACCGCTGAGGTCGCAAACGCAACGCTCCCCGTCCCGGAGCATCCCCACCAGGCACAGCCTGGTTTCGTCACTCAAGGCGTGGAACACCCCGGCAAGGCGGGTCAGGTCGGCGCGGGCTATGGTCGTCACACCCCCAATATATCAATAAATGTTGATGCGTCAAGCCCGTGGCGTGGCCCCCCGGAAGGGAGGATGATCCCACGACATGGCGCGGCCAGCCGGCCCGGGCGCAGAATGGGGCATGGTGACCAGGCGCACACGCAGGCCGCGGGGCCGTCCGGCATTCTTGGCCGGCCAGGCAGGCCCATGCCTCCCGGGTCAGTCCCAACTCCCCGCAGGACAAGCAGTTGGCGCATGGAGCGTGCGGGCTCGAAGCTTGCAAATGTCGGACGGGCATCCTCAAGGAGTAGCCCGTGCGCGTCCCGGTTCACCTCATGCTCGTCGCTCTTTGCCACGTCGGCGCCGCGTCTGCCCAGACGCTGCCCGCGCGCCCGGTGCCGTTGGGTGAGCCGGTGCGCGGCGGGACCTGGAAGGATGGGGAACTGGTGCTCGGTCGGACCACGCTGCCCGGCGCCCGGCGCATGCTGGCCGGGACCGACTCGGTGGCGGTGAGCCGGGTGGCGGACGGCAATCCGCGCCGCCTGCCGGCGGAGTTTGCGTGGGAGGTCGGTGGGGTAACGCTGCGACCCCGGTGGCAGTTCGATCCGGGCCGCGGCTTCTTCCAGCTCTACTTCGACGACAACGAGCGGCTGATCTTCGCGCTGGACCGCACCGAGCGGCCCGAGGTCAAGCGCACCGACCTCCTGGCCCGCTACCCCCGCGCCCTGCGGGTGCAGCTCTCGGACAGCTTCGACCAGTTCCAGGTGGACGTCCAGCCCTGCGTGACGCTGACGGCGCTGATCGACCGCGAGAAGGACCATGTGCTGCAGTTCGGCTACGCCTGGACCTGTCGCACCCGGGCGCCCGCGGAGCCGGCTTCACCGCCGGGCCGGTGAGGACTCAGCGGACGCCCGGCACCAGGAACAGGCGGGGGGCGTCGACGTCGAGCAGCGCATAGGACGAATCATCGGCCACCTCCTGGAGCACCACCTCGTACCGTACCCGCAGGTCCGGCACGCGCACCCGGGCGATGACCCCGTGCAGGCGATTGCCCGCCACCAGGACCTGGTGGGCCACCCCGGAATACGGCGCGGCATCGAGGTAACTCCCCACCGCCTCCACCGTGTCGACCGTGCCGCCCTCGACCAGGAACAGCACCGCGCCCACCGGTCGGGGCGCGTCCGCCAGCACCACGTCGAGCGTGCCCGGCACCGGCGCGAGCGTCGTGTCGTCGCAGGCGACGCCCAGCCCGGCGAGCAACAGCGCCAGGACCACCCCCCGCCCGCCCCTCATGGCGCCCCTCGACCGCGCGAGGACGCGAACAGCTGCATCCGGTACCACGCGAGGAAGTCGCCGCTGTCGTAGCGGCCGTTGCCGTTCCCCACGGAGTCAAGCAGCGCCACCTGCAGCGGTGTCAGGGTTCCCCGGCGGACCAGCGCATCGCTGGCCTGAGTCAGGGTCAGCTGGACGGTGCCCGGCGTGGTGCGCGTGATCCGGAACGCGATGGCTCCGCCGGCCGTGACCTGCCGGATGGAATCGAGCGCGAAGCCGGCGGATCGGCCCTGGTTATCCACGGCCGCCGGGGTGGTGAGTGCGTCGAACCGGCTCGCCCCGGTACTGCCGGGCCAGGGATCGCCGGCGTCCCCACGGTCCCGCGAGCCCGGCTGGCGAAGCTCGTTGAGTCCATCGGCCTGGACCAGCGCCACGCCGTGGACCGGCCCGACGTTGACCGCATTGCCCTGCGTGAAGCCGTGCGCGGCGACCTGCCCCGCATCCACGTGCCACACCAGCAGCCCCGGTGCCTTGGCGCAGGAGCGGGTCCGGAAGGTGCACGCCGGATTGAGCTGGGCGGTGTCGCTGCCGATCGGCTGGCGGTTCTCGAACAGGAAGTACTCATCGGTGCCGCTCACCATCAGGGTCAGGACGGTGTCGCCACCGGCCAGGGGCGGCACCGTGACCGGCCCTTCGGTCGGCACCGTGTCGACCGCGACCCACCCGAGCTCCGCCAGCGACCAGGCGTCGAATCCGGCGGGGCTGTACGGCTGGGTGTAGTTGCCGCTCCCCATGATGCCCCATTCCCCGATGCCCTGGGTCACGGCCGGGCTGCGCAGGTTGGTATCGTAAAGGTCGGGAAGGCCGAAGGCATGCCCAGTCTCGTGGGACACGGTGCCGACGGGCATCAACTGGCCCGCGGTGCAGGCGTCCGGCCCGCCCACCGCGCTCTGCAGCGTGTAATCACGCACCCGGATGAACTGCCCCGGGATCGGGATGCCCTGAGGATCGCGGCGGGGTGAGTGGGTCACGTATCCCCCCGTCACCCACGCATTCAGGTCGAAGCGGTGCGCCCAGAGGTTCGTGGTGCCGCAGGCGCCGTCGACCTCAGGTTGGAGGAAGGTCACGAAGTCGACCACGCCGTCGTCGTCGCCCGAGTTGGGCTGGCCGTCGGCCCCGTCGTTATCGAACAGCCCCCAGTCGGCGCTGCCGGTATCGGAACGCGCCAGCGCACCGAGCAGCAGCTCGCCGAGCGGGCGGGCCCCGTGCGGGCAGGCGGACAGGACACCGATTCCGTTGCAGCCGTCCTCGTAATAGAGGTCGCTGCTGTCCGCGGTCACCCACCCGAAGACCGCCCCGTCGATCGTGACCCGCCCGCGCGACGCCTCGGCGAAGTAGGTGCGCACGCTGTAGGGCAGCGGCGCGGGCGCGGTGGCGAACAGCACCTGATGGTATGACCCGGCGGGAAACGGAGGCGCCACATTGGCGAAGGCAATCGGGATCACGGGCACCGTGAAGGCGCCCGCGACCCGGGTGGCCGCCGGGGCGGGGCCATTCAGGGACGCCAGTCGCCCCCGGGCGAGGAGTGCCCGCCGCCGGGCACGGATCCGGTCCGTTCCCCGGCGCCAGGCGCCATCGGGCCGGAAGTCCAGCCCGTCCACCTCGAATCGCCCCACCTGGGACCGGGGGTAGTCCGGACCAGGGGTGGCGGGTGCGAGGCTCGCAAGGGCCAGGAGGGCCGGAACCGACCACCCCCGCAGCAGGCAGCGGCCAGCCCCATCACGGATCGGCATGCTGCAATCTAGCGAGGGCCGGCCGCCCCTCGGACCGTTGCTTGTGTCTCGCGAGACAAGCCGTTAGCTTGTAACGGGTTAGTATCAGGACCAGACCGTTTCCCGAGGCGGGAGAAGAGGCGCCGTGGATACTCAGATCATTCAGAACATCCAGCTCTTCGACAAGTGCCGGCAGTTCACCAAGGCACGCGAAGTCCAGGCGGCGGGGCTGTACCCCTACTTCAAGCCGATCTCCGATTCCGAAGACACGGCGGTCGTGATCGAGGGCCAGAAGCGGATCATGCTGGGGTCGAACAACTACCTCGGCCTGACCCACCATCCGAAGGTCCTCGAGGCGGCGTCCCGGGCATTGCACCGGTACGGGTCGGGCTGCACCGGCAGCCGCTTCCTCAACGGCACGCTCGACCTGCACGGCCAGCTCGAGGCCGCGCTGGCGGAGTTCCTCGGCAAGGAAGACTGCCTCGTCTTCTCCACCGGTTACCAGGCCAACCTCGGGCTCATCTCCGGCCTGATCGGCCGCGGTGACCTCGTCTACCTCGACAAGCTCGACCACGCCTCGATCGTCGACGGCGCCAAGATGTCCTACGGCGACACCCTGCGCTTCAGCCACGGCGATCTGGCCGGCCTGGATCGCATGATCGAGCGCACCCGCAACAACCGCGGCGCCATGATCGTGGTGGACGGCGTCTACTCCATGGAAGGCGACATCGCGAACGTGCCCGAGCTCGTCCGCATCGCCCGGAAGCACGGGGTGGCGCTGGCCCTCGACGACGCGCATTCGCTGGGCGTCCTCGGCCCCAACGGCGACGGCACCGCGGCGCACTTCGGGATGACCGACGAGGTGGACCTCATCGCGGGGACCTTCTCCAAGTCGCTGGCCTCGATCGGCGGCTTCGTGGCCGGCTCCGAGAACGTCATCCACTTCCTCAAGCACCACAGCCGGCCGCTGATCTTCACCGCGTCGCTCCCGCCGGCCAACACCGCGGGGGTACTGGCGGCGCTCGAGGTGCTCCGGAGCGAGCCGGAGCGCCGGACCCTGCTGTGGGCCAACACCCACCGGTTCATCAATGGCATGCGCGGCCTGGGCTACAACATCGGCGAAACCGAGACCCCGATCATCCCGGTGCTCATTGGCCCCATGGAGACCACCTTCGTGTTCTGGCGCAAGCTGTTTGACGCCGGGGTCTTCACCAATCCCGTCATGCCTCCCGCGGTGCCGCCGTCCCAGTGCCGTCTCCGCACCAGCCTGATGGCCACGCACACCTTCGACCAGATCGACTACTGCCTCGAGCAGTTCGCCACCATCGGGAAGGCCCTGGGGGTCATCTGACCGCACCCATCACGGTCCGGCCGGTGCGCGACGGCGCCGGCCTGGACCGGTTCATCGCCCTGCCGTACCAACTCCACGCGCGGGACCCACTCTGGGTCCCGCCGTTGCGTATGGACGTCCGCAAGCTGCTCGACCGCGCCGCCAACCCCTTCTTCGAGCACGGCGAGGCCGAGTATTTCCTGGCCGAGCGCGGGGGCGAGGTCGTCGGCCGCATCGCCGCGATCACCAACCGCCTCCACAACGAGTTCCACGCCGACCGGGTCGGCTTCTTCGGCTTCTTCGAGTCGGTGTACGACCACGACGTGGCCAACGCCCTCTTCGATGCCGCCGAAGCGTGGCTCCGGGAGCGACAGCATGACGTGATGCGCGGCCCGGCGTCCTTCTCCACCAACGACGAGTGCGGACTCCTGATCCGGGGCTACGACACGCCGCCCACGCTCATGATGCCGCACAACCCGCCCTACTACGAACGGCTCCTCGACGCGGCCCGCTTCGCCAAGGCCAAGGACCTGCTGGTCTACCGCGGGGGCTACCAGGGCTACTACCTGCCCGTGCCCGAGCGACTGGCCCGCGGCACCGAGCTGCTGCGGAAGCGCCTGGGCATCACGATCCGCCCGATGAACATGCAGGATTTCCGGGCCGAGGTGGAACGGATCAAGGTCCTGTACAACAAGTGCTGGGAGAAGAACTGGGGATTCATCCCCATGACCGACCGGGAGATCGACCACCTCGCCGAGCAGTTCAAGCCGGTCGCCATCGCCGACCTGGTGCCGTTCGCCGAGAAGGACGGCGAGGTCATCGGCTTCGGGCTGGCCCTGCCGGACCTGAACGCGATCTTCCAGCGGCACCGCTCGGGGCGGCTCACCCCGGCCCTGCTGGCCGACCTGCTGCTCACCCTCAAGCTCCGTCGGCTGCGACGGGCCCGTATCCTCCTGCTCGGCGTCATCCCCGAGCTGCGCGGCAAGGGCATCGACGCCATGCTGTACCACTGGATCTGGACCAAGGCCGCCGAGCACGGCATCTACTGGGGCGAGGCTGGGTGGATCCTCGAGGACAATCCCGCGATGAACGCCGGCCTCGAGAAGATGGAGTTCTCGGTCTACAAGACGTATCGCCTGTACGACCGGCCCCTATGAGGGCGCTGGTCACCGGCGCCACGGGGTTCGTCGGCGGCCACCTGGCCGAGACCCTGCGGCGCCAGGGCATCGAGGTCACTGCGCTGGTCCGGACTCCCGCCAAAGCCACCGCGCTCGCAGCCCAGGGGGTCCGCACCGTCGCGGGCGACCTGCACCACCTCCCCGCCCTGCGCGAGGCCGCCGCCGGCGCGGACATCATTTTCCATGTGGCGGGCCTGGTCGCCGCGCGAAGCGAGGCTGAGTTCCTCGCCGGCAACCGCGATGGCACCCGCAATCTCCTCGACGCCGTGCCCGGTGACGCCCACCCTCGCCTGGTCCTCGTCTCGAGCATGGCCGCGGGGGGACCGGCGCTGCGAGGCCGGCCGCTGCTCGGTGACGAAGCCCCGGCACCCGTCACCGGGTACGGCCGGTCCAAGCTTGCCGGGGAGGAGGTGGTCCGGGCCGGACGGCTCCCCTGGACGATCATCCGGCCGCCGATGGTCTACGGCCCGAGGGACACGGAAGTCCTGAAGGTCTTCCGCCTCGCCCGCACGGGCATCGCCCCGGTTTTCGGGGATGGGTCGCAGGAGCTCTCCGCGGTCTACGGCCCCGACCTGGCCGAGGCGCTCCTCGCGGCGGGCCTGAGCGAGCGCACCATCGGGCAGACCTACTACGCGTGCCACCAGGAGGTCTTCACCAGCGCGGGGTTCGTGCGCGCGGTCGGGACCGCCCTCACCGGCCGTCCACCGCGGGTGCTGCCGCTGCCGGCGGGCCTCGCCAGGCTGGCGCTCGGCCTCACCGGCGCGGCCGCCCGGCTCAGCGGGCGGGCGACGATCCTGACCCCGGACAAGGCCAACGAGTTCTTCCAGGCGGCCTGGACCGGCGACCCCGCGCCGCTGGCCCGCGACAGCGGCTGGCGGGCGCGGCATGACCTCGTGTCCGGACTGGATGCCACGGTGCGATGGTATCGCGAGCAACGCTGGCTGTGAGGTCCCCGGCTCCGCTCCGGCCGGTGGACCGCCTGGTGCTCGGCTACACCGCGTTCAGCACGGTCGTCGCCCTGGCCCGCCTGCCGGGATACCCCGCGGTCGGGGGCGTCCTCGTGGCCAACGTGCTGATCGTCCTCCTGGTCGCGCTGGCGCGGCGCGCCGACCCCGGACCCGCCGGCCGGCTGGCGCGGACCCTCTATCCACTGCTGACCCTCGGCGCGTTCTACCCCGCGATCGACCTGCTCAACCACTTCGGCGCGGTCGTGGTCCACGATGCCACGGTCCAGCGCTGGGAACTGGCCCTTTTCGGCAGCGCGGTGAGCCGGACCTGGTGGATGACCCACCCGAGCCCCTTCTGGTCCTCCCTGCTGCATGGGGTCTACTTCGCGTATTACCCGATCGTGCTCGGACCCCCGCTCCTCTTCCTGGCGATGGGCCGGTCCGACGCGGCCGAGCGCAGCGTGCTGTGGCTGATGGCCACCTTCCTGGCGTGCTACGCCGTCTTCCTGCTGTATCCGGTCGCCGGTCCGTACTACGAGTACCCGCGGCCGTCGCCCGTTTTCCTCGACAATGGCCCCGCCCGGCTCGTCTACCGGACGCTGGAGCGGGGCAGCGCACACTACGGCGCGGCGTCCCTCCTCCCCACGTGGCGGCCACGCTGGTGGCGGCGGCCGCGGCGTGGCGGGGTTGGCGACCGCTCGGTGCGATCCTCCTGCCGCTCGCCGTGCTGCTCACGGTGGGCGTGGTCTACTGCCAGATGCACTACGCGGTGGATGCGCTGGCGGGTGCCGCCCTGGCCCTGGTCCTGATGCCTGTCCTCGGCGGGCTGGCCGGGGAGCCGGGGCGCCGCGCCACGGGGGCATGACAAAGGGCCCGGGGCGAACCCCGGGCCCCCTGGCAGCCTGCAGCACTACTGGACGATCAGCTTGGCCTTCATCCCGAACGCCACGTGCGGCGTGCAGTGGTAGTCGTACGTGCCCGCGGGCACGCCGGCGAAGTTGATCTCGTAGCTCTCGCCCATCCCGACCTTCATCGGGCCGGTCAGCGGTCCCATGGTCTCGGTCATCGCCTTGCCAAGCACGTCCGCGGCGCCCGCCGGCAGCGTCCCGGCATCAAACGCCACGTTGTGCGGCGGACCGCTCTTCACCACGAACTTCACGATATCGCCGGCCTTGATCGTGAGCTCGGCGGGGCTGAACGAACCCACCTTGCCATCGAAGTCCATCGCGACCTCGTGGGTCGTGCCCGTCGCCGCCGGGGCCTGCTCGGCCGGCGCCGGGGTAGCCGGCTGGTCGGCCGGCTGCTGCTCACCGCTCTTGCCGCCACAAGCCACGAGGGCCAGGGCGAGTCCCGCCACCATCGTCATCGCGCGCATCGAGGACTGCCTCCACTCACTGGGAAAGGAATGCCTTGTGAAAAGGTTCACAAACATACAATCCCGGCGCGGAATCGGGGAGAGGGGGAGCCGGCGTTAAATTACCGGCGTGCATCCAGCTCCTACATGCCGCACTCTCGGACCCCAGTGCCTCGGCATCCCGGTCACCCTTCGCATCGGCACCTTGGACAAGGGGCCCGCCAGCTGCGATCATGAGGCCACCTGGCTGCTGGGGCACACCGAGCACATCGGCTTCCGTGACCTGCGGACCCGGGACCGCGACCTCCTGGTCGACGCGGTGCTCCATATCCGGTGCCGGTACCTGCAGCGGAGCGGGGGGCTCGGCACCTGTCGGGCCCATGGATTCTCGGGCCCGGCGCCGGCACCCTCCCCTGGCTGGCCGCAGCCGCGGCGCCTGGGCGGGGACCGCTTCCTGGTGGTTGCCGGGGGTGCCCAGGCGGCGCTGGAACTCTCCTTCCCGCCCCGGAGCCTGCCGGTCCTCGAGGCAGATCCGCTCGATGGCGAGAACCCGTGCGCGATCGCCCCGTGTGAGACGGCTGACCACCGCCGGGGGTCGGCGTGCTGCCGGGACCTCCAGGTAGAGATCCTGTGCGACCAGTCCGACACGCACCTCGAGGCCCTGGTGCGGTCTCGGCAGTCGCCCTACCTCTGCAAGATCAGCCGGGAATCGCCCCAGGCGCTCGAGGCCGAGATGATCTCGGCCTGCGACTACCTTGATGAACCCGGGCAGAACTGCACCCTGCATGGCCGGCAGCGACCCGATGGCCGCACGGCGAAGCCGGACCTGTGCAGTGAATGGCCGGATGACGGGAAGGGCCTGCACCCCGGCTGTCTCTGGTACACCCCACCGGGGAAGCGGGCGGCCAAGAAGCAGTGACGCAACACCATAGCGACTCCGATGTGTGCTTCGGGCTCATTCGCGCGTCGTAAGATTATCTGTGACTGCCATCTAGCCGATCAGGCCCGCCCCAGACCGGGAAGCTCGAGGGACGCCAATGGGCGACGAACTCGAAGAACTGTATCGAACCACCTATGCGACCGTGGTGCGCTTCCTGTACCGCAAGGTCTGGGATGCCGACCGGGCACACGACCTGGCGCAGGAAGTGTTCATCCGGGCGATGGCCCATCGCCCCGAGAAGCCGCGGGCATGGCTCTTCGCGGTGGCCGCGAACCTGGCCCGTGACGAGGCCCGCGCGGCGATGCGCCGCAAGCGGCACCTGACGCTGCTCAAGGACGATCCCATCACGCTCCCCTCGAGCCACCTTCCTGCGGACGAGATGGTCGAGGAGGATGAGCGCCGCGCCCGCGTGGACGGCGCGCTCAACACGCTGACGGCCCGGGACCGGGAGGTGCTGCTCCTGTGGGACGCGGGCCTGAGCTATCCCGAGATTGCCCAGCAGACCGGGCTCGCCGTTGGTGCCGTCGGCACCAC
>JBGAPX010000065.1:0-20797 GCA_044221045.1 Gemmatimonadales bacterium
GGGGCCTTCGCATGATCGACGTCAACGCCTTCCTCGGCGCCTACCCCTGGCGCCGGGTGCCGGGCACGTCGCCCGCGGGCCTGATCGAGGCCATGGACCGCGCCGGCATCGCGAGTGCCTGGGTGTCGCACTTGCCCGGACTCTTCTGGAAGGACCCGGCGGCCGGCAATGGCTGGCTCTTCGAGGCCGCGGCGCGGGAGCCGCGGTTCCGCGCGGTGGCCACCGTCCATCCCGGCCTCCCCGGCTGGGAAGAAGACCTCGCCGGCGCGGTCGCGGCGGGGGCAGTGGCGGTGCGCGCCGATCCGGGGTACCTCGGCCTGGCGCCCGCCGGCCCCGAGATGCTGGCGCTGGTCCGCGCCGCGGGGGACGCCGGCCTTCCCCTCCTCTCGGCGGTGCGGCTGGAGGATGGGCGGGGCCGCCATCCACTCGACGTGGCCCCCGAGCTGGCGCCCTGGGCCGTGCGGCAGTGGATCCGCACCAGCGCCGCCGCGCGGGTGGTCATCACCCACGCCGACCGCGGCTTCATCGAGGAAGTGCACCACGGCTCCACGCCCGGCGAGGCGGACCGGATCTGGTGGGACATCTGCTGGGTCTGGGGGCCGCCGGACGACCATCTGGCCCACCTGCTTGCCACGCTGGGCGCCGCGCGCTTCCTTTTCGGCAGCGGGCAGCCGCTCCGCCTGGCCGAGACGCCGGGGGCACGGCTCGACCTGCTGTCCCTCCCGGCGGCGGACCGGGCGGCGATTACCCACGACAACGCGGCCCGGCTGGCGGGCCGGCGGAGTCCACCAGCATGACCGAACCCTCCCGACGGCACCTGCCGCGGCTCTCCTTCCAGGGCCGCCCCGCGCCCAAGCTCGAGACTCCGGGCCACAGCTTCGAGGTGCTCGACCTCTCGCCCGAGGGGCTCCGCTTCCGGGTGGCGACCGCCGACCGCCCCGCGGTCACCATCGGCGACGTGCTCCGGGCCACGCTGCATTTCCCGGCCGACCGCTCGGTCGAGATCGAGGGCCGTGTCCTCCGGGTGGTGGGCGACGAGGCGGCCGTCCGCCTCGACCGGGGCCACGACCGCATCGCCTCCACCCTCCCTGCCGGCCCGGCGCGGCCGCGGCGGACGGGCCTCGCCTGGTAGGCGCTCCATGCCCTGGGTGCACGAGCGCGAGCACTACCGGGTGGCCTATCCCACCTCGTTGCGGCCGAAGTTCCTGGTCCAGGGCTTCACCTTCGACGTGGTCGACGTCTCCGAGCGCGGGCTCCGCTTCCGCCTGGGCGACGCCGCCACCCCCGAACCCGGCAACGAGGTGCAGGGCACGGTGCGCTTCCGCAGCGGGGAGACGATCACCGTGCGCGGCGCGGTGCTCCGCGTGGACGGCCGCGAGGTCGCGGTGCGGCTCGAGGAAGGGATCCCGCTCCGCGTGATCATGGGGGAACAGCGCTTCCTGCTCGACCGGCACCGCCACCTCGGGATGTAGCATGGCCGCCGGCCCGCACGTCCTCGTGGTGGGGCTGGGCGCCGCGGGCAGTGCGGCCGCGCTCGCCCTGGCCCGGCGCGGCGCCCGGGTCACCGGCGTCGACCAGTTCCGCCCCCCGCATCCACACGGGTCCTCGCACGGTCGCTCGCGCGTCATCCGCGAGGCCTACTACGAATCGCCGGTCTACGTCCCGCTGGTCCGCCGCGCCTACGAGTTGTGGCAGGCCCTGGAGCGGGACGGCGGCCGTGCCCTGCTGCGCCAGACCGGCGGCCTGATGCTGGGCGATGAACGGGGGGCCCTCGTCGCTGGCGCCCGTCGGAGCGCCACAGAGCATGGGCTGCCGTTCGAGCTGCTGGACGCCGCCGAGATCCGGCGCCGGTTCCCCGCCTTCCATGCCCCGGCGGGCACGGTCGGCGTCTGGGAGCCGCGGGCCGGGTTCCTCGATCCGGAGGCGGCGATCGAGACCGCACTCACACTGGCGGCCCGTGCGGGGGCGGACCTTCGGTTCGATGTGGCCGTGACGGGGTGGCATGCGACCGCCAGCGGCATCACCGTGGACACCTCCACCGGGCCGCTCCACGCCGACCGCGTGGTCGTCACCGCCGGCGCCTGGGCCCCCGACCTGCTCGGCGCCAGTGCGGTGCCGCTCAGCGTGGAGCGGCAGGTGATGTACTGGTTCGCGCCGGCGCGGCCGGAGGGATTCGGGGTGGGGGCGTTGCCGGTGTTTATCTGGGAGTGGGAGCCGGGCCGGCTGTTCTACGGGATCCCCGACCACGGCGCAGGGTTCAAGGTGGCCCAGCACCACGGCGGCGAGGCGACCACCGCCGGGACGGTGCGCCGCGGAGTGTGGCCGGCGGAGGTTGCCGCGATGCGGGCGTTGCTGCGGCGCTTCCTGCCCGAAGCCGACGGCCCGCCCACCGACGCCGTCACCTGTCTCTATACCAATACGCCGGATCACCACTTCGTGCTGGGGCCGCACCCCGGGGAGCCGCGGCTGATCCTGGGCAGCGCCTGCTCGGGTCACGGCTTCAAGTTCGCGAGCGTCCTGGGCGAGGTGCTGGCCGACCTCGCGCTCACCGGGCGCTCGAGCTTCGACCTCAGCCCATTCCGGCCCGGGCGCTTCGGCTGACCGGGCGCGCCCCCCGGCAACCGAACGAGCCCGGGCGGGTGCCCGGGCTCGTCGCGTACCGGCCGGCCGTGCTCAGTTGAGCGGGCAGCCCTGCGTGTTGAATCCCTCGAAGGTGTCCTTGAGCCCGGTATAGGCGTTCTTGGTGCCGGGGAAGACGGCGTTGAACTTCGCGATGACGTCAGCCGTGGTGAAGTCGTAGCTCACCCCGGTGGAGCCCGCGTTGAGCAGCGCCGCCACCGTGTGCCGGCCGAGCGCGTCGAGCCCGCCGCCCCCGTTGGACGCCACCTGCAGCAGCGTCTGCCCCGGGAAGGCATCCTCGAAGACGCTGGAGAACAGCATGTCCGGGGTGTACGCCGCCGGCCAGCTGTCGAAGTGCTGGCTCTGCTTCCAGTAGCCAGGGGTGCAGCCTTCACCGCCGCCCGGGGGGGGCGGGGGCGGGGGGGTCACCGAATTGTACAGTGCCGCCGGCCCGGACGGTCCGGGTGACGGTGAGCGGAGTGGACTGGTTGGGGGTGATGCCCTGCAGGGTCACGATGGAATCGAGCTGCAGGCCGGCCGGCAGACCGATCTCCGTCAGGAAGAGGGAGTCGGGAAACGGGCTCGACAGACTGGTCCGGATGCTGAGGCAGGCCCCGTCATTCACGGTGGTCGTATCGAACGTCACCGTGCCGTCGCCGGCGCGGGTCCTGATTTCGATGGTTGCGGACGATCCGAACTTGCAGACCTCGGCTTCGGTCCGGGTGGGCACTCCGTCGCCCGGGGGGAAGCCGATGGTCACGGCGGCCGGGACCGGGCTGGCCGCCGAGGGTGTGTCGCTGCCACATGCGGTAAGGCTCAGGACCAGCGCGGCCGCGGAGGCCAGCACGGCGGTCGGCCGGTGGGGGAGGTCTCTCATGCGGTCTCCAGAAGTGGGTGGCCTCGCCCCCGCGGGAAGGACGGTGGCGCACCGGCCCAACGGCACCCGCCGTGCCAAGGCTGGTTGGTGGGATTTCAGGCAATGTGGGCCGTTGGAGCAGGCCATGGGCGTGCAGGTGTGGCGAGGGCGCACCTGCGGAGTGTGGGCTAGGTCCAGCGGAATATCTTGAGCGCCAGGAGAAAGCCGAGAATCAGCCACACCGCCAGCACGGCGAGCTGCCCCGCCACCGCCGCGAGGCCGGCCCCCTCGAGCATGATGAGCCGGAGGGCATCGACCAGCGCCGTCAGCGGGAGCGCCTTGATCAGGGGCTGGATCACCTCCGGGAAGCGGGCGGAGGAGAAGAACACTCCCGAGAGCACCCACATCGGCATCAGCATCAGGTTCATCAGCCCCGAGGCGCCCTCGATGGTCGTGGGGCGCGCGGCCGCCAGCAGGCCCAGCGCCCCGAAGGTGAGCGAGCCGGCGACCGCGGTGGCGACGAGGGCCGGGAGCGAGCCCCGGACCGGGACTCCGAAGACCAGCACGCCGAAGAGCAGGATGGTCCCCACCTCGAGGACCAGCAGGAGGAGCTGGGCCAGCGGGAACGAGGCGAGGTACTCCCCGCGCGACATCGGCGTGGCCAGCAGCCGCTTGAGGAGCTTGCGGCGCCGGGCGTCGACGATCGAGAACCCGGTGCCCCAGACGCCGCTGCCCATCACGTTGAGGCCGATGAGGCCCGGCAGCAGGAAGTCGATGTAGCGGGATCCTCGCTCGCGGATCACCTGGTCTGCGGTGGCCGCGCGGTCGGCGCGGCCGGCGGCGCGCTGCAGCCGGTCATCCACCCGGAGCCGGGCCATCGCGGCCTCGGGTCGGGTGTCGTCGTAGCGGTACAGGAAGCGGCCCTCCGCCTGCGGCACCACCACCAGCGCCACCTTTCCCGCGCGGAGCGCCAGCGCCGCCGCGGTGGAATCGGCGTAGCTGGTGACGACGAAGCTGGAGTCCACGGCGAGGGCCGCGGTGGCCTGGGCGGCGCCCGCCTCGGTCCACGTCGCCAGGCCGACCGGCACCTGGTCCGCGGGCTTGTCGCGGAACGCCAGGCCCAGCCCGCCTGCGAGCACGATCGGAAAGCCGTAGGTCCAGAACACCGCTTCGGGCTCCCGGAAGAACTCGCGCAGCCGGACCATGATCATCGCCCGGATGCTCGTCCCGAATTCAGCCATCGCGCAGGTGCCTCCCAGTGAGCGCCACGAAGACGTCCTCGAGGGTGGGGGCATGGGTCCGCAGCTCCTCGAGCGTCACCACCGCCTCGTCCAGCTGCGCGAGCAGCCCCGGCAGCGCCACGTGCAGCTGGCGGACCCGGAGCGTGACCGAGCGCCCCACCTGCTGCACGCTGAGCACGCCGGGCACCCGGTCCCAGGCGGGAGCGGGTCCCGCGGTGCCCTCCGCCAGGGTCACCTCGATGACCTGCTCGGCGCCGATCGAGGCGATCAGTTCCCGCGGTGTGCCGAGGGCAATGACCCTGCCGCGGTCCACCACCGCCACCCGGTCGCACAACCGCTCCGCCTCGTCCATGTAGTGCGTCGTGAGGATCACGGTGCGCCCCTGCGCCCGGAAGCCGGCGATCAGCTCCCAGAGCTGGCGCCGGGACTGCGGGTCGAGGCCGGTGGTCGGCTCATCGAGGAACAGCAGCTCGGGCGCGCCCACCAGCGCGCAGGCGATGGCCAGCCGCTGCTTCTGTCCCCCCGAGAGCTGGCCCACCCGGGCGCCCGCCTTCTCGGTCAGCTGCACCCGCGCCAGCACCTCGGCCGCCGGCTCGCCGGCGGCGTAGAAGCTCCGGAAGAGCGTCACCGTCTCGAGGGTGGTGAGCTTGTCGGAGAACTGGGTCTCCTGCAGCGACACGCCGATGCGCTCGCGCAGGGCGGACCGGTTGCGGTCCCAGCCGAGCCCCAGGACCTCCACCGTGCCGCGGTCGGGCGCCAGCAGCCCCTCGCAGATCTCGATCGTCGTGGTCTTGCCGGCGCCGTTGGGGCCGAGCAGCCCGAAGCACTCGCCGGGACGCACCTCGAGGTCCAGGCCGTCCACGGCGCGCACGTCCTTGTACGCCTTGTGCAGCCCGGCCAGGCGGAGCGCGGCGGTCAACTCCGCCCCCGGGGCTGGCAGGCGGCCCAGAAGCGGAGCAGCTCGCGGGTCGAGCCGAAGACCCGCACCGCCGGGTCCGCGAGGGCCCGCTCCCGCGCCTCGAGCTTGAGGTCGAGGTGCGGCCGGCCGTCGCGCAGGTGGAAGGCACGGCGCGGGGCGCCTACCCGCTCGCGCAGGGCGTCGAGCTCCGCCAGGTCATTGGTGCTCGAGAGCACGTGTGACCACCCCGGCACCATCAGGTTATCGCGGTCCATGAGCAGCATACTCGGGAATCTGGGCGTCGCCGGGGGCGGAAGTCCAGCCGCGGGACTCGACGCCCTGCCCGCGGCATGTGTAGAATTCGCGCGTCCCCAACCGCCCCTGACCGCCGGAGCCGCCGTGTCAGACCGCCCCGACCTGCAGGACGCCATCCCCGTGCCCCGCCTGGCCGCCGAGCAGGTGCTCGCGCACGCGGGCGCGGTGGAGGTGCTCCTGCTGACCAGCGCATCCCCGGCGCCGGACCGTGCGGTGGCGGAGCAGGTGGCGCGACGGGCCATGCGGGACACCCCGTTCAACGTCCCGGCCTTCACCGCGGACGACCGAGAGGACAGCCGGATCTTCATCGCGCGTGAGTCGGGGGTGGCGGTGGGCCTGGCGGTGCTGCGGCTGCGGCCGCGCTGGGCCTGGTGGTCCTGGGATGACTGGGACGCGGAGCGGCGTCCCTCCACCGGCGTGGCGCCGATGAGCTCCTGGACCGTGGAGACCATCTGGATCCACGCCGGCAGCCAGGGGCATGGCCTGGCCAAGCGGCTGCTCGACGTGGCCGCCGCGCAGGTGGGGCAGCCGATCGAGTCCTTCGGGTGGCACCGTCCCTTCACCCCCTCCGGGGAGGCCTTCGTCCGCCGCTGGTGTCCCGAAGGGATCTGGGTCCCGGACTAGGCCGCGTGGCCGCGCCGGGCCCGCGCATGGCCGCGCAGCAGGGCCCACAACTCGCGCAGTGAGGCGGGGCGCGCGCCGCGCGCCACGTTCGCCGCGGCGATCGCGAAAAGCAGCCGCCATTGGGTGAAGAGCGTGCCGTAGGCCGCGGCCAGGGAATTCGCCGGGTCGTAGATGCTCGTCGCCTCCGCCGTGGCGCCATTCAGTTCCACCACCTGGAATCCCTCCCCCCGCTGGAACGCCGCCACGTCCGCCGTGCGGATGTCGTAGCGCCCGCACCAGCTTCCCTCGTTGCCCTGGCTCAGCCGGTCTATGGCGGCGGGGAGCGCCGGGGTCGCTACCCAGCCGCCGTCATGGAACACCGCCCCACGGCAGTGGGTCCCGAGTTCCACCAGCGGGACCACCTCGCCCGCGGCCGGCACCCAGGTGAGTCGGGCCGCGTGCCGGCGGAAGTGGAACGGCGCCATGCACAGGGCGCGCTCGTCGCGGAGGATCAGCTCCTCGAGCGGCGCGCTGCCGTCGCCGGTGAGGGTGGGGAGCCGCTTCTCGGTGATGGAGAAGATGCGCCCCGCGGGCTCGCCGGGGTGCCGCAGGTAGAACACCCCGAACTCCACCCCCGGCGCGAAGGCCTGTACGATGGCGTCGCCGGTGGCGCGGGCCAGGTACGCCTCCACCTCGGCCTCGCTGCGGGTGATCGCCACCCCCGAGCCGCGCTCCCCGATGTCCGGCTTGAGCACCAGCGGCCAGGGCGTGGCCAGTGTGGCCTGGAAGGCGCGCGCTGCCGTCACCCGCGCCGCGGGCGCGAGGTCCGCCGCAATGAGTACCCAGGGCGCCACGCGCTCCGGGCTGCCCGCGAGGCCGCGGAGGATCGCCGACTTCGACTCGCCCACGAAGCCGCCGCCCGGGATCGCCGGGTTCACCGCGGTGAAGACGAGCAGGGAACGGTGGCGCAGCGCGAGCCAGAGGATGTAGAGCACCACCGGCGGGTAGAAGGCCCAGCGGGGCCAGAACTCCCAGCGGGTGAGGCGCCGCCAGCGCGAGCGGAGCAGCCGCCGGCCCCGCCAGGTCACCAGGGGGATGAGCAGCTTGAGCAGCACGAAGAGGACCAGCGCGGTCACCGACAGGTACAGCGCCGCGTGTTCCCGGAACACCGCGAGCGCCCGCTGCACCGCCTCGCCGAAGGCCGCCGAAACGGCCACGATGATCGGGGTCCAGAGGGCGCAGGCCACGAAGAAGTAGAGCGCGAACTTCGCCATCCGCGTGCGCAGCATCCCGGCCGCGAAGTACGTCGGCAGCCGGGTGCCCGGCAGCACGCGGGTCAGGAACACCAGCGCCGCCCCCTGGCGCTCGATCCACTGCGAGCTCCACGCGATCGCCTCGGGCGTGATGAACCAGCGGACCGGGGCCCGGGCGAGCACCGCCCGCCCGAAGGTGCGCCCCGCCTGGAAGACCAGCAGGTCGCCCAGGAAGATGCCGGTGAAGCAGGCGAGGGTGCCGGACCAGAAGCCGAGCGTGCCGCGGGCGATCATCAGGCCCGCGGTGATGCAGGTGAGGTCCTCGCTGATGAGCGTCGCCACGGCGAGCAGCAGGAAGACGATCCCCAGCGCCAGCCCCTCGATCCGGGGCAGGCTGCGCGGGTCGAAGGGGCGGGCGGCCGCCGCCAGGCGGTCGGGGCTCGCCGTGGCGCGGGTGGTCGCGGTGCCGGCCTCGACGGCGGCCACGAAGCGGCCGATCGGTTCCGCGACCGCCGCCGGCCGGGTGAAGGTGGTGAAGTGGTCACCGTCGTCCATCCGGAGCTCGGCCTGGGGCACCAGGCGGGCGTGCTCCCGGGCCGCGGCCGGGTTCACCAGGACATCCCGCGCGCCGTGCAGGATCAGCATCGGCCCGTCGTAGCGTTCCAGGACCCCGCGATAGGGGCGCTGGTCGGTGTCGTAGAAGTTGCGGGCGTAGCCCACGCTCAGCATGGCGTCATCCAGCCAGCCGAAGTGCGGCACGCCCTCCCGCAGCAGCCACAGGCCCGCCAGCTGCGCGCCATGGATCAGGTGATTCAGGTGGTAGTCGCCCAGCAGCTCGTACTCCTGCGCCCCGATGGCGGACAGGAGCGTGAGCGATCGCACCCGGCCCGGGGCCAGCGCCTCCACCTGCAGCGCCACCCCGCCGCCCATGCTGAAGCCCACCAGGTGCGCCGCCGGCACCCCGAGCGAATCGAGCCACTGGAGCACGTACCGCGCATGGGCGCGGTTGGAGTAGTCCGGCACGTCGTGCCCCGAGCCGCCGAATCCCGGCAGGTCCGGGGCGAGCACCCGGAAGTGCGCGCCGAGGAGCCGGCCCAGGCCGCGCACCTCGTCGTTGTCGCCCGGGCTGCCGTGCAGCAGCACGATCACCGGGAGGGGCCCGGTCGTGTCGGCGGGGGCGTCCTCGCGCCATGCCAGGCGCACCGGCATGTCGCGCTCGTGGTCGCCTGCCACGGCCCGGACCGTCACGGCGCGCTCGTCGGGATCGGGGGCCGGCCGGACCGGCGCGAGCAGGCGGACGACGTGGCTCGCCGCCAGGAGGGCGAGGTAGGACCAGAGCAGCCAGCGGCGCCGCGGCGCCGGCTCAGGCGCGCCGGCGGTCACTCAGCGATCGGGCAGGGGAGGGCGCGGCGGTCCAGCGTGAGCGGCGGGAGGGGCTGGCCGCGGCAGGGCGCATCGGGCACATGCAGGAGGGTAATCCGGTCCGGGGTCACCGTCACCTGCGAGAAGCTGCGGGTCTCGGCATCGTCGCGGTGCATGCAGACCGAACACCGTCCGCGTTCCGGCTGGTGGCTACGGTGCAGCGCCGCGAGCTCCGCGGCGGTTGCGGGGGCCGCGCGCGCGAACTCGGCCCGCCGCGCCGCGGCGACCTCGGGCTCCGTCACCGCGGAACTGGTGAGCAGGAACCCGGGGGCGTGGTGGGTGGCCATGGCCAGCGCCGCCCCATCCCACGCAGCGCTGCGCGGCGGATGGTCCGGCTCGAGCGCCACCAGCCGGAACGGGGGCGTGCGGCACAGGTCCGCGCGCTCCAGCTGGTGCAGCGCCTCCGCGATGCTCCCCGCGCCGACCAGCTGGAGGATCACGAGGCCCCGGCTGGACGGCGGGCCCGCGGGCGCGCCCCGACCCGGCCCGTAGTGATTGAGCAGCCCGAGCGCGAGCCCGGCATCGTTCACTGCGAGCCAGGTCCCGCCATGGTCACTGTCGTACGGGGCGAGGAAGGCCCGGCCCCCCGCGCGTCGGGACTCCGGGGGGAGCGCGGCGCCCCGCGTCCGGCGCTCATCGCGGTTGAAGCACAGGGTGAATCCGCCCGGTTCCGGCAGCCAGCTCACCGTGCACATGCCGCCTCGGAGTCCCGGGCCTGCAGCGTGGAGGGCGCCACGCCGAACGTCTCGCCGGGGTCGAAGCCCTCGCGGCGCAGCAGCTCCTTGATCAGGGCGTAGTGATGCACGGTGTGGCTCACCAGGAACTGGAGCTCGCGCTTGACGCTCGACTCGCTCCAGTCGGGATCGGTCCCGCTCCCCGCCACGCTCCGGAGCGTCACCCGCACCGGGCGGGCCGCGACCCCCGTCGGCAGGCGGGCCAGGTCACCCAGGTAGCCGAGGGCCGTGGCCAGCGCCAGCGTCCGGTCGGTCTCGAGCGGGACCTGGCGCACCCGGGCGTCATAGTCGATGGCGCCGTCGGGGAGCCCCGTGAAGAACGCCTGGTAGTGGTCGAAGACGTGGCGGAAGTGCACGCCCACCGGGGAGATCCCCGGGGCCGCGCCGCCACTCGCGTAGGTGGTGTCATCGAGCCGGCGCAGCGCTGCCACCGCCTGCTCCAGCACGATCAGGTTACCCGCCACCGCTTCCAGTCGTTCCGGCATCCTCACTCCACGACGACAGGGATGAACTGGGCCGTGACTGCCGCATGCAGCCGGCCCGCCAGCCGCTTCCGGTCCTGCTCCGCGATCGGCGCCGCCCCGAAGCGCACCGTCGCGGCCACCCAGGGCAGGCGCGCCAGCGCCGCCAGGTGGTCGGTAAAGGTCATCTCGCCCCACCAGCACACCGCGAGGTGCGCCGGCGGCCCGCCGGGCGGCGTCGCGTACGCGATGCTGGCGTAGTGCACCGGGTGCCCGGTGCGCGCCGCCCAGTCCAGCAATGCCGGCCGGAACGGCAGGACGCCATGCCCCGCGGTGCTCGTGGCCTCCGCGAAGACCAGGACGCTGTCACCCTGCGCCAGGGCTCCTGCCAGCGTGTCGAGCGTGCGCACGGCGTCGCGCTTGACGTCGCGGTCGATGAAGATGGTGCCCATCGCCGCCGCCGCCGCCCCGAACACCGGCCACCGCCGCACCTCGGCCTTGGCCACGAAGCGCACGGGGGCAAGCGCGGCATAGACCAGGATGTCGAGGTAGCCCAGGTGGTTCGAGACCAGGTAGAACGGCGCCACCGGGGGCCGGCCCTCGACCGTCATCCGGACGCCGAGGATGCGCGTGCCGAGCCACCCCCAGCCGCGCAGGGCGGCGCGCCGCACCCGGCGGCGGGCCGCGGGCACCGGGGCCACAAGCAGGGTGAACAACGCCCAGCCGCCGATCGTGGCGGCCGTCAGCAGGGCCAGCAGGGTCAGGCGCACCGTGCCCCGCATCCGTTCAGGGCCGCCGGAAGAAGAAGCGGTAGCTGTGCGGATCAAGCGCCAGCGCGTCGAGCGAGACCAGGAAGTCGATCGTCTTGAACGCGCGGTCGATCGCGGGCGGCCCGAAGACCTTGGCGCCGAGGTGGAGGTAGCTCGCGAACAGCGGCGGGATGTGCACCGGCGCGGCGGCCACCGCGGCCGGGTCGGCCTCCTCGCAACCCAGGCCCGGAAGCGGCGGCGCCAGCAGGGTCTGGTGCACGTGTCCTTCCCGTGCCAGCGTGTCCATGGTGGCCAGGCCGAGCGCGGGGTCCTGCGAGGTGAGCGAGCAGCAGCCGAACAGGTAGCGCTTGCGATTCCACTGGAGGTAGAGCGCGAGGCCCCGCCACAGCAGGTTGAGGACCCGGCCGTTGCGGTGGCCCCTCGCCACGCAGGCCCGGCCCACCTCCACCGCCTGGGCGAGGTACTCCCGCGGCAGGCCGGAGAGGTCGAACTCGCTCGCGGAGTACCACCCCGCCCGGCGCCCGGCCATCTCCGCGGTCTGCAGCCGGTAGGTGCCCACGACCTCGCCGGTCTCGCCGCAGGCGATCAGCAGGTGGTGCAGGTGGGCGTCGAGGTCGTCCTCGTCCCGTCCGGTCTGGAAGGCGCTGTCGAGCCCCTCGCCCAGTTCCAGGTTGAAGATCTCGAAGCGGAGCCGCTGGATGGCGTCGAGGTCCTCCACCGACCTGGCAAAGCGCACCGTGTAACGCCCGGCTGCCACCTCGGCATCCGGCAGCAGGGCCGGGAAGCTGGGGTAGGGGGCGCCGAGTTCTCGGCGGGCGAACCCGGTGGTGGCGCGCGGGGCGCGGGGATCAGGGATGGGCGTCATAGGGTCCCTCCCGGGCCGGGAGGGGGCAGAGCTACAACGAGCCAGGGGGGCAATTGGTTCCTCCGGTCGGGAATCCCGAACGGAGTCGGCGGCCGGTCACGGGGCCGTCACCGCCGGGCCCGCCACCCCCCGGTCAATGTCGGGCCCGAAACGGCCGGGCGCTAGGGTGGGTCAGCGCCAGTCGCCCACCAGGACCCAGGCGCCCCAGTAGAAGGGGTGGGCGTACTTCGGGTTGCTCCGCACGGTGAGTTGCGCCTGCCGCAGGGCCGTGGCGGTGTCCATCGTCTTGAGGTTCCGGTAGAACGTGGTGATCAGCACCTCGGTGGCGGCATCGTCCACCGGCCAGAGGGAGGCGAGGACGGCGTCCGCGCCCCGCTTGAGGAACGCGGTCGCGGGGCTGAGCGGCCATCCCGGCACCGCGCTGCTCGACACCGCCGTGTTGCAGGCCGACAGCACCACCAGCCGGCGCTGGCGGAACACGGTGGACCCGAGCACCTCGGTGATGGTCAGCCGCCCGTCCTCCCGCCCGTCCGCGCTGGGATACAGGCTCAGGTAGCTGTCGCTGAATCGCTTGTAGTCGAGATTCCCGTGGGTGGCGAAGTGGATCACCGAGAACTGCGGGCCCAGGGTCTTGGCGGCGCGCTCGTTGGCGTCCCGGTGGGTGTAGACCTGCGCCGTCGGGAACAGGCGCTTGAGGTCCGCCACCTCGCGCTCCGCGCTGGTGAGCAGGGAATCGGCGGGGCCGAAGGCCGCCAGCCGCACCGCGGGGCGCGGGCCACGGGTCGCCGCGCGGATCGTCAGGTCGGTCTCGTAGAAGACGGTGCGGTCGTCCGCCAGGCGCCGCAGGCCTCCCTTGCCGTCGGGCGCCCCGAGGATCTGGAACGGCAGGTACAGCAGCGAGCCGGTCGGCACGATGGCCAGCCGCGGCCGGGCGCCGATCACCGGAAGGGCCGGCGCCACCAGGATCTGGTACAACTCGGCGGCCAGCGCCACCGGATCCCCGGTCGGGGCCGGGCCGGCCTGGCCGGCCGCGCCCGCGCGGTTGGGCAGGGTCGCGTCCCCGGGCACGCGGGAGAGCGCCACCAGCTGCTCCACCCGCCGGGTCAGGTCCTCGCGGCCGATCGGCACCACCCGCGCCACCACCGTGTCGGTGGTGGCCACGAAGACGTAGAGCTCCTTCGCCCCGGGGAGGTAGGTCAGCAGCGCCACGTCCCGGGGCAGCTCGGCATTGGCCGTCGGCAGATCGGTGAGGTTGATGCTGGCCAGTTCCCGCAGGTCGGGCTGGGCTTCCGCCATGCCGTAGACGAACGAGAGGTACTGGCTGTCGGCGATGGTGCGGATGCTGTCGAGCGCCCGGAGCTGCGCCTGCTGCTGCCCCGCCGTGGGCGCGGCGCGCACGGCCGCGATCTGCGCGTCGATGCCGTCCACCCGGGCCTTGAGTTCCCGCTCCTGCGCCAGGGTGCGCGCCTCGGTCGAGTCGCTGAGGCGGACGCCAAGGGCGCGGAACCGGCTGCGCAGCTCCTCGCTGTTGCTGCGGTCGAGCACTGCCAGCGCCTTGGCCACCTCGCCCCGGCGCACCAGCAGCCCCACCAGCAGCTCGTAGGCCTGGCCGTAGTCGCCGCCGCTGGCGAAGCGCTTCTGCGCGTCCTGCCCCCCGACCACGCGGGCGCGCAGCGCCTCCAGCACCCGCGTCGCCTCCTCGAGCCGCGCCTGGGCCCCGGCCGAGTCGCCCTGGGCGAGCTGCAGCCGGCCCAGGTAGAACAGCGGCTCCCACAGCAGCTTGGTGGCGCCGATGGCGCGGGCGCTGTCGGCGGCGGTCGTGTACTGCCGGCCGGCCACGGCCGCGTCACCCCGCCGCTCGGCGATCCGGCCGCGCTGGGTGGCGATGGCCGCTGCGTCCGCGCGGAGCCCCGCCGCGCGCGCCAGGCTGTCGGCCAGGCGCAGCTCGCGGTCGGCGTCGTCCAGGCGGTCGGTCGCGAGGTACAACTTGCCCAGGATCGCCCGCGTGCTCGAGGCGATCCGCACCGACCCCGCCCGCTCCGCCAGCCCCAGGCCGGCCCGCAGCTTCGGCTCGGCCTCTGCGTACCGGCCCTGCTCGTAGTAGACCTCGCCGATGTTGGCGGTGTACGTCGCGGGCGCGTCGCCCACGTCGGCATCCGGGCCGGCGGTGGCCAGCAGCCGCAGCGCCTCCTCGAACTGCGGGATCGCGTGCTCCCAGTCGCGCTGCCAGAAGTAGATGGTGCCGATGTTGTTCACCGGCGTTGCGCGTGCCTCGGTGCGATTGCCCGCCGCGTGCAGGCTGTCGGCCAGGCGGTAGAAACGGATGGCCTCCTGGTAGTCGCCGAGTTCGTTCTGGATGTTGCCGAGCCCCACGTAGGACCGGGCGATGCCCCAGCCGTTCCGCACCTCCCGGCTCAGCGCCAGGCTCCGTTCCTCGATGCGGGTCGCCTCGGCGTAGTTGCCCTGCAGTGTCGCCAGCCAGCTGAGCGAGGAGAGGGCGTCGGCCAGTCCCTTCCGGTCCTTCGCCGAGTCGGCCCGCGCGGCCGCGTCGCGGAGCAGGGTCCCCGCCGCGCGGAAGTCGCCGCGAAGGGTGGCGAGGTCGCCCCGGGACACGTCCACGCGCGCCGTCCATCCGGCGTCGTTCACCTGGTGATAGAGGTCGCGCGCACGGCGGAAGGCGGCGTCGGCGCTGTCGAGCGCATTCGCCGCCCGATAGCGCCGGCCGACCGCGTACTCGAGCCAGGCGATGTCCGGCTTGCTGCCGGAGCGGGTGGCCAGGGCCATCCCCTCCCGGTAGAAGGAGTCGACCCGCGCGGCGGGTTGCCGGAGGTTCTCGGCCACCAAGCCGAGGTTGGAGAGCGCCTTGGCCTGGCCCACCATGTCGCCCGTCTGGCGATGCAGTGCGAGGGCGTCCCCGTAGGCCGAATCGGCGCAGGCCCAGCGCTCCTGCGCGAAGCAGGCGTCGCCGAGGTCGGCGAGCGTGGACGCCGCGTCGGCCGTCAGGTGCAGCCCGCGCTGCACCTCCAGCGCCGCGCGATAGGTGGTGATGGCCGCCGGGTAGTCGGCCTGCGACGCGTAGAGGTCGCCGATCTCGTTGCGCACCTCGGCCTCGCCGCCGGCGTCCTTCACCTCGTGGTAGAGGACCGCCGCGCTGTCGAGGTAGGCCAGGCCCCGCGCCGGGTCGCCGGAATCCCGGAACAGCGCGCCCAGCTTGCGCAGCGAGTACGCCGCGCCGCTCCGGTTGCCTGCCTCCCGCCGCAGGGCGACCGCCTGCTGGTGGGCCGCGATGGCCCCCGGGAAGTCGCCCAGGGTCCAGCGCGACTGCCCGATCTGGGACAGCGCGTAGCCGGCATCGCCCTTGTTGTCGGTCAGCAAGTGTAGCGCGCGGGCGGTGTCCCACAGCGCGATTGCCGCCCGGTGGTCGCCGAGGCGGGAGAGGTTGAAGGCGATGTTGTCGAGCTGGTCGGCCTCGCCCTCGCGGTCGAGCAGGTCCCGGTAGAACTGCAGCGTGGTCCGGTAGGTCGCGATCGCGCGGGCGTAGTCGCCCCGGTTGCCCTGGATGCTCGCCTGCCGGGCCCGGGCATCCGCCTCGTCCCGGGCCGCGGTCTCGGTGCTCGCGCGGGCGAACATCCCCTCCGCCTCCGCGAAGGCCGCCAGCGCCTCCTCCCAGCGGCCGAGCTTCTCCAGCGCCCGGCCGCGGCCGATCACCGACTGCCCCAGCCGCTGCTGCGCGATCCCCGTCGAGTCCGCCGCCAGCCAGGCCCGCTTGGCCACGATGGCGGAGTCGTAGGCGGCGAGCCCCTCCGCGCCCCGGCTCAGCCGCAGCTGGAGGTCGCCGATATTGTCCGCGGCGTAGCCCGCCCCCTGCCACTCGCGCGCCGCCCGGAACAGCCCCAGGGCCGCGCGATTGGCGCTGATCGCCTCCTCGAACTTCTCCTCCACCTCCAGCAGCTGGGCCCGCCGGAGTTCTGCCCAGCCCTGGTTGGCGGTGTCGGCGAGCACCACCGCCGCCTCGTACACCAGCGCGATCATCCGCCGGGCATCCGGGAGGCGGCCGCCCCGGGCCGCCTCGGCCGCCTCGTTGTTCCACCAGGTCAGGAAGTTGCCCCGGATGTCATCGGC
Organism: Gemmatimonadales bacterium; assembly: GCA_044221045.1. Lineage (GTDB taxonomy): Bacteria > Gemmatimonadota > Gemmatimonadetes > Gemmatimonadales > GWC2-71-9 > JADJOM01. The sequence continues at coordinate 16,160 of JBGAPX010000065.1, forward strand.
GTGGGCCAGCACCACTGGGCGACGCGCCGCCGCCGTGGGCAGGGCCAGCAGGCTGTCGCGCAGGTCGTCCTGCCCGAAGGGCGCATCATTGATGACCCAGGTGGCGAAGGTCTCGTTGATCTTCCAGCGCTTGCCCATGTACTTGCCGGGCCAGGATCGGACGAAGACCAGGAACCGGCGCACGTCGGCCGGGGTGGCCGTCTCCATGACCTGGAACGCCGACCGCCCCTGGTACCGCCCGGCCGTCCGGACCCGCTTGAGGTCGCTGGTGGAGTCGAACATGTCGCGGACGTAGTCCGCGGTCTCGCGGATGTCGGCGGTCATGCTGTCCAGCAGCACCCGCTCGAGCGAGTCGCCGTCCAGCCGGAGGATCCGGCGCCTGGGGAGGAACTCCTGCCGCGAGAGGCCGACGAACTCGATGCCCAGTTCCATCAGGTCGGTCAGGATCCCGGCCCGGGGTGGGGCGGGAAGGCGGGTGGGGAGGGCCACGAGGTGCCCGGGCTCCAGGCGGATCCCGGCCCCGGCCGGCAGCACCACCTGCACCACGGCGGAATCCGGCCCGAGGCGCCGGACGGTGACGCTGCCGAGGTACCGGTTCCCGTCGGTGCCCCGGCCGCGGGCACCCTCGAACAGGCCGTCGCCGCTCCCCGCCCGGATGAGGGCGAGGGCCGTGTCCCCGCGCTGGCCCAGGAGGCTGTCGACCGGATAATGGACCAGGCGCGACCGCAGCGGCCGCTGCTCCTGGCCCGCGAGGGGGGTGGCGGGGCCGAGTGAGAGCCCGGTGAGGGCCAGGAGCCAGATTGGGAGCCGGAGCAACGAGGCGAACCGAGACATGGATTCCCTGGTGTGCGCGGGACAGGCAATGGAACGGCAAGGTTCCTGCAGAACGCGGGCCGATTCCTAAGTCGCACGTCGCCTTGAAATTACAGCGTTGTCATCTGCGCTTCCACGTGCAAGTCGCGGGGGCGGGCGCATTCTCTGGCCCGAATCCCACGGACCCGAACCCGAGTCGGTATGTCCCTGAAGACGCTGCCGCCCCTCTCGCTGGTGGGTGCCCTGCTGCTGCTGCCGCTCACCCTGCCCGCGCCTGCCCCCGGCCGGATGGACCGGCCGGCCACCGGGGTCGGGGCGGACAGCGGCCGGAAGCTGGCCCTGATCATTGCCATCGCCCGCTACCCGCGCGCCAGCGGCTACAGCCGCCTCAGCTCCGACAACGACGTGCCGCTCATCCGGGCCGCCCTGTTGCGGCAGGGCTTCGACTCGGCCGGGATCCGGGTGCTCGCGGATTCGCAGGCCACCCGGGCCGGGATCCTGCGCGCCCTCGAGGACCTGGCCGCCGCCGCGCGTCCGGGTGACGTGGTGGTGATCCACTACAGCGGGCACGGGCATCAGATCACCGACGACAATGGCGACGAGCTCGATGGACTGGACGAGGTACTGGTGCCCTTCGACGCCCGGGCGGACGTCGATCCCGCGACCTACCACGGGGAGTTCCACGTCCGCGACGATGAGCTCGAGCCGCGCCTGCTGGCGCTGCGCACCCGCGTGGCCGGGGGCGGCAACGTGGTGATGTTCATCGACGCCTGCCATTCGGGCTCGGCCACCCGCAGCGCGCTGCCGGTGCGCGGGGGGCTGCCGCCCATCGGCAAGCCGGCCCGCACCGCGACCCGCGGCGGCAGTGACGGCGGCGACTGGGTCCGCACCGCCGCGCCCACGCGGGGCGGGGGCGGGAGCGCCGACGGCCTGGCCCCGATGGTGATCTTCTCCGCGGCACGGCAGGACCAGCTCGCCAGCGAGGTCGAGCTCAAGGACCAGGACGAGACGGCGGGCTCGCTGTCGGTGGGGCTGTCGCGGGTGCTCGCGAACCTCGATGGGGCCGGGGGGCCGATCACGTATCGCGCGGTCTTCGACCAGCTCAAGGGGTGGATGCAGGGCGAGGTGCCGCTGCAGACCCCCCAGCTCGAAGGGGACGCCGACGTCCAGCTGTTCAGCGGCCGGGCGGTGGTGCAGCAGCCCTATCACCGGGTCCGGGCACTGGATGGGGATTCGCTGCTGCAGCTCGATGGCGGCACGCTGGTCGGGCTGCTGCCCGGGTCGCGGCTGGCGTTCCACGCCGTGGGCACCGCGGATCCGGCCGCCGCGGCGCCGCTGGGTCAGGGTGTGGTGGTCCGCGCCGACGAACTCGGGGCCATCGTGCGGCCCGACGCACCGGTCCGCGCCACGGACCTCCGGCAGGCATGGGGCTTCGTGACCGAGTACGCCTTCGCCGAGTTCCGGGTGCGGGTGCGCCTCGACCCCGCCATCCCGGCCGGGCTCCGCCAGGCCATCGCGGCCGATTTCAGCCGGAGCGGGGTGATCCAACTCTCGGAGAACCTGGGCGACCTCATGATCCGGCCGGTGGGCGGGCTCACCCGCGGCGCCGCGCCGCTGACCGTGGCGTGGACCGAGGACACCACCGTGTCGCTGCTGGCCCCGGTGGACGCGGCCACGCCGGCGGGCCGGGCCACGCTCACCGAGCGGGTCCGGACGCTGGCGCGGAGCGCGTACCTCAAGCAGGTGACGATGGTCGACCCCAGGATCCGGGTGCGGATCGAGCTGGTGCCGGCCACCCACGTCTTCGGCACCGACGGCAGCTGCGACTTCCGGCAGTCGGACACCACGCGGGCCGGCGCCCGGCTCTCGCCGGGCAACCAGTGGATCCTCCGGCCCCAGGACGGCTTCCTGCTCCGGTTCATCAATGAGGGCACCGAGCCCGCGTACATCGCGGTGCTCGACCTGATGCCCGACGGCGAGATCGGCCAGCTGTTTCCGCGGCCTGAGCTCTCCGGCGAGGACAACCTGCTCCCGCCCGGGGCGCGCTACACCTCGACCCTGTGCTACTACGCGACCGAGCCGTTCGGCACCGAGGTGTTCAAGCTCTTTGCCACCCGACGGCGGGTGGACTTCCAGCCGGTGCTCACGCAGCGCGGTCCCACCCGGACCGGCGCGGCCCACCCGCTGGAACGGCTCCTCGGCGAGACCTACGCCACGACCCGTACCGGCACCGCGGCGGCCCCCCAGGGGACCGGCACCACCGCGGCGCTCACCCTGCAGATCGTTTCCCCCGCGGCGCCATGACGCGCCTCATCCTTCACCCAGGAGCTTGCATGTTCGACCGTTCGGCCCTGCGCCTGCTGCCCGGGCGCCTGTTGCTCGGCGCCCTCGCGCTGACCCTTGTCGCCGGCCCGGCCCACGCCCAGCAGCAGAAGGCCATGAAGAAGTCCCCGGCCCGGGCCAAGGGCCGCGTGACGCTGGCCCAGTCCAAGGCGGCCCGCGGCAACACCACCCTCCTCCCCGGGCTCAACGCCCGCGGCGAGCTGGACCAGAACGACCCCGTCATGGGCAATGACAAGACCCCCTACGAGGTCTGGTCGTACAGCGGCAAGGCCGGCGAGGTGCTCACCATCACCATGCGGAGCTACAAGGCCGACGCCTACCTGCTGGTGGTCCGGCAGACCGCGAGCGGCATCGAGACCCTGGCCGAGGATGACGACGGCCTCGGCGGCGGCACCACCGACGCCGGGCTGCGGCTCCGCCTCCCCGCCGACGGGGACTACCTGGTCGTCGCCAACGCCGCGACCACCCTCGGCCCCGAGTTCTTCTACGGCGCGTACACGCTGGAGATGATCTCGTCGCTCAGCAATCCGTCCGCCACCAACTTCGCCTCGCTGTACCCCGGCGGTGGCGCCGCCGGCGAGAAGTACGCCGTGGTCGTCGGCATCGCCGACTACCCAGGCGAGGAGGAGGACCTCACCGGCCCCCGGCAGGACGCGGCGATGTTCCGCGAGGTGCTCATCGCGAAGTACGGGTTCAAGGAGCAGAACATCGTCACCCTGACCGACCGCAACGGCAGCCGCGACCAGATCATCAACGCTTTCCGGCGCTTCCTGGCCCAGGCCGGCCCCAACGGAACGGTGGTGTTCTACTACTCCGGGCACGGCACCCAGCTGGACGAGAACGTCGGGGTGACCGGCGCGGATGACCCGGAAGAGGACGGCAAGGACGAGGCGATCTACGTCTGGGGCAATACGGCGGAGGAGAAGGGGAGCCTCATCCTCGACGACGAGCTCGGGATCCTCGCCAATGAGCAGGGGGCGGGGCGGGTGCTGCTGGTGCTCGACGCCTGCTTCTCCGGCACGGGCAGCCGCGCCGGCGGTGGCACGCCCAAACTGGCCCGCTTCAAGGACATCAAGGCGGTGGTGGACCTGCCCAAGGCCTACGTGGCCCCGACCGGCCGCGCGGCCGGCATGAAGATGGCCGCGGTGCCGGAGCCGGGGCACCACGTGCTGCTCGCCGCTTCCAGCGACAAGGAAGTGTCCTGGACCGCCGGCGGCTGGCCCACCCGCGGGGGCATCGCCAGCGTCTTCACCTACTATCTGGTAGAGGCGATGGCGAAGGCGCCGGCCGGCGCCACGATCGACCAGCTGATGGCCACGATCACCGGCCAGACCAACAGCTACGCCAAGGACAAGTACGGCAAGACCCAGACACCGCAGGCGGAGGGCACGCGCAAGACCGACGCCCTCGCGGCCTACCTGGGGAACTAGGGCCCCGGCGTGGCGAGCGTCACCTACCAGGCCAACTACACGCCCCAGGGGC
>JBGAPX010000066.1:0-1941 GCA_044221045.1 Gemmatimonadales bacterium
CGAGCGCCTGCTCTTCGCCGGCACGACCCACGTGCCGGCCGGCGGGCACGCGACGGTCACCACCGACCTCGGCGGCCGGGTCAGCGCCACCGTGGACGAGGAGGTTGGCCGGTTCACGACGGTGCTCCCCTCGAGTCGGCTGGCCCTGGGCTTGTGGCTCGAGGCGGAACGCATGGGCGGGCTCGCGGTGAACGACACCTCCGTGGCGGAGGCCCGGCTCGGATTGCTCGAGAACCTGCGGGGCCAACTGGACAATGAACCCTACGCGGCGGCCATCTCGCGCGGCATCGGGGCGCTGTACGACTCCACGACCTGCGGCGGTTACACCCATTCGCCCGCGGGCACCCTGCTGACCATCTCCGCACTCGGCACCGCGGACGCCCAGCAGTTCCGGCGCGAGCACTACGCCCCCAACCGGGCCCGACTGGTGGTGGCCGGCGATCTCGAGCCCGTCGCGACGCGCCGCCTGGTGACGGAGTATTTCGGCGGGATTCCGCGGGGAACGGACCCGGTGGCGGTCAGCTGCACCCCGACGTACAGCCCGGGCGCCCGGGAGCTGCGCGCCACCGACCCGAATGCCAGCTCGATCGGGGCCGGGCTGTTCTACCGGATCCCTCCCCACGACCACGCCGACACCCCGGCGCTCGAGTTGCTCGAGATCATCCTGAGCCAGGGCAGCGCGGGCCGCCTCACCGCCGAGCTGATGCGATCTGCCCGCGCGGCGTACGGAGTACAGGGAGGCATCCTCGGCGAGCGCCGGGGCCCGGGCGCGTTTGCGCTCTTCGCCATCGGGACGCCCGCGGTCAGTGCCGATTCGCTGCTGGGCCTCCTGGCGCGACAGGCCGCGTGGGCGGCCGGCCCGGAAGTGTCCGAGGCCGACCTGGCCCGCGCCAAGACGATCTACTTCGCCGGGGCGGTGAGCGGGCGGGAACGACCGGGAGACATCGCCGGGGTCCTGCAGCACGCCGCGACATTTCATGGATCGCCCGAGGCGGCGAACACCGAGGTGGCCCGCGCCCAGGCCGTCACCCTCGGCGACCTGCGCCGGGTGGCCGGCGCCTGGCTGGTGCCCGCGAACGCGCTCGCTCTCATCGTGACTCCGGAGGCCGCGCGATGACCGCCGCCCGCCTGTTCCCGCTCGCGCTGCTCTCGCTTCCGATCGCGCTCCGGGCCCAGCTGCCGGCGGAGCCGCCCGCCGCCACCCCGGTCGCGGCCGCTACCCTGCCCCGCGCCCAGGAATCGCTGCTGCCGAATGGCCTGCGCCTGGTGCTCCTGGAGCAGCACCGCCAGCCGGTCGTATCGGTGGCCCTCACCGTGGCGGCGGGCAGCGCCTACGATCCCGAGGGCCGGGAAGGCACCGCCGATCTGCTCGCCGCCCTGCTCACCCGCGGCGGTGGCGCCCGCACCGCGGCCCAGGTCACCCGAGCGGTGGAGGAGGTCGGTGCATCGTTGTCCGCGATCGCAGATCCCGACCAGCTGACCCTGCAGGCGGATGTCGTCTCGGGGCACGCGCCACTCGCCTTCGAGCTGATGGCCGATGCGCTGCTCCGGCCCGCCCTGGATTCGGCCGAGCTTGCCGCGCAGCGCGAGCGGACCGCGGCCTCGCTGTCCCAGGGCCTGGGCGATCCCGGTACGCTCGGCGCACGGGTGTTCCTCATCGGGACCTACCGCGAAAGCCCGTACGCGAGGCGGCCCACGCCGCAGAGCGTGGCCGCCATCAGCCGCCAGGACCTGCAGGCGTTCCACAAGGCCCGGGTGCGGCCGGCAGGGGCGCTGCTGGTGGTGGCCGGAGACCTGACCCTGGTCGAGGCCCGGCGCCTGGCCCTGCAGTGGTTTGGCGGCTGGAAGGGACTGCGCCCCGCCGCGCTGCCGGTGCCGCGCCTCACCCCGGCACCGCAGGGTATCCTCCTGGTGCACGCCGGCGGCGCGCGCCAGGCGAAT
>JBGAPX010000066.1:1992-20490 GCA_044221045.1 Gemmatimonadales bacterium
GACCCCCGCGCGGGCCGGCTGGCCCGCGTGCTGGTGAGCCAGGCGGGCTGGACACAGGCCGCCGGCTCATCCTTCCTCCGGACGGCGCGGCTGGGGCTGGTCCAGGCCACCACCACCGTTCCCGCCGAGGTGGCCGATTCGGCGCTGCGGGTGATGTACGCCGAGGCCGGACGCCTGCGGACTGACCTGGTGCCCGCCCGGGAACTGGAGCGGGCCCGGGAGGCGGTCGCGGGGGCGTTCGCGCTGCAGCTCCAGACCGCCAGCCAGCTGGCCGCCACAGTCAGCGAGGCACGGGCCCTGGGCCTGCCGACCACCTACCTCGCCGGGTACCGGCCGCGGGTCCTCGCGGTGACGGCGGCACAGGTGCGAGCGGCCGCGCGCCGGATGCTGCCGGAGGCGGGGATGGTCACGGTAGTGGTCGGCGATGCCTCCAGGCTCTACGAACAGCTGTCCGCGATCGCGCCCGTGCGCATCTTCGCCGCCGACGGGCGCCCGCTCTCCCCGGAACAGGTCCAGCCGACGGCCGCGGCGTGGCAGCTCGACACGACTCGGGTGGCTGCCCGGACCGATTCCCTTGTCATCGTGGCACAGGGCCAGACGGTGGGACTGCAGGTCGCCCGGCTGAGCGGCGCGGGTGACTCCCTCGTCTACGTGGAACAGACGGCGCTCGGGACCGTGCTCGCGCAGACCACCACGCTGGTCTTCGAGCCCGCCGGCCGCATGCGTTCGCTCGACCAGCGCGGCACCGTGCGCGGGCAGGAGACCAGGATCCAGCTGCGCTACGCCCCCGACCGGGTCCGTGGGACCGCCGACATTGCCACCGCGTCAGGCCCCCGGCACCTGGACGTGGACACCCCGGTGCCGGCGGGCGTGGTGGACGACAACGCTGTCCAGGCCGTCCTGCCGCTGCTGCCGTGGGGGTTGAACCGGCGGTGGAGCATTCCGGTGTTCGCCTCCGGGGAGAATCTCATCCGGACGCTCACCCTGACGGCCGCGGACATCACCGAGGTGTCCGTGCCGGCCGGCACGTTCGAGTGCTACCGCGCCGACCTCGAAGGAGGCCCCCAGCGGGTGTCCTTCTTCGTCACCACCGCGGCACCGCACCGGGTGGTGCGCGTCGAGCTCGCCAACTCCCCGATCGTCTTCCTGGCCGTGAACAAGTAGCCCCCTCCGAGAGAGCCGACGCATGCGCATTCCCTCCGCCGGGCCGCTGCTCCTGCTCCCCCTGCTCGGCTGTGCCGCCGCGGCACAGGCCCCAGCGGCCGGCGCCGCCACGGCCGAGCCGTTGCCGGCCGGCAGCTGGACCCGTCCGCAGTACCCCTCCACCTACCAGCGGCATGCCGAAGCGCCGGTCGTGATCCGGAACGCCACCATCATGACCGCCGCGGGTCCGGAGCTCCCAGGCACGTCGATCGTGCTGGCGGAGGGAAAGGTCGTGGCCATCGGCAAGGACGTGACCGTCCCGGCCGGCGCGCGGATCGTGGACGGCACCGGGAAGTACGTGACCCCGGGCCTGATCGACACCCACAGCCACCTCGGCGTATACGCCGCCCCGGGCACCTTCGGCGAGGACGACGGCAACGAGGCCACCAGCCCGGTGACGGCGCAGGTCTGGGCGGAGCACAGCTTCTGGCCCCAGGACCCGCAGATTCCCCTCGCGATTGCCGGAGGAATCACGGTCATCCAGGCGCTTCCCGGGTCGGCCAACCTGATCGGGGGCCGCTCCGCGACACTGCGCCTGATCCCGGCGCGCACTGTCCAGGAGATGAAGCTGCCGGGCGCCCCCTACGGCCTCAAGATGGCCTGCGGCGAGAACCCCAAGCGGGTCTACCGGAGCCGCGGCCCGTCCACCCGGATGGGCAACATGGCCGGGTACCGGGAGGCGTTCATCCGCGCGGAGCGCTACCGGAGCCAGTGGGATGCCTGGCGCAAGGACCCGCGGGGGACCCCGCCCGACCGCGACCTCCAGCTGGAGACGCTCGCGGAGGTGCTGCGGGGGAACATCCTGGTGCACAATCACTGCTACCGCGGTGACGAGATGGCCCAGATGCTCGACCTGGCCCGCGAGTTCGGGTTCCGCATCCGCTCCTTCCACCACGTGGTGGAGGGCTACAAGGTGGCCGACCTGCTCGCACGCGAAGGGACGGCGGCCTCCGTGTGGGCCGACTGGTGGGGCTTCAAGATGGAGTCCTTCGACGGCATCCCGGAGAACGCGGCGCTGCTCCAGGCGGGCGGCGCGCGGACGATCATCCACTCCGACAGCCCTGAAGGCATCCAGCGGCTCAACCAGGAGGCCGCGAAGGCGATGTACGCCGGCGTACGGGCGGGCATCCCGGTCAGCCGGGAACAGGCGATCCGGTGGATCACGGCAAACCCGGCGTGGGCGCTCGGCATCGACGACCGCACCGGCACGCTGGAACCCGGGAAGGCGGCCGACGTGGTGCTCTGGTCCGGCGACCCCTTCTCGGTCTACAGCAAGGCGGAGCAGGTCTACAACGACGGCTGGCTGGTCTACGACCGGAATGACCCGCGGCGCCAGCCGCGCACCGATTTCCACCTGGGCCAGACGGCCCCGGGGGTGGGACGATGAACCGGCGACGCGCTACCCGTGCGGCCCTGGCCGCCCTCCTCGTGCTGTCGGGCCGGGCCGCCGGCCAGACCATTGCCATCACCGATGCCACGATCTACCCCGTCAGCGGGCCCAGGATCGAGCATGGCACCCTGGTCATCCGCGACGGTCGGATCGTGGCCATCGGGACCGGTGTCACCATTCCCGCCGATGCCCGCCGCATCGACGGGCGCGGGAAGGTCGTGACCCCGGGCTTCTTCCATGCCCAGGGCGCCATCGGGCTCGGGGTCGGGCGGGCGCTCGCGGAGGAGAAGGACGAGGAGTACGCCGCGATCGGCGGCACCACGGACGGGGAGCACAGCGGGGACGTGAGCGCGAGCTTCAACGTGCTCGCGGCGGTCGATGCCAACGCGGTGGCCATCCCGGTGGCCCGCATGGGCGGCGTGACCACGGTGGTCGTCATGCCCTCCGAGGGCCTCATCGCGGGACAGGCGGTGGTCCTCCGCCTCCGGGGCGCCACCGCCGAGGAGATGCTGGTCCGCTCCCCCGCCGCCATGGTGGCCGACCTGAGTGACCAGAGCCGGCAGGCCGGCGGCGGCAGTCGCGCCGGGGCCCTCGCGCGGCTGCGCAGCCTGCTCACCGATGCGGCGGAGCTCCGCCGGCGACCGGCGGACTGGAAGGAGAACCGGATCCAGCCCCTCGCCGCGCCGGCCGCGGACCTCGAGGCGCTGTACCCGGTCCTTGACGGCACCCTGCCACTCTACGTGCGGGCCAGGCGTCAGAGCGACATCGAGAACGCGGTCCGGCTGGCGCGGGACTTCCGGCTGCGGCTGATCATCCGGGAAGGGACCGAGGCCTGGCGGGTGGCGCCGCTCCTGGCGAGCGCACGGGTGACGGTGGTCGTGGACTCGCGAGACAACATCCCGTCGTTCGACGGCCTGCGCGCGCGGTCGGACAATGCAGCCCTGCTCCGTGCGGCGGGAGTGCGGGTCGTACTCTCGGGCCAGGACGCCGGGGGCCAGATGAACCTCCGGTTCGAGGCCGGTCACGCGGTCCGGAACGGCATGAGCTGGGAGGATGCGCTGGCGGCCGTGACGCTCGCCCCGGCGGAGGCGTTCGGGCTGGAGGACCGCTATGGCAGCCTGGCACCGGGCAGGGTGGCCGACGTGGTGCTGTGGAGCGGGGATCCCTTCGAGTTCAGCACCGGTCCCGAACTGGTCCTGATTCAGGGCACCGAAATGCCGCTGACCAGTCGCATGACGGAGTTGCGAGACCGCTACCGGACCCTGCCGCCGAGCTACTGAGGGGGCAGGGCTGGAACGCGGGACGGGCGGGCCAGCGCGGCCCGCCCGTCGTCATTTGAGGATCTCGGCCTCGCCGGTCTGGGCCGTCGAGGGCGCCGGGGTCTCGCTCACCGAGACGGTCTCGCCCCGGGTCGCGGCCATCTCGCGCTCCACGCGGGCGATCGCGGTGTCGTGGCCGTCGATCCGCTGCAGCCAGGCATCCATCTCGAGCTGGTCCACGCTCATGCCCCGCTCGCGGCGGTGCACCAGGTAACCGAGCCGCCGGGCGGCCTCATCCCGTTCCCGCAGCAGGCGGAAGCGTTCGAGCTGCAGCTTGCCCCCGTCCAGGGCCTGCTGCGCCTTCCGGCCCATGCTTTCGAGTTCCTGGTTGAGTCGATCGAAGATCCCGGCCATGCGGTCCCCCGGCGTGTGGTCCGGGGAATCTAACGCGGGCGGGCGAGGCGGGGTTTCAGAATGCACACGGGGCCGGATCCGTGAGGGACCCGGCCCCGGGACGCGGTGTCGCGCGAGCTCAGCTGGCGGCGGACTCGGCCGGATAGACCGAAATCTTCATCCGCTTCTTGTCCTTGTGCTCGAACTTCACGATGCCATCGACGAGGGCGAAGATCGTGTGGTCGTTGCCGAGCCCCACGTTCTTGCCGGGATGGAACCGGGTCCCGCGCTGGGTCACGATGATGTTGCCGGCGACCACCCGCTCGCCCCCGTAGCGCTTGACGCCGAGGTACTGCGGATTGGAATCGCGACCGTTGCGGCTGGAGCCGACACCCTTCTTGTGAGCCATGGGATCCTCACCCCACCTTGACGTCGGTGATGCGGACGGCGGTGTACTTCTGCCGGTGGCCGGTCTTGCGGCGGTAGTTCTTCCGGCGCTTGAACTTGAAGACGTAGAGCTTGGGCCCCTTGGCGAGCCCGATGATCTCGGCGGTGACCTTGGCGCCCTTGACCAGCGGCGCGCCCGCCTTGACCGTGGTGCCGTCGGAGGCCAGCAGGACCTCGTCGAAGGTCACGGTGGACCCGGGCTCCGCATCATCCATCAGCGGCAGCTCGAGGGTCATCCCTTTTTCGGCCCGGAATTGCTTCCCGGCGGCGCGGAAGATTGCGTACATGGCGGACTCGTGCTGAAGACCGGTTACAAGAGCCCGGAAGTATAGGCGTGGGTTGGGGTTTGGGCAAGGGGTGGCCCCTTGGGGGCACTCCTAGGCCACCGCGTAGATATCCGTAACGTCCCGGCCCGCCGGACGGCTCATGAGCCGGAACTCGTCCACCCGCATCATGGGGTCGTCCCGCAGCTCCAGCTCGAGGCCGGTCATCTTCCCCAGCGTGTGGATCAGCCGCGGTTCCTCCTCGAGCAGGTAGAGCGCCACCTCCGGGTGCAGGCGGATGGCCATCTGCCGCTCCCGCCGCTCCCGGCCTGCCCGCTTGAGCGAGCGCTCCAGCCGTCGCGCCACCACCTCGGGCGTGAAGACCCGTCCGGTGCCCCCGCAGTCCGGGCATTCGGAGGTCATCGAATGCCACAGGGAGGGGCGTACCCGCTGGCGGGTCATCTCGATCAGGCCGAGTTCGGAGACCGCGAAGGCCTTGGTGCGGGCCCGATCCCGGCCAAGGTGGGTGCGCAGCTCCTGCAGCACCCGCTCCCGGTTGGCCCGGGTTTCCATGTCGATGAAGTCGCAGACGATGATGCCGCCGATGTCGCGCAGGCGGATCTGCCGGGCAATCTCGCGCGAGGCCTCGAGATTGGTTTTGAGGATGGTCTTTTCCGGGTCCTTCTTGCCGGTGTAACGCCCGGTGTTGACGTCGATGGAGACCAGGGCCTCGGTGGGCTGGATGATGATGTACCCGCCGGTGGGCAGGTCGCAGCGCGCCTTGAAGAGGTCCCGGATCTCGTTCTCGATGTCGAACTTGTCGAAGAGCGGCACAGCCTCGGCGTAGAGGTTCACCCGGCTCATCAGCTCGGGATCGACCCCCTTCAGGTAGTTCTCGATCTCGTTGAAGAGTTCCTTGGAGTCGACGTGCAGTGCGTCGACCTTGGCGCTGAAGAGGTCCCGGATGATGCCCCGGGTCAGGGAGGTCTCCCGCTGTACGAGCGCCGGCGCCCGGACGAAGGTCTTTTTCTTGTTGATCTTGCGCCAGATGTTGAGGAGGCTCTCCACTTCCCGGCGGAAGGAGTCCTCGGTGACGTCCTCCGCCACCGTCCGCACGATCATGCCGCCGGCGTCCTCGGCGAGCATGCTCGAGACCATCTCGCGCAGCCGGGCGCGGAGCTCCTTGCTCTCGATCTTGCGGCTCACCCCCACCTTGGAGGCGTAGGGCATGTAGACGAGGAAGCGCCCGGGGAGGGAGATCTGCGCGGTCACCCGGCAGCCCTTGGTGCTGATGGGCTCCTTGGTGACCTGGACGAGGAGGGTCTGGCCCTTCTTCAGCAGGTCGGAGATGTCGGGGAGCTGGCGCCGGGAGCGCACTTCCCGCTGCCGGGGCTCGTTGCCGCCGGCGTCCCCGTTGCGGCGGCCGCGCCGGCCCCCGCGGCGGTTCTCGTCCTCCCCGCCCTCGGCGCCCTCCCCGCTGGCCGCGGTCTCGGCCTCCTCGAAGGCGTCATCGCCCTCCTCCGAGCCGGGCTCCTCGTCCTCCTCGGGCTCGAGCAGGTCGGAGGCGTGGAGGAACGCCGATTTTTCCAGTCCGATGTCGACGAAGGCGGCCTGGATCCCAGGCAGGACGGCTTCAACCCGCCCGAGGTAGATGTCGCCGACGATGCGGCGATGATCCGGGCGGTCCACCAGCAGTTCGACCAGTCGGTCGTCCTCGAGGATTGCCACGCGGGTTTCCCGCTGGCTTCCATTGATCAGGATTTCGCGCTTCACGCGTTCGAGCCTCGACCGGCGGCGGCGGAAGCGGGCGCAACGGCGGCGCGCCCCCGGCCTCCCCGGCTGTCGTTGATGTGCGGCCGCCCCTGCGGCGGAAGAACCGCTCCGCCGGGTGGCGCCGCCCCGCGGCCGGATCTCCGGCCGATCGGGGAGTCGATGGAAATGAGAGGGGACGGACGGCAGGGTCCCGGACGGGCAGTCGGCGCGTCGCAGGCGCCTCAAGCACGGGGGGCAGTGCCGCGGAATGGACCTGCTGCGGGACAGCCCCGGCTGGGGCCTGCCCCGCAAGTTGCTGCCGGGCCGTGCGCCACCGCCTGCTCGAGGGGAGCAGGAGGGCGGTCGCGAGGAACACCAGGCCCAGCCATGTCAAAGGCATGGGCTAATGATATGAATGACCGTGGGTTAGGGCAACTGGGTCCGGAAAACCGACCGCCCGGCCGGGAGTCCCCGGCCGGGCGGCGTCCTGCCAGGCAGGGCCGTTACCGGACCACGTCGCCGAGGATGTGCCGGGCGATCACGATCCGCTGGATCTCGCTGGTCCCCTCGCCGATCTCACAGACCTTGGCGTCCCGCATCATGCGCTCCACCGGGTACTCCGTGGTGTAGCCGTACCCCCCGAAGACCTGCACGGCCTTGGTGGTCACCCGCATGGCCAGCTCCGAGCAGAAGAGCTTGGCCATGGCGGCCTCCTTCTTGAACGGACGGCCGTTCTGCTTGAGCCACGCGGCGTGGTACAGCAGATGGGTGCCCGCCTCGATCTCGAGCGCCATGTCGGCCAGCTGGAAGTGGATCCCCTGGAAGCTGCCGATGGCCTGCCCGAACTGCTTCCGGACACCGGCGTAGCGCAGCGCCTCCTCGTACGCCCCCTCGGCGATCCCGAGGGACAGCGCCGCGATGCCGATCCGGCCCGCGTCGAGCGTCTTGAGGAAGTTGATGAAGCCGTGCCCCGGGGTCCCCAGGATGTTCTCCTTGGGCACCACGGCATCCTCGAAGACGAGCTCGCGGGTGTCGCTGGCCCGCCAGCCCATCTTGTCTTCCTTCTTCCCGGCCCGGAAGCCGCGGATCCGCGGCAGGTCCGCCGCGTGCCCGACCCCGAGGGCGCGGCACTGCTCCAGGTCGCAGGTGTCCTTGGTCAGGATGAAGCTGGTGATGCCCTTGTTGCCCTTGCCGGGCTCGGTGCGCGCGGTGGCGACGAAGATCTCGCCCACGCCCGCGTGGGTGATGAAGACCTTGGCGCCGTTGAGCAGGTAGTGGTCGCCCTTGTCCACAGCGGTCGTGGCGGTGCCCCCGGCGTCGCTGCCCGCGCCCGGTTCGGTCAGGCCGAAGCCGCCCAGGACCGTGCCCGAGGCGAGCAGGGGCACGTACCGCCGCTTCTGCGCCTCCGTCCCGAAATCCACGATCGGGGAGGTGCCCAGGTTGGTGTGGGCCGAGATGGTCAGCGCGTGGCTGGCGTCGATCTTGGCCAGCTCATGGATCGTGATGTAGTACGACAACTGGTCCATCCCCGCCCCGCCCAGCTCCTCCGACCAGGGCACCCCGAGGAGGCCGAGTTCGCCCATCCGCTTGATGTTCTCCCACGGAAAGGCGGAGGTGCGGTCGAGCTCGCGCGCGACGGGCGCCACGTGCGTCCGCCCGAAGTCGCGGACCATGTCGCGCACCTGGTGGTGCTGCTCGGTGAAATACAGGGAAAGATCCATGTCCTGGCTCGGCTGGGGGGGCGAGGGGAAACCGGCGACAATATAATCCGGCCCGCCGGAATGGCTCACCTCTTATGTTTATGCACCTCCTGCCCCGGGTCCATGATGCGACACCCCCTCCGGATGGGCGCCCTGGGCGCCGCGCTCGCCCTCGCCGCCTGCGGTGACTCCACCAGTCCGGCCGGTGGCCCCGCCGGCCTCACCCTGGTGCCGGTCGACAGCGGCTTCGACTTCTCGCTCTTCGTGACCGCCCCCCCCGGAGATCGATCCCGGCTGCTGGTCGTGGAACGGGGAGGCCGGGTGCTGCTCCGGAAGGACGGGATGCGCCAGGACTCGGCCTTCCTCAACCTGACCGGCATGGTCTCGCCCGCCACCGGGGAGTACGGCCTCTACAGCATCGCCTTCCACCCGGACTACCGGCAGAACCGACGGTTCTACGTCTACCATTCCGACCTGAACGGCGACAGCGAACTGGCCGAGTACCTCGCCGACGCGAGCTTCGACCATGCGGACCCCGCGAGCCGCCACCTGATCCTCTCGCAGGTCCAGGATACGGCCACGGTCTACTACGGCGGCACGATCGCCTTCGGCCCTGACGGGAAGCTGTACGTCGGGCTCGGGGACGGCGCCCCGGTGGAGACGATCCCGGTGACACCGCAGGACAGCGGTTCGCTGCTCGGCAAGCTGCTGCGCCTCGATGTGGATGGCGGCGATCCCTACGCCATCCCGGGGGACAACCCGTACGTCGGCCGGCCGGGGTGGCGGGAGGAGATCTGGCAGCTGGGGCTCCGGAACCCGTGGCGCTGGAGCTTCGACCGGGCCACCGGCGACCTCTGGGTTGGTGACGTGGGCGAGGATCTCTGGGAGGAGATCGATTACCTCCCGGGACCGGTGGTGGGCGGGAACAACTTCGGGTGGGAGTTCCTGGAGGGGACGCATTGCTTCCAGCCAGCGGTCGGCTGCCCGACGGCGGGCCTGGTCCCACCGGTCCTCGAGTACGCCCACGGCCCGGCGTGCTCGGTCACGGGCGGCTACGTCTATCGCGGCAGGAAGTACCCCGCCCTGCGCGGCACCTACTTCTACGGGGATTACTGCACGGGTGTCATCCGCCCCGTCCGGATGGTGAGTGGTGCCCTGACGACCGAGTACGCCCCGCTCAGCCCACCGGTCATGAATGACAACGTGGTGTCCTTCGGCGAGGACGCGGACGGGGAGATCTACGTGGTCATGGCGTCGGGGCGCGTCTACCGGATCGCGCTGGCCAGCTGAGCGCTCAGCGTGCGACGCCGTACTTGCGCAGGACGGCCCGCAGCCGGTCCAGCGGCAGCGGGTCCACCGCGCCGCCGCGGCTCTCGACCCGGGTGGCCATGGTGAGCGAGTTGTAGATGGCCTCTTCGGTGGCCTCGACCACGGCCTGGAAGAGGGGTGAGAGTTCGTCGTTCTGGAGCTCGGCCGCTGCCGGGCGACGCTCACGGGCCGGCCGCCGCATCCCGGGGTGGGTGGAAAAGGCGATGACGTAGTCCCCGGAGCCGTTGGCAGCGCTCGATCCGGTCCGGGCCAGCCCCATGATGGCGCGGGCGGCGAGTCGCTGGAGGTTGGGGGCGAGCACCGGTGCATCGGTGGCCACCACGATCATGATCGAACCATCTCCCGCCGAATCCTCGACCTGACCGCGGAAGGCGTAGCGGCCGAGTTCCTTGCCCACCGGGGCCCCGAGCACCTGGAGCACCCCGCCGAAGTTGCTCTGCACCAGGACCCCGACCCGCCATCCGCCCAGCGCCGCCGGCAGCACCCGTGACGACGTGCCGATGCCTCCCTTCCAGCCGAAGGCGACCGTGCCCCGCCCCGCGCCGACGCTGCCCTCCGCGACCGGGCCCGGGCCGGCGCCTTCGAGCGCCGCGCGCACCTGGTCCGGCGTGACCGGACGGCTGCGGATCGCGTTCAACCCACCGTCGTTGGTCTCCCCGACCACGGCGTTGAGGGACTGGACCGCGGCCATCCCGGGCTGGCCCAGCAGCCATTCCACCATGGCGTCGGCCGCGCGCCAGACGCAGAGCGTGCAGGTGAGCAGGATGGGCGACTCCAGTTCACCGAGTTCGCGGACCTGGGTCACCCCCAGCAGCTTGCCAAAGCCGTTGCCGACATGGATGGCCGCCGGCACGCGCTCCAGGAATGGGTTGCCGTCATGGGGGAGGATCGCGGTGATCCCGGTGCGCACCGAGTCACCCGCGTCGATCGTGACCTGGCCTACGCGCACGCCGGCCACGTCGGTGATGGCGTTCAAGGGCCCCGGCGCGAAGATCCCGGGCACGATGCCCAGTTCCCGGGCCCGCACCTGGCCCGCGAGGGCGGGAGCCACGAGGAGGGACAGGAGCAGCGGGCGGGCCAGCCGGCCCGGGAGGCGAGGGGTTGGCATGCGTCAGAATACACGCAGCAACCGCCGGATGCCACGCGGCGTGGCGCGGGTACAGATGTCGCACGTCCCGCACCCCGTGGCCGCCTCACCGAAGTAGCTGAGCAGCAGCACCCGGCGGCAGAGGGGGCGGGTGGCGTACGCCTCCATGATCCGGAGCCGCTCGGCGGCGGCGGCCTTGCGCCGCGCCACGCGGTTCCACCCTGCCTCGCCATCGGCGCCGCCCAGCTCCACCCGGAGGCGATCGGCCGCCGCCACGACCGGCCGCGGGTGGCGGGGGCGGCTGGCGGGATCGGCCCACAGCTGCTCCAGCACCTTGCGCGGCGGGAAGGTCACGTCGAGCTGCCGGCGGTGGATCTCGGCGTCACCGGCGTGATGGAGCAGGATGCAGCGCGCCTCCTGGCCATCCCGTCCCGCCCGGCCCGCCTCCTGGTAGTACGACTCCGGCGTCGGCGGCATTCCCCAGTGGACCACGAGCCGGACCCGGGGGGCGTCGATGCCCATCCCGAAGGCCGAGGTGGCAACCACGACGTCGAGCTGCTCGGCGACGAAGCGCTCGAGAACCTCCGCCCGGCGCTCGCGGGTGAGGCCGGCGTGATAGGGCGCGGAGCGGTGGCCCGCGAAC
Organism: Gemmatimonadales bacterium; assembly: GCA_044221045.1. GTDB lineage: Bacteria > Gemmatimonadota > Gemmatimonadetes > Gemmatimonadales > GWC2-71-9 > JADJOM01. Next base: position 13,459 of record JBGAPX010000066.1, read on the forward strand.
CACAGGGCCTGGGCGACGGCATCGGCGTTGTTGCGGGTGGGCACGTACACGATGCAGAGCCCCGGGCGATCGGCGAGCAGGGCCCGGGTCCGCGGCAGGCGCTCCGCGGGCGAGCGCAGGGATTCCACCCGGAACCTGAGGTTGGGTCGGTCGAAGGAGCCGAGGTGGAGGTCGGGCCGCGCCAGCCCGAGCGAGGTGACGATATCGTCGCGGACCGGGGCGGTCGCGCTGCCGGTGAGGGCCACGACGGGGGGCCGCCCCAGCTCCTGGCGGACCTGGGCGAGGCACCGGAACGCGGGACGGAAGTCGTGGCCCCACTCCGTGATGCAGTGGGCCTCATCGATGGCCAGCAGCCGGACGCGCACGTCCCGCCGGAGGAGGTCGAGCGCGAGCGTGGGAGCGCGCTCCGGCGAGACATAGAGCAGCCGCAGGTCGCCGCCGGCCACGCGGGCGAGGATCGTGGCCTGTTCGTCGGCGGGGAGCAGTGAGTTCAAGGTGGCGGCGCCGATGCCCCGGCGCACCAGCGCGCCCACCTGGTCCTGCATCAGCGCCACCAGCGGGGAGATCACCACCGTGAGCCCGCCGAGCACGAGCGCCGGCACCTGGAAGCAGATGGACTTGCCCCCGCCCGTGGGCAGCACCGCCAGGGTGTCGCGGCCCGCCAGGACCGACTGGACCACCCGCCGCTGGAGCGGCCGGAAGTCCTGGAAGCCGTAGTGTCCGTGGAGGAGGCGACGCGCCTCGGCGATGCGTTCAGCGAGCGGGGTCATGCCGCCACGATAGCGGCGGCGTCTTCCCGGGCTTGGCACCCGCGAACGCGGCGCGGGGCGGCGAAACCGCGATCAGCCGGCCCGGCGGCGGAGGTAGAGCCGCAACGCGAGCGCGGCTGCGAGGACCGCCATGGCGGCCCAGACCAGGTACCGGTTGTCGAGGGCGACACCCGCTCCCGCAAGCAGGAAACCGAGCACCGCGAGGAAGAGCCGCGCGGCGGCGGGGGAGGGCCGGAAGTTCACTTCTGGAGGAACCGCTCGATCGCGGCCGCGAAGTCAGGGTGCATCCGTGCCAGGGCGTTGACCTGGGCGCCGAGGGCGATGCCGTCGCGGAAGGACGGTCCATCGAGCTGGTAGAGGAGCCGCTTGGTGAGGGCCAGCGCCGAGGCGCTGGCCCCGGTGAGCCGCTGCAGCAGGGTGCCGGCCTCCAGGTCGAGCCGGTCTGCCGGCACCACGCGGGAGACGAGGCCCGCCTGCCGGGCCTCCTCGGCGCCAAGCAGGCGGCCGGTGCTCACGAGGTCGAACGCCACTTTCTCTCCCACCTGGCGCCGGAGCATGGTCATGACCATGGCCGGCACGAAGCCGCGCTGGATCTCGGGGTACCCCAGCTGGGCGGAGTCCGCGGCCACCACGAGGTCGCACGCGGTCGCGAGCCCCGCCCCGCCGGCGAGCGCCCGCCCGTGGACCACCGCCACGACCGGCTTCTCCAGTTCGCGGATGGCCAGGAAGACCTCGCCCAGGCGCCGGGCGTTGCGCTCGTTCTCCTCCGGCGGCAGGTGCGCGGAGGCGAGCAGCTCGTCGAGGTCGGCGCCGGCGCAGAAGTCCTTCCCCGCCTGAAGGGTCACCACCCGGACGGCCGGATCGATGGCGAGCCTGCCCAAGCGCCGCAAGCAGTGCTTCGACCAGCTCGGCGTTTCGCGCATTTCCGCTTCTCGGGCCGGTTGAGCGGAGCGCGAGCACGCCGCCGTCCAGGGCGCTCAGGAGCCGGCATGGTGGCCTACCCGCCCCGCGGGAGCTTGCGGAGAGCGCCGCGGGCACCTCGATCTCCATCCGCAGCAGCGCGGTCGAGTACACCTTCCCCTGCATCGGTCTTGAGGGAGATGGTCCCGCCGCCGTCGAGGGCGCCGTAGAGGAGGAAGTTGAGTGCCCCGAGATTCGGCAGCTCGAACCGCTCCACGCCCTTGACCATGCCCCGGAAGTGACGCGCGACCCGCTGTCGCGTCACTTGCTGTACCAGCACCGGGTAGTACTCCGGATCGACGCGATGAGGCCGACATTCGCGGTGTCGCCCTTGTCGCCGGAACGGGCGTGTGCCAGGTGGCGGAGCTGGACGCGCCGCCCCGGAGGCGCCGGGGCCCAGGCCCAGACGACGATTGAGCATCGGCACCTCCACCCGCACGTGTGGTTCGATCTCGGTCGGTCGATCAGCGCCGGCCAGTAGGCCACGACCTCCTGCACCTCCGGTCGCCCGCCCGGCAAAGCCCGTGACGCTGGGCGGCCCAGTGAGCACGAGCGGGGCGATCTCGCGCGTAAAGCGCTCCACCGCCGGCCTTGTCGGTGCCGCGGACCCCCGACGCGCAACTGGACCCTCGGGGTGTCCGGTGCGGGGGCCCGTACGGGCCGTGCGTCGCGTCGACCCCGACGAACTCGGTCAGCACCTGCTCGAACCGGAGGCCGAGGTCGTCCAGGCGCTGCCGCAGGATGCGATCGGCGGCCCGTGCCTTGTCGTACGCCTCGGGCCAGCTGTACACGAGCGTCCCGACGGCCTTGTACCCGTAGAAGTAGGCGATGGACACCTTGAGCATGTCGGTCCGCGGGCGGCCGCGGATCCCGCTCACCCGCACCCGGTCCTTCCCGGCCGCCTTGAGGCGGATGGACGTGAAGTCGGCGATCCCGTCGGGCGTGATGTAGGTATGCGGGTCGCCCATCTCGTAGACCAGCTGCTCGGTGACGCTCGCCACGTTCACCACGCCGCCGGTGCCCGGGTGCTTGGTGACCGTGAAGCTGCCGTCGGCACGGGCCTCGACGAGCGGGAAGCCCGGGTTGGCGAGACCCTTCACCTTGCGCCAGTCGCGCAGCAGGTTGCCGCCGCTCGACTGGGCGCCGCACTCGATGATGTGCCCCGCCACCGTGCCCGCGGCCACCTTGTCCCAGTCGTGGGGGTGCCAGCCGAACTCGTGGAACAACGGCCCCAGTGTGACCCGGTGTCGGTGACCCGCCCCGTGATGACCACCTGCCCGCCGGGCGCAACGCCTCGACGATGGGGAGCCATGCCCAGGTAGGCATTGCCGACCAGCACCCGGTCGCGGATGTCCTGCAGGGGCGTCCGGTGTCCATGTCGGTCAGCGGGTGGCCGCGTGCCAGCAGCTCGTCGAGCCGCGGGAGGATATCGTCGCCACTCACGCGCGATCCGCACCCGCTCGACAGCCCCGAAGCTTCCGAGCGGCCTCCCGGACCGCCTCGGCGCAGGCACGCGGGTTCACGCCGGCGTTGCACGGTGACCTTGATCCCCAGGACGCGATATCCAGGAGGATCCGCTCCATCGGGGGCACCGAAATCGCGGGCGTACCCGAACTTCGGATCGCGCGACTTCTGCTTCTGCATGATGGACATGGTCACCTCGGCGAGGTAGTCCATCATCAGGTAGTCGATAAGGACCGCCCTGGACCTGGCGGACCAGGGCTCGAGGCCAGTCGCCCCAGAATCCTGGCCGGCGGCGGCCACGCGGACGATGAATTCGGTCATGGATGGAGCGAGACCTCGGCGGACGGAAGGGGCACTTCGAGGGTCCAGGTGCGCTCGTCCTCCGGGACGACGACGATGCCGAGCGGCCGAAACCCGTCCCGAGCACGAATCAGGAGGCTTCGGCATCGGGACCGTGAGGGTGGCGACCGCCCCGGAGCGGCACCGTCACCGGCTCGCCGGCGAGCCGGCTGACGTGGGCCGAGTCGGCGTACAGCCGGATGGAGACCCGCGCGGACCAGGGCCGGCCGCCCGCGGGGTCGGCGAGTCCCGGGAAGAGGGCCACCTCCGCGGTGCTGTCCGGCCCCCCCGCGCGGGGCGCGGGCAGGTCCACGTGCAGCCGGCCGAAGGCGTAGTTGAGCGGCGCCTGGCCCAGCTGGCGCCCGGCGCCGTCGAGCAGGGTGACGCCGAAGTCGGTGAATTGCGGCCAGCTGGCGCGGTCCATCTCCACGTCCACCGCCGCGTGCACGGCCCAGGCGGGGATGCCGAAACGCACCCGCTCCGTGCCGGCGCCGCGCGAGTCCACCCGCACGCGCCGCTCGGCGCCCACGAGCACCACGAATGGGTCGGTGGCCACCGCGTCCGGGGTGAGGTTGCCGAGCGCGATGCCGATCCCCCGCGCGTCGCGCGCGGCGGCAATCGTGACCGGGCTCTGCTGCACGATCAGGTCTGCCGCCGCGCCATCGAGGGGCGGCGCGACCACGGCCGCCTCGTAGAAGCCGGGGACGACGTCCCGCGCATCCACCACGTAGATGCCGGCCGCCTCGCCGGATCCCGCGCCGATGCCGCTCCCCTCCCGGTACGGCTGCCCGCCGGGCTCGTGCAGGTAGGCCAGCACCTGCTCGCCCGGATCGCGGGTGGAGACCGCGACGGCGAAGGGCCGCTGCGGCGACGCCTCGAAGAAGGCCCGGGCCGTGGCGCCCGCGGCCAGCCGGCCCAGATCGGCCACGATGGTGGACCCGGTATCGGCCACGGCCACGGTGGCGACGAGGCGGAACACCGGCCCCGCCGCGGTGTCGGCGGACCAGCCCGTCACCACGCCCGTGCGCACCCCGGGCTCGCTGAACGCCGAACGGCGCGCGAACAGGGTGACGCCACCGGCCCCGCCGCGAAGGGTGGCGCGCGCCGGGGCGACGAGCCAGTCGGCGCCGGAACGGAACGTGACCTCGATCGGGGCCGCTTCCGGCGGCAGGGTCACCTCGAACCCGAAGGCGGTGTCGACGGGCGCGCCCAGGCGGGCGATTCGGAATCCGGCGGTACCGCGCCCTCCGGCCGCACGCACCGCGACCTCCGGCAGGGGGCGGCCCTGGGCCAGCCAGCGCCAGGCACGTCCCACGTCCGGCGTGCCGGTCCCGTCATCGAGATAGCTCCCCGACGCCAGCGGCGAGGCCGTCACCATGAGTGCCCGACGCACCAGTCGGGCATCCGGGACCCGGCCGGCCTGGGCCATGGCTGAGTAGAGGAGTGCGGCCAGTCCCGCCGCGTGCGGCGCGGCCATGCTGGTGCCCGCCTTGCGCTCATCGCCGGTGTCCCACCGGGGTACGCTCGAATAGGCCAGGCCGGGCGCGACGATGTCCGGCTTGGCGAGTTCCCCGCCGCGGGAGCTGAAGTAGGCAATCGGGTCGCCCGACCGGCCGCTCGCCCCCAGGAAGACCACCGGGAAGGTGGCGCCCACGGTGATGGCCCGGCCGGCGGACCCGGGATAGCCGAGCGTGGAGAGGCCCGGCCCGTCGTTGCCGGCGCTCACGGTGAAGGCCACCTCCGGGTGCAGCGCCAGCACCGAGTCCAGCAGCTGGTCGATGCGCGCCGCGCCCTCGGTCTCGTTGCCCACCCCGAAGCTCATGTTGATGACGAGCGGGAGCCGCCGGCCCTGGGCGAACCGGATGGCGTACTCCACCGCCCGGAGCATGCTGCCGGTGGTCGAGATGCCGCCCTGCGCGTTGTTCGCGATCTTGAGGCCAAGGAGGTAGGCACCGGGGGCCACGCCCTCGAAGCCGTTCACGCCGTAGAGCCGGTGCGCCGCGGCGATGCCGCCCACGTGCGACCCGTGGGCGCTGGTGTCGAAGTAGAGATCGAGTTCCGGGCCACCGTCGGCGCGGGTGGCGAAGTTCGCCGCGATCGTCACCTGGGCGGGCCGCGTCCCGGTGCGCCAGGCGAAGGTCTCGCGCCCCGCGAGGAAGTCGCGGACCGGGCGCTCATCGTCGAGGGTGCCGTCGCCGTCGGTGTCGGCCAGCAGCACCCAGCCGTCGCTGGCGCGGCCCACGACCACGGCAAGGGTATCGGCATCGTCGCGGTCGCCGTTGAGGTCCGCGGCCGGCAGCTTGCCCAGCGCGACCTCCGCGATGGCGCCGGCGTAGTACCGATCGGCGATGGCCACGGCCCGGAGCCGGCCCGCGCCCCGGAGTCGGCTCCCGCCGACCACGAACTCATCGCCCACGGGGGTGACGGGCGCCAGCGCGATGCGCCCCTCGCCGGAGAAGTCGCGCAGGTCGAGGATCTTCCGCTCGCCGGTGGTGGTGCTGTCGAGCCCCGGGATGGCGGGATCGAGGCCGCTGTCGAGGATGGCGATCAGCACCCCGCGACCGTCGTACGTCGGATGCGCCTTGAGAAACTCGGGGACGCCGGTGGGCGCGAGCGGCATCCAGCCGCGGAGATAGGCCTCGCGCGGCGGCAGGATCGGCCGCGGTTCCGGCTCGGCGGGGGCCTCGGGGGCCGGCCGCGGCGGCGGCGCGGTGCGCGCCGGATCCACGCTGGGGCGCACCGCCGTGCGGCCGCCGCAGGCCAGCAGGGCGGCGAGGCCCGCCGCGCCGAGCCAGGTGCGGGGGTCGCTCATGCGAGCGGCGGCAGGACGAAGGGGCCGATGTGCGGGCCGCCGTTGGACCGGGTCACCCGCAGCAGGAACGCCAGCATGTCCCGGGTCGCTTCGGCCCCGATGATCGCGTCGACGTAGCCGCGCGCGGCGGCGTACTTGGCATCGAGCTGGTGCTCGTAGTCGGCGCGCATGGCATCGGCGGCGGCCGCCACCTCCGGCGCCGGGGTGCGCTTCTCGGCCCGTGCCTTGGCGAGTTCCACGCCGTGGACCGCCTCGACCGCGGCCTCGCCTTCCATCACGGCCATCCGGCCGGTGGGCCAGCTCAGGATGAAGTCCGGGTCGAACCCCTGCCCCGCCATGGCGTAGTACCCGGCGCCGGAGGCGTGGTTGAGGGTCAGCACGAGCTTGGGCACCACGGCCGTGGACATGGCCTCGACGAAGCGCGCCCCGGCGCGGATGATCCCCGACTGCTCGGCATCCGGCCCCACCATGAAGCCGCTCACGTCCTGCACGAACAGCAGGGGGGTCCGCTGCCGGCTCGCGGTCTCGATGAAGAACGCCGCCTTCTCGGCGCTCTCGGTGTAGATGATGCCGCCGATGCGGGGCATCTGGCCCGGCTTGCCCTTGATCACGGTCCGGGCGTTGGCCAGGACGGCCACCGGGTGCCCCTCGATGGTGGCGTGGCCGCAGAGCAGTTCCTTGCCGAGG
>JBGAPX010000067.1:0-19945 GCA_044221045.1 Gemmatimonadales bacterium
GGCGGTGAACGGCGGGGCCTGGGTCCAGGTGCCGGTGTAAGCCCCCGGCGCGGTGGTTCCGGCGCCCTTGGCACTGGCCGCTGCGGCGCTCCCGGGGGCAGTGGCCTCGGTGGCCCCGCATGCGGCGAGGGAAGTGGTGACGGCCAGGGCGAGCACCAACCGGCGGATGGGGAACAGCTGCATTGCGGCACCTCGAAAGCGTGAAGGGAAACGCGCGGCGGCAAGTCCGCCGGGCGCCGGCTCCATTGCGACCTCTGTGCCGTTGATGCCAGGTGGCGCCAAGTCCTGCGCGGGTCGCGGGTTACGCCCTCGTTCCCCGGCGCCGCCCTACTGCCGGACCCGTAGCGAGGCGAAACAGGTGGAACGCGATGAGACGCTGGTCCGCGGCCAGGCGGCATGGCGTGGGCTTGTCAGGTTTCCCATATTGGCTGGACTCCGACGACAACCTGTGAGGACCCCATGCGTCTGGCCTGGCCGTCGCTCTGCCTGCTGATCGGTGTTGCGTGCTATGGAGGGGGGGAGTCGCCCCCGCTGGCCCCGGGCTCGGGGTCGCTGGACCTGGTGGACATCCGCGGCGTCGTGACCGACTCGGTGCTGGGCCGCCCGCTCGCGGGCGTGGCGCTCAGCGTGGGCGGGAAGGTGGTGCAGACCGGCGCTGATGGGAGCTATGCCGCGCGCGTACCGGCCGGCCCGCTGGTGGTGCGGGTGCAGTTCTCGCTCTACGAGGACTATCAGGTCCACGTCCCGGTGGCGTCCGAGCAGGAGGTGAACCTCCGGCTCCGCCGGCTCAACCCGGCGCTCACGGCGTGCGCCATCGGCGCCGACTCCATTCGGGCGGTGATCGTAGACCTCCAGGGCCGCAAGACCATCAACCGGGCCGAGGGCTCCACGATTCGCCTGGCGTCCGTGCAGGGCGGCCAGACGGACGTCACCGCGTGGGACTGGCGCTGGACCGCGGTGGACGAGTACACCTGGCAGGCGGCCATCGCCGCCCCGGATCCCGGTGTGGTGAGCGCCGTCTTCACCCTGCGGGACAAGCGGGGCTTTGGCGAGTTGGCCAACTGCACGAGCGTGCCGGCTCCACAGCCGCCCCCGCCGGCCCCACAGTAGGCTGTTGGGCAGTGTGCGCGGGCGCACAGCGGGGAGCCGGGGGACAGGGTCATCGTGGACCATGCTCCCTGGCTCCCCGCATCACATGCGCCCGTTCCTGCTCGCCCTGCTGCTCCTCGCCGCCTGTGGCGGCGGCACCAGCGAATCCGCCCCGCCGGAGACCTTCGGCCCCGGCCTCGGCCCCGGCGCCAGCCTCTCCGGGCGCCGCCCGTTCCCGGACGACAATCCGTGGAACACCCGCATCGACACCGCGCCCGTCGACTCCAATTCCGATGCGCTGATCGCCTCGATTGGCCTTGGCGCACACCTGCACCCGGATTTCGGCGCCAACTGGAACGGTGGGCCGTTCGGGATCCCGTACGTGGTGATCGACTCCACCTTCGCCGACGTGCCGGTGAGCTTCGACTACGACGACGAGAGCGACCCGGGCCCGTACCCGATCCCCCGGAGCGCCCCCGTGGAAGGGGGCAGCGACCGGCACGTGCTGGTGATCGACCGGGACTCGTGGACGCTCTACGAGATGTTCAACAGCCGGAAGAAGGGGAGCGGCTGGCATGCCGGCTCGGGTGCGGTCTTCGACCTGTCGTCCAACGCGCTCCGTCCCGCCGGCTGGACCTCCGCCGACGCGGCCGGACTCCCGATCTTCCCCGGCCTGGTGCGATATGACGAGGTGGTGGAGCAGGGCGCCATCAACCACGCCCTGCGCTTCACGGCGGCCACCACCCGGCACGGGTACGTCTATCCCGCCCGCCACTACGCCTCCGACTACACCAGCAGCAACCTGCCCCCCATGGGAATGCGGGTCCGCCTGAAGGCGGGCTTCAACATCAGCGGCTATCCCGCCAGCGCGCAGGTGATCCTCACCGCGCTCAAGCAGTACGGCATGATCCTGGCCGATAACGGCAGCAACTGGTATCTCTCCGGCGCCCCCGACGCGCGCTGGGACGACGACGAGCTCAACACCCTGAAGCAGCTTACGGGCGCCGACTTCGAGGTCGTACAGATGGGGCCGGTGACCACCGACTAGCCGTTTCCTCCCCGACATCCTGGAGTTCCCGATCGCCGCGGGCCTGTGTGGCCCGCGGCGCAGTGGCACGTCGCACAGCAGCGGTCGCCACGGCGCGGCGCGGCATCCATGTGGAAAGCCTGTGGATGCCTGTGGAAACATGCCCGCGCCGTGTGGAAACCGGAGGAAAACCCCGAACCGGCGAGGTGCGCATGGCGCGGGCAATCTGGAGTGGCTCCCTGACCTTCGGGATGGTGACCTTTCCCGTGAAGGTGTTCGGCGCGACGGAGGCGAAGGACCTGTCCTTCCACCTGCTGCACAAGGAGTGCGGGTCCCGCATCCGGCAGGCGCGGATCTGCCCCACCCACGAGCGCGAGGTGAGCTGGGAGGAGATCGCGCGGGGGTACGAGTACGCCAAGGGCCAGTACGTGGTGCTCGAGGAGGGCGACTTCGAGCAGCTGCCGCTGCCGAGCCGGCAGCTGGTCGAGGTCACGGCGTTCGTGCCCGCGGAGGGCATCGACCCGATCTACTTTGAGCGCACGTACTACCTGGAGCCTGACACGCGGGGCGAGAAGCCGTACTCGCTCCTGGTGCGGGCGCTGGAGCGGCGGGCGCTCGCGGCCATCGCGACCATCACCCTGCGGAAGAAGGAGCAGCTCTGCGCCGTCCGGGCCCAGGGCGGGCGGCTGGTGCTCGAGACGCTGTATTACGCCGACGAGATCCGTGCCCGCGAGGGCGCCGACCTCTCCGGGGTGCGCGTCACCGAGAAGGAACTCGAGATGGCCGACACCCTGATCGAGCTCCTCTCCGACGCATTCGAGCCGGAGAAATACCACGACCGCTACCGTGAGGCGCTGGCCGCCCTCATTGAGGCTAAGTTGGAGGGGAAGGAAGTCACCAAGGCCCCGGCCAAGGCCAGTGGCAAGGTGATCGACCTGACGGAGGCGCTGCGGCGGAGCGTGGCGGCGGCCCGGTCGGCGAAGCCGTCGGGGAAGGGCGGGCGCACGGTCGCAACGCGCCGGACCACCCGCCGACGCCGGGTGGGGTAGGGCGTGACGGAGCGGAATGTGGCCGGCCTTGCGGCCCAGGTGCTGGAGCAGCTGGCGCAGGCAGGCATCCGGGAACTGCGCGTCGGCCGGGCGCGCGTGCCGGTGACGCATCTCGAACGCCCCCTGTGGCCCGCCGCAGGGCGTCGCCGCGCCGTCACCAAGCGCGAGCTGCTCCGCTACTACGCCTCCGTGGCCCCCTGGCTGCTGCCGCACCTGGCCGACCGTCCGCTCTTCGTGAGCCGGTTCCCGCGCGGCATCGGCGGCGAGACCTTCTTCCAGAAGCACTGGGATACGCCGCCGCCGTTTGCCGACACGGTGACGATCTACTCCAGCCACAACGACCGGGACGCGGAATACCTCATCTGCGACCGGCTGGCCACCCTGCTCTGGCTGGGCCAGATGGCGGCCCTCGAGCTGCATCCCTGGTTCTCGCGGGTCCGAGGCGGCGCCGACGTGCGGGGGCGGGGACGCACCTTTCACGGCGCGGAGGCGACGCTCGATGCCTCCGTCCTCAATTACCCCGACTTCATCGTCTTCGACCTGGACCCGTACATCTACGCCGGGACCGAGGCCGTCGGCGCCGAGCCGGCGCGCAACCGGAGCGCCTATCGCAAGACCCGGGAGCTGGCCTTTGCCCTCAAGGACGAACTGGACGGCCTGGGCCTGGTGGCGTTCCCCAAGCTGTCCGGACGGACCGGGATCCACGTGTACCTCCCGATCCGACGCAACCTGGACTACGATGCTGCCCGCGAGGTGGCCCGCCGGGTGGGCGAACACTTCCTGCGGCGGTTCCCGGCCCGGGTCACGATGGAGTGGGCCACGGGGGCTCGACGGGGCAAGGTGTTCTTCGATGCCAACCAGAACAGCCGCGGGAAGTCGCTCGCAGCGGTCCTCTCCCCCCGGCGGGACCCGCACGCCACAGTCTCGATGCCACTGACCTGGGAGCAGCTGGCCGACGCCTTCCCCACGGACTTCACGGTCAGCACGGTGCCGGCGTTGCTTCAGGCCGGGGGCGATCCGTGGAAAGGGATGCTCGCCGCCGCCCAGGACCTTCCGGCGATCCTGGAGGGGACGCCGCCCCCCCGGGAGCGGAAGGCCAAGGGCGGCATCCGCGCCGTCCGCACACCGCCGCGTCGGCGCCCCGCAAGGAAGCCCACCGCGGTGCGCGAGGCCGCGCCGTCCCTGGCCACCTATCGCGCCAGGCGCGACTTCGGGGCGACTCCCGAGCCGAGCGGTGCGGGCCGCACCGCCCGTCGCCGGAGCGGGGACGCTCCCCGCTTCGTGGTCCAGAAGCACGAGGCCAGCCACCTGCACTACGACTTGCGCCTCGAGATCGGCGGGGTCCTCAAGTCCTGGGCTGTCCCCAGGGGACCGTCGCTCGATCCGGCCGTGAAGCGGCTGGCCATGCCCACCGAGGACCATCCGCTCGACTACGGCAGCTTCGAGGGCGTGATCCCGGCGGGGCACTACGGCGGCGGTACCGTCATGCTGTGGGATGCGGGCGAGTACATGCTGGTCGAGGCGGGGGACCCGGCCACCGCGTACCGCAATGGCAGGATGAGCATTGAGCTGGCGGGCGACAAGCTGCGCGGCCGCTTTCACCTGGTGCGCGCGGGTGCCGGCGGGGAGCGCTGGCTCCTGATGAAGGCCCGGGACGCCTCCGCCACCAGCCGGGATGTCCTCCGCCAGGACCGCTCGGTGAAGACCGGCCGCACGATGGCCGCCATCCGCGCCGCGGGATGAACCCCCTCCTCGCCGACCTGGCGCCGCCGCACCAGGCGCTCCTGCGTCCCGCCGACCCGGGCGGCTGGATGCCCCCGATGCTGGCCACCTTGAGCGAGGCATTGCCGGCCGGCGCGCAGTGGCTCTTCGAGCCCAAGCTGGACGGGGTGCGCTGCCTGGCCCACGTCGGCGCGGCCGGCGTGACGCTCCGCTCGCGAAACCGGAACGACATCACCGGCGGGTACCCGGAGGTCGCCTCGGCGCTGGCCCGCCAGGTGAAGGCCGACGCGGTGCTGGATGGGGAACTGGTGGTGCTCCGCGGCGGGCGCACCAGCTTCGAGGCGATCCAGGAACGGCTCCACGTGCGGGCACCGTCGGTCGAGCTGGTGCGCCGGGTGCCGGTCCTGTACTACGTCTTTGACCTGCTGCAGCTCGACGGCACCGACCTCCGGGCGCTCCCGCTGCTGGTACGGAAGGCACTGCTGCGAGTCGCGGTCCGGTACCGGCGGCCGCTCCGCTTCACCGCTCACCGGCTGCGCGGGGCGCAGGCGGTCCTGGAGGCGGCCTGCGGTCGGGGCGAGGAAGGGATCATCGCCAAGGTGGCCACCGGCCGGTACCTGCCGCGCCGGTCGCCGGAATGGCTCAAGGTCAAGTGCGTGCGGTCCGAGGAGTTCGTGATCGGCGGCTTCACTCCCCCGTCCGGGTCGCGCGAGGCCCTCGGGGCGCTGCTGGTGGGCCAGTACCAGGAGGGGGTGCTGCGCTACGCCGGCAAGGTGGGGACCGGTTTTGATGTTCCCACGCTGCGCGGCCTGCTGGCGCGGCTCGAGGCGCTGGAAACGCCCCGCGCCCCTTTCACACCGGCGCCACCGGAGCCCGGGGTCCGCTGGGTCAGGCCGCAGTTGGTCGCGCAGGTGGGGTACGGGGAGCGGACCACGCGCGGGATCCTGCGCCATCCTCGCTTCCTGGGTCTCCGGTGCGACAAGCCCGCCCGGAGCGTGGTGCCCGAGGTACCGCTGGCGCCGGCCGGTGCGCTCAGGCCACCAGGGCGGGGCAGGTGGCGCTCACGCGCTCGAGCGCGGCGCTGAGGTCGGCCACCAGGTCCTCGGCCGCCTCGATCCCCACCGACAACCGCAGCAGTCCCCCCGTGATCCCCGCCTCGCGCTGCTGCTCGGCGGTGATCGACGCATGCGTCATGGTGGCCGGGTGCGCCACCAGCGACTCGACCCCGCCCAGCGACTCCGCCAGCGTGAAGCAGCCGAGCCCGTCGAGGAACGCCGGCACCGCCGCCTCCCCGCCCGCGAGCTCGAAGCTCACCATGGCGCCGAACCCCTGCTGCTGCGCGCGGGCGAGGGCGTGGCCCGGATGGTCGCGGAGGCCGGGGTAGTAGACCCGCGCCACCGCCGGGTGGCGTGCCAGCGCCTCGGCAACGGCCGCGGCGTTCTCGAGGTGCGCCTTGAGCCGCACGTGCAGCGTGCGCAGGCCGCGGAGCGTGAGGAAGCTGTCGAACGGCGCGCCCGTCACGCCGATGACGTTGCCCCACCACGCGAGCTCCTGCGCCAGCTCCGGCGTCCGCGCGATCACCGCACCGCCCACGACATCGCTGTGGCCGTTCAGGTACTTCGTGGTGGAGTGCACCACGACGTCTGCGCCGAAGCGCAGCGGCTGCTGCAGCGCCGGGGAGAGGAAAGTGTTGTCCACGGCGCAGAGGGCCCCCGCCTGCCGCGCGAGCCGCACCGCGAGGGCCAGGTCGGTGATGCGGAGCAGGGGGTTGCTCGGCGTTTCCACCCAGAGCAGGCGCGCGGGGCGCGCGAGCGCTGCGGTGAGCGACTCGGCGTTGCTCTGGTCCACGTAGTCCACGTGGAAGCGGCCCTGGCCCGCGAGGGAGTCGAGCAGGCGGCGGGTGCCACCGTAGCAGTCGTGCGGCGCCACCACGCGCTCGCCGGCCTTCACCAGCTGCAGCACCAGCAGCACCGCCGACAGTCCCGTGGAGGTGACGGTCGCGCCGGCGCCGCCCTCGAGCTCGGCCAGCGCGGTGGCGAGCTGGTCGCGGGTGGGGTTGCCGCTCCGGGTGTAGTCGTAGCGGCGCGGCTCCTTGAAGCCGGCGAAGGCGAAGGTGGAGGAGAGGTAGACCGGGGAGATCACCGCGCCGTGCGCGGGATCGGTGGCCACACCGGTGCGGACGGTGCGGGTCTCGGGACGGGCGGGGGACGTGCTCATGGGGCCCTCGGGCTCAGGGTGGCGGTGACGGTGAACTCCCGCACGGCGACGCTGGTCCGATGCCACACACAAAAAGGCCCGGGCGGAGACACCGCCAAGGCGCGTCGCGTTTTAGCATTTGTTTTACGTGGCTGCAATAGGCGGCAAATCACCACGGCTTGGCGCTTCGATTGTCCGACCAACGTACGTATCGGCGCCGCCTCCGTCAACCTGAAGGCCGGCCCCCGGAGGGCGCGGGCCGCCGTTCCATCGGTTCAGTCGAAGATCCCGCTCATAGCTTCGATCTAAGTGAAGCATCGGCCGCGCCTTGTATAGTGTTGCCCCGCTTGCACTTGCGGGCGGAGTGTCGCATCTTCGCGCGCACCTGAGGGAGCTGTCAGGCGGGCCCCGGCGGTGACCGGCGTCTGCGATCGCCTCGCTTCCTCCACTTTTCCACCGATGACCGCGGGCGCGGCCCAGAGCCGTGCCTGTTGAGGGCCATGGCAGCTTCCACCCCGGCCGCGCTCCTGCCGGCCTTGCGCACGCTGGCGACCCTGCAGCGTGACGCCCTGACCAGTCTGGCCGCCTACGCGGCGGCCACGGCGGCGCTCAGCGTCGTCATTCCCCTGGCGCTCCAGGCGCTGATCACTCTCGTCACCGGCGGGGTGGGCGGGGCGTCCGCCGTGTCGGTGGGCGCGCTCGTCGTGGCCGCCACCGTGCTCGTGGGCCTGGTGCAGCTGGCGCAGCTGCGGGCCAGCGAGCACATGGAGTACCACGTCATCGCCCAGGGGACGCACGCCTTTGGGCGGACCCTGGCGCGCGCCGACGTGGCCCGGCTCGCCCCCAATGCCTGGCCCGAGCAGATGAACCGGGTGTTCGACCTGATCGCGCTGCCCAAGATGGTGAGCAAGCTCGCCATCGACGGGGCGGGGCTCCTGCTGCAGATCGTGGCGGGCAGCGCGCTCCTGGTGCTCTACCACCCGACCTTCCTGGTCACCAGCCTGGCCATCGTGATGCTGCTGGCCGCCTGGCTGGCCGTCTCCAGCCCGCAGGCCTTCCGCACCAGCCTCGACAGCTCGGTGGCCAAGTACGCGCTGGCCCAGCACCTCGAGTCGCTGGCGCAGCACGTGACGCTGCTCCGCCACGGCGGCGCGGATCGCTGGGCCCTGGGCGCCACCGACACCGCCACCGCCGACTACCTGGTGACGCGGGAGGCGCGCTACCGCGCGCTCCGCCGCCAGGCCATCGGCCTGAGTGCCATCATGGTGCTGGCCACCGCCGCCATGCTGCTGCTCGGCGCCACGCTGCTCCTCAAGGGGCAGCTGACGCTGGGGCAGTTCGTGGCGGCGGAGTTCGTCATCGTGTCCCTGATCGCCGGGGTGAAGAAGCTGCTGTCGGTGCTCGAGAACGTGTACGACGCCACCGCCGCCTTCGCCAAGGTGGCCGGCGTGCTGGAGTTGCCGGCCGTGGAGCTGCCGGACAGCCGGCCGCGACCGCTGCCCGGCGGGCACGCCGCGCGCCTGCTCCACCTCGGTGCGCGCTATCCGGGCGCCGAGGCGCCCGCGCTCCAGGACGTCACGCTGACGCTGCGCCGGGGGGAGCACGTGGCGGTGACCGGCGCCGACGACAGCGGGCGCCATTCCCTGTTGCGGGTCCTCGCGGGCCTGCTGCCGCACGACCGCGGGACGCTCGAGATCCTGGGGCACCACGTCCTGGGACACGGCCGGCCGGAGGGCGTGGCGGCCGTCTTCGCCGAGGACGGCCTGGTGCCGGGCACCCTGGAGACCAACCTGCCGCTGGGCCGCCCGCTGGCGCCGGAGGACCGGGAGCGCGCGGCCAGCCTGCTGGGCCTCGATGCCGCGGTCTCGGCATTGCCGGCCGGCTGGCAGACGCCCGTCACCGCCGCGCTGACGCACCGGATGCAGCACGTGCTGGTGCTGGCGCGCGCGCTGGCCGGGAACCCGCAGCTGCTGCTGCTCGACGATGCGGTGCTCCACGGCCTCTCCTCCGAGGCGCGGCAGGCGCTGTTCATCACCCTCCGCCGGGAATGGCCCGGGCTCACGGTGGTGTGCATCAGCGATATGCCTGAGGTGCTGGAGCGGGTGGACCGCGTGGTTCGCATGGCGGACCGCCGGGTGGCCACGCCGCCCGGGGAACCCCTCGTGGGCGCGGAGGTGTCCCATGGCTGAGTTGCTCGTCGGGCCGCTCGGACCGGCCACCACGGCGGCACTGCCCCTGCCGCCGGAACGGCGGACGCTCCGCCGCTGGGTGCTCGCGATCCTCCTGGCCGGGGCGCTGTTCCTGAGCCTGCCGTGGCAGCAGACCATCCAGGGGACCGGGACACTCATGGCCCTGCGCCCGGAGGACCGGGCCCAGCCGCTCCACTCGCCCATCACCGGCTTCGTCGAGCGGTGGGAGGTCGAGGAGGGGAGCTTCGTCACCGCGGGGACCCCGCTGGTGGAGCTGCGGGACGCGCGCGACCGCTTCCTCGACAGCGCGCTCCTCGAGCGCGTGGGCGAGCAGGTGGACGCCAAGCGCCGCTCCGTGGCGGCCAAGCGCAGCAAGCTGGTGCAGCAGGAGGCGCTGCTCGAGGCGTTGCGGACCTCGCAGGCCGCCACGGTGGCGCAGGCGGACAACGCGGTCCCGCGGCTCCGCGCCGCGGTGACCGCGGCCGAGGCCGACAGCGCCGTGGAGGCCGCGCGCCTCGCCCGGCGCCGCCAGCTCCATGCCGACGGGCTCCTCACCCGGACCGAGCTCGAGGCCGCGGAGCTCGCGGCCCAGCGCACCACGGCGATGCTCACGGCGCAGCGGCAGGAGCTGGCCAACGTGCTGCTGGCGCAGGACGGGGTCCGGGCCCGCGCCGCGGAGGCGGTGGCCAAGGCGGCCTCCGACCGCGCCTCCACCGCCGCCGAGCTGGCGGAGGGGGAGGTGGACCTCGCCAAGGCCGAAAGCGAGCTGAGCGCGCTCACCACGCGGCAGGGCCTCACCACCATCCGCGCCCCGCGCGACGGCTACGTGATCCGGGCGCTGAGTCCGGGCCGCGGTGCCATCGTCAAGGAAGGGGAGCCGGTGGTGACCATCCAGCCGGCCCGGCCCGAACTGGTTGCCGCGCTCGAGATCCGGCCGGTGGACTTGCCGCTCGCCGAGGCGGGGCGGCCGGTGCGGCTGCAGTTCGACGGCTGGCCGGCCATCGTGGTCTCCGGCTGGCCCGGCACCAGCGTCGGCACCTGGGGCGGACACGTCCTGTCGGTGGACGAGGTGGCCACCGCGAAGGGGACGTACCGGATCCTGGTGCGCCCCGACTCGGGTGACACGCCGTGGCCGGCCGCCCTCCGCCCCGGGAGCGGTGCCCGCGGCTGGACGCTGCTCAAGACGGTGCCGCTTGGCTACGAGCTCTGGCGCCAGCTCAACGCCTTCCCGCCCGAGTACGGCGCGGCCACCGCCCACACCGACGACGCGGGCAAGAAGCCATGAGGCGCGCCGCCCAGATGGCGCTGGCACTGCTCCTGACCGGGGCAGGGCCGGCCCTGGCGCAGGACACCCTGTCGCTCGCCGAGGTGCTTCGGCGCGTGGAGGTGACGCATCCGCTGCTGCGGCGCCAGGCGGCGCTGGCGGGGGCGCAGGCGGCGCGTGCGTCCGCCACGCGCGGGGCCTTCGACCCGGTGCTGTCGCTCAGCGCCGGGGGCAAGACCAAGGACGACAAGCTGGCCACCCGTCGCCGGAGCATCGACCTGAGCCTCCCGCTGGCCGAGGGGCCCACGGTCTTCGTGCGGCTGGAGGATATGCGGGGACCGGAGCTGCTCCCGGGCGAGGCCACCCGGGGCGGCCAGCTGAGCGCGGGGGTGCGGGTCCCGCTCACCCGCGGTGTCTGGACCAACGAGCGGCGCGCCGTGCGCGCCGTCGCCGAGGCCCGTGCCACCGCCGCGGAGGCCGACCTGGCGCTCGAGCGCCTGCGCGTGCTGGGCGAGGCAACGGCGGCGTACGCGCAGTGGTACGAGGCCACCACCCGCCTGGCGCAACTCGACACGCTGCTGGAGCGCGCCGAGCGCCGGCAGGCCGCGCTCCGGGCCCGGGTGCTGCACGGGGAATCCGCGCCGATCGACACGCTCGAGGGTGCGCTCGAGGTGGCGCGCCGGGCCCAGGCCCGGGCCGAGGGCGTGGCGGCGGAGCTCGGCGCCCGCGAGCGCCTCTCGCTGTGGCTCTGGAGTGACGCCGGGGAGCCCGTGGACGTCGTGCCAGGCACCCGCCCCGACCTTCCGGAGATGCTCCCCGCGAGCACGCCCAACCCGCGGCACCCCGCGCTCGCCTCGGTGGCGGCGGATGTCGAGGCGCGCGGCGTGGAGCGCGCCTATCGCGGACGCCTGCTGTTGCCGGACATCGACGGCGAGGTCTACGCCAAGGTGCAGGACAGCGTCGCCGGCACCAGTCTGTTCGATCCGACGTGGAAGGTCACGGCGCGCTCGAGCCTGTTCCTCCGTGAGGCGCGCGGGACCCGCGACGCCACCACGCTCGACTGGGAGGCCAGCCGCTGGCGCGCCACCTACGCCGCGGCCGACCTGGCCGCCACCCAGCGAATCCTGGGCGCCCGGCTCGACGCGCTCGCCACCCAGCGGGGCCTGCAGCTGGCCGCGATCCGCGCCGCCGCGGCACTCGTGGCCGGGGAGCAGCAGCGCTTCACCGCCGGCGAAAGCACGCTCTTCCTGGTGATCCAGCGCGAGCGCCAGTGGCTCGACGAATTGCTCACCGCCGCTCGCCTCGACCGCGAGTGGCTCACCACCTGGGCCCAGGCACAGGTGGCGGCAGGGCACTGGCCGGCCACCTGAGGCCGGCATCCCCGAAACGCGCGAAGCGGACCCCAAGGGGGTCCGCTTCGGTGCTTCGGGGCCGGGAGCGGCGTGGGTGAGATTCGAACTCACGGAACGGTTGCCCGTTCGGCGGTTTTCAAGACCGCTGCCTTAAACCACTCGGCCACCACGCCTTGGGGGGCGAAGCTACCCACGCCGCGCCGGCCCCGGCAAGCGCGACCCGGGCTCAGCCTCAGGCCGGGCCCGCCGATACTCAAGGCCATGCCGAGTGAGTTCTCCCGGATTGCGGCGCGCAGGCGGGCCCCGTGAACCTGACTGCAGGCTTCTGCGGCCAGTGCGGCCTGCCCGCGCCCATCGGTGGGCGCTTCTGCCAGCAGTGCGGCGCCCCGCTGGGCACCGGCACGGTGGGCCGGCCCGTGGCCCTGGCCGATGCCCTCGAGGATCAGCTGGCCCAGGCCACCATCGGCGAGTACCAGGTGCTGGGCGAGCTGGGCCGCGGCGGGATGGCCGCCGTGTTCCTGGCCGAGGATCTGTCGCTTGGCCGACGGGTGGCCATCAAGGTCATGATCCCCGGGCTCGATGTCACCGGGGCCATGGCCGAGCGGTTCCTGCTCGAGGCCCGCACCGCGGCACAGCTGAGCCATCCCAACATCATCCCCATCTACGCCGTCCGCACCACCGGGGAGCTGCGCTATTTCGTGATGAAGTTCGTCGCCGGCTGCGCCCTGGACCGACTGGTGGCCGAGCGCGGACCACTCCCGGTGCCGGTGGTGCAGGCCGTCCTGGCCCATGTGGGAGACGCGCTCACTCACGCGCATGGGCGCGGGGTGATCCATCGCGACATCAAGCCCGCCAACATCATGCTGGACGAGGACGGCACCCCGATCGTCGCCGACTTCGGGATCGCCAAGGTGGCGCAGGGCGGGCGGCTGACCCAGACGGGCACCGCCGTCGGGACGCCGACCTACATGAGCCCGGAGCAATGCTCCGGCCGGCCCATCACCGGCGCGTCCGATCAGTACGCGCTCGGCTGCGTGGCCTTCGAGCTGCTGACCGGGCGGCCGCCCTTCGTGCACGAGGAGGTGGTGCCGGTGCTGCTGTCGCACGTGCAGGAGGCGCCGCCCCCGATCCTGACCCTCCGGCCTGACTGCCCGCGCCCGCTCGCCGCGGCGGTGGAGCGGATGCTGGCCAAGAGCCCGGAGGACCGCTGGCAGTCCCTGCACGACGCCATCGAGGCCGGCAGCGATGGCCAGACCACCCATCACCCCGCGGTGCGCCAGGCGCTCCGCGAGCTTGCCGCTTCGGGGGATGCCCCGGTCGTTCCCGCCCGGAGCGTCCCGGTGAGCCCGTTCCCCGCCTCACGGGTGGTGCCGGCGCCGGGCGGGCGGCCCTCGGTGGAAGCGGCGGTGGCCATCTCGAGCGTCGGCATCGAGCCCAACGGAGTGGCGCTGAGTGCCGGCACCGGGGCCCAGCTCCGCGCCACCCCGCGTGATGCCAGTGGCCTGCCGGTGGCGGTGCCGGTGCACTGGGAAAGCAGCAACCCGCTGGTGGCGATCGTGTCGCCGGCGGGCGTGGTGACGGCGCTCTCCGAGGGCGCGGTGGAGGTGAGTGCCCGCGCGGGCACCGTGACCGGCTCGGTCCAGGTGCGGGTGGCGCCGGTGCCCGTGGCCCGGGTGCGGCTCAGCAGCTCGCACGACCGGCTGCAGATCGGGGCGCGCCAGACCCTGCAGGCGGTCGCCCTCGACCAGGCGGGCAGCGTGCTGCCCGGCCGGGTGATCCGCTGGGAGAGTCTCGATCCGGTCGTGGCTACGGTCAGTGCCACCGGCGCCGTCACCGCCCTGCGAGAGGGCACGGCCCGCATCCAGGTGAGTTGCGAGGGACAACAATCCCAGGCGGCCGTCGAGGTACGCGCTGCCGAGGGCCAGCTGGTGGTGCTGCCCGGCGAGGGGGCGCTGTCGGTGGGGCAGGTGGTGCGGCTCGGTGCCTACTGGAAGAACAGCGCGGGCGAACTGTCCGCCGCCGCTGCCGTCTGGGAGTCGTTTGCGCCCGAGATCCTGCGCATTACCAGTGAAGGTGAACTGACCGCGCTTCGCCCTGGGAACGGGACCATCCGGGCCCGGGTCGGGGGGGTGGAGCGGCTGGCCAATTATGTCTGCACCCGGGTGGACGTTGCCGAAATCCGGATCCAGCCCCGGCTTTCCGCTCTTGGAGCGGGCGAAACGGCCCGGCTGGCCGCCTTCGCGGTGGACCGGCTGGGGGCCGGCCTGACGGGGCGGGTGGTGACCTGGTCATCCAGCAACCCGGAAGTCGTTGTGGTGGAACCAGATGGGACCGTCCGTGGGGTCCATCCCGGGGTCGCCCGGATCAATGCCTCCATGGGCGCGGGACTTGCTTGGCTGGAGGTCCGCATCACCCCAGCGCAAGTGACGTCCCTGCGGCTCGAGCCTGCCTCGCTTTCCTTGCGGGTGGGGGAGCCGACCCTGCTCCGGGCCATCGTGCTCGGTGGGCGGGGTGCGGTGCTGAGCGGGATCCCGGTGGAGTGGCAGTCGAGCGACCCGGCGGTCGCCAGCGTGGATCCACAGGGGGTCGTCACCGGGCACCGTTTCGGATTGGTGCGTGTGGCAGCGACAATCGGGGGGCGGCGGGCGACGGTTCCGGTGGAAATCCGACCGCCCAGTGCCACTTCGGGGCCCAGGGCCCGGCTGGGGTGAGAGGCTAAACTCCGGCCTGCGTATTATCTTAGGTCGGAATTCATCTCATCCTCATGGCCCGACAGGACCGCGGATCGTGACCACCCCGATTGCCCCGTCGTTCTGCACCCGCTGCGGCAGCGCGGTTGCCGCAGGTGCGCACTTTTGCGCCACCTGCGGGAACGACGTTTCCGGCGCCCAGGCGTCGCTGGCCACCGAGCAGATCAAGGTCGAGCCGCCGCGGGGCGGGCAGGACGGGATGTGGGCCGAGCAGCAGGAACTGCTGCGCGAGGCCACGCTCGGCGAGTACGAGATCCTCGGGGAGCTCGGCCGGGGCGGCATGGCGGCGGTGTACCTCGGCCACGAGATCGCGCTCGACCGGAAGGTCGCCATCAAGGTCATGAGCCCGGCGCTCGTCAGCGGCGACGGGATGATCGAGCGGTTCAAGCGGGAGGCCCGGACGGCGGCCTCCCTTTCGCATCCCAACATCATCCCGGTCTACGCGGTGCGCGAGACCGACCGGCTGCTCTACTTCGTGATGAAGTTCATCGCGGGGCGGCCGCTGGATTCGGTGATCAAGGAGCTGGGCCCGCTCCCGATCCCGATGATCCAGATGATCCTGAACCAGGTGGGCGGCGGCTTCGGTTACGCCCACCGCCGGGGCATCATCCACCGCGACATCAAGCCGGCCAACGTCATGATCGACGACGAGGGCTGGTCGGTGATCACCGACTTCGGCATCGCCAAGGTGTCGCAGGCGGAGGGGCTCACCATGACGGGCATGACGGTGGGCACGCCCACCTACATGAGCCCCGAGCAGTGCATGGCGCAGGACGTTACCGGCGCGTCGGACCAGTACTCGCTGGGCGTGGTGGCGTACGAGATGGTCACCGGGCGGCCGCCGTTCAGCGGCGGGTCGATGATGGCCATCATGTACGGCCACTTCAACGACCCCCCGCCGGACATCCTGGCCGCGCGGCCGGACTGCCCGCCGGAACTGGTCGCCGCCGTGATGCGCATGCTGGAGAAGGACCCGGCCAAGCGCTTCCCCTCGATGGAGGCCGCGGTCGAGGCCATCGGCGAGGCACCGGCCAAGTCTGACGACGCCATGCGCAGTCAGCTCATGACGCTGGCTCAGAAGAGCGAGAACACCAAGCTCCTCAAGCGCCTCAGCACCCCCATCTCGCCGACGCCGCTCACCAAGCGGACCAAGGCGGCGCCGGCCGGGTCGGCGGCCAAGACCCAGGTGGCGCCGCCGCCCACCCGCCCGGCCCGGGCCGGCGGGGCGGTGGTGGCAAGCCCGCCGGCGCCGAAGAGCAAGACCGGGTTGATCGTGGGCGGCGTCGCGGTGGTCGGCGTCATCGCCGCGCTCGGCGTCTTGCAGCCCTGGAAGCCGAAGGGGCGCGGCGCCGCCGCCGAGTCGCCGGCGGCCGATTCGGCTCGGGTGGCGGCGCTCACGCCGCCAGCCGTGGAGTCCACCCCCGCCAATCCGGCCCGCCGGCCGCCACCCAGGCCGATCCGCCCCTGCCGACACCGCCCCGACGGTGGACCAGACACCGCCCGCGCCGGTCGCGTCGGCGCCGAATCCGGCGGTGCTGGCCCAGCAGAAGCGGGACTTCACCAGGGCTTCGGGTGATGCCGGCACCGCCCGCCAGAAGGCCGTCGCGGCCGGTGCCACCAGCGCCGAGTTGTCCCTCGGAGACCGGCAGCGGAGTGAGGGCACGCGGCACGGCAGCCGGCAGCAGTATGGCGATGGGCTCCGCGACATGAAGGACGCAACGGCGTCGTACGCCTCGGCGGAACAGTTCGCGCGCTCGCGGCAGCAGGCGGCCGCCGCGCCGGACCCGCGCCTGCACGCCCAGCCAGCGCCGGTGCTCCAGCAGGAACCCACGGAAACCCGCCCCACCAACGGCCAGCCCTCGCACCAGGCGGATCCCGGCCCCGCGGTGCCTGCGCCCGTGGTGCCGCCACCGCCCCCGGCGGCCGCCACCCAGCCGGCCGCGGTGGACGAGCACGACGCCATCGAGGTCGCCTTCCTGAACTACGCGCGTGCCACCGCGGCGAGCGACCTCGGCGACATGCTGCGGTTCTACCCCAACCTCCCCAAGGCCAACCAGGACGCGTTCAAGGCCATGTGGAAGGAGGGGTACACCCTCGAGACGTCCAAGTGGCGCATCGTCAGCATCGACTGGTCGCCCGGGAGCACCACCGCCAAGGTGACACTCTCGGGGGCGTCGGTGATGCGGAAGGGCGGGAAAACCCAGGACGTCCCCGGCCCCCGCCGCGCCACCCTCGACAAGGGCGGCGCCGGCTGGCGGATCACCACCCTCGAGTAGACCGCCCGGCGGCCCCGGCGGGTTTCGGCCGGGGCTCCTTCACCGTAGATTCATGAAGATCCGCGTCCCCCCGCGCGGCGCTTCCCCCACAACCTGGCCCCCTCTCTGGAGGACCGATGCGGCGTTCCGGCGTCCTCGCCAGCCTGCTCCTGTGCCTGGCGGTACCCGCGGTTCATGCCCAGACCGACATGCGCGAGAAGATCGCCGAACTGCTCACCTTCGGCGTCTGCGGCCAGCCGCTCTGCCTCGACCTGGACGGCCAGTCCGGGAACATCCACGGCAACCACTTCATCCCCTCCGTGACCAATGGCGCTGGCACCATCCAGGGCTTCCTGAATGACGCCATCGCGCTGAACGCCTCGAACTTCCCGATCAGCGGGACGAGCGGCGGCCTCACGGTGAAGTTCGTGGGCGGCCTGCCGGTGAAGACCTCGAGCTCGCTCGGCCCGGTGTTCGGCGAGCGCGCGCAGACCCTCGGCCGCGGGCGGTTCCTGATGGGGGCCAACATCTCCGGCATCCGCTTCAAGACGCTGCGCGGGGTGCCGATCGACAACATGACCCTCAACTTCACCCACGAGGACGTGGGCAACCCCGGCCTCGGGGACCTGCCCTACGAGAACGACCTGGTGCAGGTGAACATGTCGCTCTACGTCGACCTGCTGGTGTCGTCGTTCACCATGACGTACGGCCTGTTCGACAACATGGACGTCTCGGTGGCGGTGCCGCTGGTCAACACCTCGCTCAAGGGCCGGAGCACCGCGCAGATCCTCCAGATCGGCGGGACCAGCCTCCACTACTTCGGCGGCACCGCCACCAACCCGATCCTGCAGGCCAGCACCGCCACCTTCGGCTCCGCCACCGGCATCGGCGACATGGCCACGCGCATGAAGTGGCGCCTCCTCGATCGCGACGGCCTGAGCCTGGCGCTCCTCGGCGACATCCGCTGGGCCACCGGGGACGAGAAGCAGCTCCTCGGGTCGGGCAAGACGTCGTGGCGCGGCCTCCTGATCGCGTCGAGCCGGTTCGGGACCTTCAACCCGCACCTGAACGTCGGCTACTTCTCGCGCAACAACGATGCGGCCAACGACGCGATGATCGCCAACGCCGGCTTCGACCAGGCGCTCAACGACTGGACCACGCTGGCCGTCGACGTGCTCTCCGAGTGGCAGGTGGGGGACAGCAAGTTCGACCTGCCGAGCAAGGTGAGCTATGTGGCGCCGGCGGTCCGCTCCATCACGCCGCTGCCGCTCCCCGACAAGGCCGACAATCGCATGAACGCCTCCATCGGCTTCAAGTTCAAGTTCGGGGGGGCGTCCACCATCGTCACCAACGCGCAGGTGCCGCTGCTTCGCGGCGGCCTGCAGCCCAACGTGATCTGGACCACCGGGCTCGAGTTCAACTTCTAGGCGCCGCGCTCCGCCGGTCCCCGGACGCTGCAAGGGCCGCCTCCCACCCGGGAGGCGGCCCTTGCTGCTTGGGGAGGGGCCGGCGCGCCGGGCTAGTTGTTCGGGACGCCGTTGAGGATCCAGTCGCGGACGATGTTCCGCTCGGTGGCGGTGAGCAGGGGGTTGCCGGCGAGCTGCGGCATGCTGGTGCCACACCCCGCCGGCTGGGTGCCGAGAATCTTGCGGTAGAGCAGGCTGTTGGTCAGGTCGAAGGCGACTGTGATCTTGGTGATGGAGCAGCCGAGCGGCACGTCGTCCACGCTGTTGCCGGTGATCGAGGTGTAGGTGCCCCAGTTGAGGGTGTGGCACCCGGTGCAGCTCCCGCCGCTGGCCGTGAGCGAGTTGCTGGTGGTGACGATGGGTGTCACGTCCGAGGCATAACTCCAGGCCGCGAATGCCGTGACCGTGGCCGATCCGCTGCCCGAGGTGACGCTCACGGTGTTGGTGTACCTCCCCAGCGTGGGCGAGGCCAGCGTCGGCACGCCGCTGGTGCTCAGCGTCCAGGCGAAGATGCTCGCCACGCCGGAGGCGTTGGTGGTGCGGTTGCAGGTGTTGGTGCCGAGGCCGAGGAAGACGCAGGTGAGCGTACCGGGCCCGGTGGCGTTGGAGATGGTGAAGGTGACAGTGGCCCCGCTTACCGGGTTGCCGAAGGCATCGGTGGCG
The DNA here is from genome assembly GCA_044221045.1 of Gemmatimonadales bacterium. Taxonomy (GTDB): domain Bacteria; phylum Gemmatimonadota; class Gemmatimonadetes; order Gemmatimonadales; family GWC2-71-9; genus JADJOM01. Next base: position 19,023 of record JBGAPX010000067.1, read on the forward strand.
GTCACGCTCGGGGCGCTGGCCACCGAGGTGCCGGGCCGGGTGGTCTGGTTGTTGGTCGAGTTGAGGGTCAGCGTCGTCACGGCGCCCGCCGTCCCGGTGGCGGAGAAACCAACCGGGCTTCCACTCAGGCCGGCCACGGTGGCCGTGAGGGAGTTGGTCCCTGCGGTGGTGCCAAGGGTCCAGGAGACCAGCGTCGCAAGGCCACTGGCATTGGTGGACTGAGTGCAGCTGGTGACCGACACGGCGGCGCACACAAAGGTGCCGTTGCCGGCGGTGCGGCTCCAGGTCACGGTCGTCCCGCTCACGTTGTTGCCGAAGGCGTCGGTGACCCGCACCGACGGGTCGGTGGCCACGGCGGTGTTGACGGTGGCCGTCTGCCCATTGCCGGTGACGAGCGCGATGGTCGTGGCGGTGCCGGCCGTGCCCGTGGCCGTGAAGCCGACGGGCGAGCCGCTCAGGCCCCCCGAGGTGGCGGTGAGGGTGTTGGCGCCGGCGATGGTGCCGAGCGTCCAGCTCCCCACCGTCGCGACGCCGCTGCCGTTGGTGCTGGTGCTCAGCCCGGTGGCGCTGCCGCCGCCCCCGGTGACCGCGAAGGTCACCCCCACGCCGCTCACCGGGTTGCTGAACGCGTCCCGCACGATGACGCTCGGCGGCGTGGCCACGGCGCTGTTCACCGTGGCGCTCTGGCCGTTGCCGGCGTTCACCGCGACCTGGGTCGCCGCGCCCGCGGTGCCCGTGGCGGCGAAGCTCACGCTGCCCAGGCCCGTGACGCTCGCCTGCAGGGTGTTGGCGCCGGCGCTGGTCCCGAGGGTCCAGCTGCCCACCGTGGCGAGGCCGCTGGCGTTGGTCACCTGGCTGCCCCCCGTCAGGCTGCCGCCCCCGCCGGTGACGCTGAACGTCACCGACACCCCGCTCACCGGGTT
>JBGAPX010000068.1:0-20151 GCA_044221045.1 Gemmatimonadales bacterium
CGCTCGGGAGGACGGGACATCACTCCTCCACCACCAGCCGCCGCAGCAACGCCCGGCACGCCGAGACATCCGCCAGCCGCAGGGGGGCGCCGCTGGGCCCCGGGCCGACATGGACGCCAATCTCCTCCGGCAGCAGGGCGGCGAACATGTCCTCATCCGTGGTGTCATCTCCAATGGCGACGATGAGCGGCTTCCCGGTGGTGGTGGTGCGCAATCGCGTCACGATCAGGCCCTTGTTGATGCCGGCCGGACGAAACTCCACCACCTTCTGGCCGTGGAGCACTTCGACCACCTCGGGCGGGAAGCGTCGGCCGACTTCCTCGACGAGGGCGGCGGCGGCAGCGGCTCCGACGTCGTGGTGGGCGAGCCGGAAGTGCCAGGCCAGGCCGGCGGACTTCCGCTCGATGAGCGCACCCGGGGTCCGTTCCGTGTAGCCCTTGAGCAGGTGCAGCAGGTCGTCGTAGGGGACGGTGCGAACGGCCTGATGCCGCTCCCACTCGGCGGCCCCGGGCGGGCGGGACCAGAAGCCGTGCTCGGCGTGCAGCCCGATCGCCAGGCCAAGGAACCAGGCATCGAGGACCTCGCGCTGGCGCCCGCTGACGAGATGCACTTCGGTGCGGGGGCGGGCCGCGAGCGCGGCCAGCAGATCCAGCAGGTCCCCGTCGGGGGTGGCCTGTTCGGGGCGGGAGGCGAAGGGAGTCAGGGTGCCGTCGTAGTCGAGCAGCAGGAGCAGGGACTCTGCTGCGAGCACCCGCCCCAGCGCCTGCACTACCTGGTCCTCGCCCGAGCGGCCCCGGGCCAGTTCGCGCGGGAGCGAGACGCTGGCGCGCAAGGCGGCGAGAAAGGACTCGGCCCAGCGCTCGACGGGGTTGGCCCGCACCCGGGCGCGCAGGGCCCGCATCCGCATCCGCCGCTCCAGCCGCCGCATGACCAGCGCACGATGGTACGCCTCGGCCGCCTCCTCGATGTCGTAGGGGTTCACCTGCACCGCCTCGACCAGGTCATCGGCGGCCCCGGTGAATTCGCTCAGCACCAGCACGCCGTCGCCATCCACCCGGCTGGCGATGAACTCCTTCGCCACCAGGTTCATCCCGTCACGCACGGGGGTCACCAGCATGACGTCGGCCATGCGGTAGAGCGTCAGCAGCTCCTGCTGCGTGAAGCCCTGGTACAGGTAGTTCACGGGGGTCCAGGAGGGCGTGCCAAAGGTGCCGTTGATGCGGCCCACCATCGCATCCACGTGCCGGCGAAACCGCCGGTACGCCTTCACGCCGGTGCGGGACGGCACGGCCACCTGGACCAGGGTAACGCGCTCGCGCAGTTCGGGGTGCTGGCGCAGCAGCTCCTCGTAGGCGAGCAGCCGCCGGGGAATCCCCTTGGTGTAGTCCAGCCGGTCGATCGCCACCAGGGTCTTTCCCGCCCCGGCGACGTCGGCGGCGCGGCGCTCGCCGCCGAAGGGGCCCTCGGGGGCGCTCGCCTCGAACCGGGCGAGGGAGATCCCCATGGGGAACACGCCGGTCCTGGGGCTGCGCCCCTGGTAGTCGAACCGGCCCTCCTCGACGGTCTCCACCCCCAGCAACCGGGTCACGCACTCGGAGAAGTGTTCGGCATAGGCCGCCGCGTGAAACCCGATGAGGTCGGCGCCCAGCACGCCCTGGAGCAGCAGGCGGCGCTTCGGCAGGAGGCGGAAGACCTCGTAGGCAGGGAACGGGATGTGGAGGAAGAAGCCGATGGTGAGCTCGGGGCGGAGCTCCCGCAGGAGGGCCGGCACCCGCATGAGCTGGTAGTCGTGGACCCAGACCTGGTCCGCGGGCGCGGCCTCGGCGGCGATGACCTCCGCGAAACGCCGACTCACCGACTCGTAGGCTCCCCAGTAGCGCGGGAAGAGCGGCACCTGCTGGACCAGGTAGTGGAAGAGCGGCCAGATGACGCTGTTCGATTCGCCCTGGTAGAAGCCGCGCATCTCGGCGCGGTCCAGCCTGACCGGGACCAGGCGACGGGCCGCGAGCTGGCGCTGGACCGACGCCAGGTCCTCCGGGCTGAACGAGGTGGTCAGCCCCGGCCATCCGATCCAGCGACCGTCGCCCGCCGCGTGCTTGCCCGCGAGCCCGGTGGCCACCCCGCCCAGGCTGTCGGTGAGCGTGGGACCGTCAGCCGATCGGTGCAGCGTGACGGGGAGACGGTTGGACACCAGCAGCGTCGTCATCCCGGCCTCCCGGGCGGAGCCGGCGGGGCGCCCGCGGGGCCCGGCACCGTCCGGGCATTGCCGTCGCGGAGCGCGAAGTAGCTTGGCGACATGATCTCGACCCCGGCCTCGGCAAAGGCGTCGTAGATGGCGGCGTGGAGCGCGCTGTAGTACTTCGGGAGCGCGGCGGCCCGGGCCGGATCCAGCGCCACATTCACCTGGTATTCCACATACCAGTCATTGAGCGCGCGCACCAGGACGAAGGGCGCCGGCGCTTCGGGCGCTCCCTCCATCCGGCGGGCCGCGTCGAGGAGGAGGGACTCGACGCGGGCCCGGGGCACATCGTACCCGATCGTGATGGAGCTGTGCAGCAGGATCGGGTGACCGGCCCGGCCGGCGGCGGAATAGTTGGTGACCCCCTGCGCGGTGGCCACCGAGTTGGGGACCACCACGTATTCGTCCTTCGGGGTCCGGAGCCGGGTGGACAGCATCCCGAGTTCCTGGACAACGCCCTCCACCTCGCCGAGGCGGACGTAGTCCCCCGGCCGGTAGCTCCGGGCATACATCAGGACGAGGCCGCTCATCGCCTGGCCGACCAGCCCCGCCGACCCCAGGCTGAGCAGGAGGCCGGCGAAGACCGAGACCCCCTTGAACGCCGCCGAATCGCTGCCCGGCAGGTAGGGATAGGCGACGATGACCGCGAACAGCCAGAGGAGAACGGTGGCGATCCGCCGGGTGGGCTCCGCCGTCTCCGGGTGCACGCCGGGAATGGCCAGCGCCCCGGCCTGCACCGCGGTAGAGAGCCGGTGCACCCCCCGCGCGAGGAGGCGCGTCCCGAGGAAGATCAGGACGACCACCGCCAGCTTGGGGAGGAAGTGCAGCGTGCCCGCTCCCAGCCGTCGCAACAGATCCAGCAGCACCTCCCCGAGTTGTTCCCCCCAGGGCCTGGTCCAGGGGAAGCGGGTGAGGACGAAGGTGACGTAGAGGTAGCAGAGGGCCAGGCCCAGGGTCCACATCCCCGCGGACGTCAGCAGGTGAATGGGGCGCACGGCGAGCCGGGGGTCGAACACCCCCGCGAGTCGCCGGAACGGCGCGGGAAGGCTGGCCCGGCGCAACTGGCCGGCCTGGCTGTCCAGCCAGTGGCGCAGCCGGAGCAGGATGCGCAACCCGAGCAGCAACAAAATGGTCGCGACGGCAGCGAGCCCGCTGGCGATGGCCAGGGCCCGGACGCTGCGGGCTTCGAGATCGTCCCGGACCCCGGCCTGGAGCTGGGTCGCCGCGGCCTCCGCGGCGCCAGCGACGGTGGCCCCGGCCAGGGTATCCACGTCGCCGAGCACGATCATGAACGCGCGCTCGCCTCCCAGCCGCACCAGGACCCCGTCGTGGAGGGGCTCGAGGCTCACCGAATCCGCCCCGCGCTCCAGCAGGTGCGCGATCCGGGTCTCCGCGGCGAGGGCGCGCTCCCCGGCGGTGCTGGCGCCGACCGGGGCCCGCAGCGTGGCGATGGTCCGTGCCCCGAGGCGGATGACGCCGCTATCGGCGGGGACCGCCGCCGGCCCTTGCAGCAGCAGCAGGAGTGCGAGCGCCGCCATCATGGCGCGGCGCCCTGGAGCGGGGGGGCCGGCGCCCGGGTGAGGAAGAGGGTCTGGGTGGGGTAGGCGAACTCGATCCCCTCGCGGGCGAACTGCTCAAGGAGGCTCAGGTTGATCTGCTGCTGGATGTCCATGTAGCGATTGTAGTCCGGGTCCAGGACGAAGTACACCACCTCGACGGAAAGCGCGAAGTCCCCGAACGCCGTGAAGTGGGCCCGGTCGAATCGGGTGGGGGAGGCGCTTTCCACCGCGGCCCGCACCAGGCCGGGAATCCTCCGCACCCGCTCGGCGCTGGTCTGGTAGGTCACCCCGAGGGAGAACACGACCCGCCGTTCCTTCATCCGCTGGAAGTTGCGGATACGCGCGTTGAGCAGGTTGGAGTTGGAGAAGATGAGCTGCTCGCCCCAGAGGCTCCGGACCCGGGTGGTCTTGAGGCCCACCTGCTCCACCGTGCCCATGAGATCGTCCACGATGATGAAGTCGCCGACTTCGAAGGGGCGATCCAGCACGATGGAAAGCGAGGCGAAGACGTCGCCGAGCACGCTCTGCACCGCGAGGGCCACGGCCACGCCGCCGACCCCGAGGCCGGCCACCAGCGCCGTCACGTCCACGCCGAGGTTGGCGAGGACCAGGAGCAGCAGGGCACTCCAGACCACCAGGTGGATCAGGAAACGGAGCACGCCGATGGTGGTCCGGTCCAGGACGCTCCCCTCCTGGGACTCGGAGATGCCGCGACGAACCAGCCCCACCAGCAGGGTGGTGCCCCAGAGGCCCGCCTGGAGGCCGAGGGCCGCAATCGTCACGACCTGGAGCAGGCGGCCGGCGGCCGGCGTCCCCGGGAGGGCGGCGGCGCCGGCGGCGGCACTGAGGGCAAGCAGGAACCAGCCCTTGGTCCGGGCCACGACGTCGCGAAGCAGATCGTCGAGGGTATTGCTGGTCCGTCCCGCCAGGCGCGTGAGTCGGCTGACCAGCAGGCGGCGCAACCCGAAGAGCAGGGTGGCGAGGATGGCGGCGATGGCGGGACCAAGCACCCACGCCGGGACGTCGAGGGCCAGCAGGGGGCGGAGCAGGTCGTGGAGGGATGCATCCATGCGAGTCACTCCCGCGGCAGGGAAGGCGAACGACGGGGCGCCACCGCGGGCGGCAGCCCGTACACCCGGCGCTGCCGGGCGAGCCAGCGCAGCATCCGCCGGAAGGCCGGGCGCTGCAGGGGTTGCGAGATCCGGTACAGCCGGCGCCAGATGGCGTACAGCATCCGCCGCACCTCGCCGGGGGGAAGCCAGCGACGCGGCGACCCCAGAGCCTGGTAGTACAGCACCAGGCGGCTCGGCGGATCACCGGGCCGCAGCGACGGCTGTTCGTAGGGCAGCGCCAGGGCGAGGGCGCGCTGGGAGCGGACCAGGCGCCAGAGCCAGGGGCTCTCCCGGTCCACTTCGCCGACGATCGCCGTCAGTGGGGCACCCTGGAACCGGCGGGCATCCCGTTCGAAGCAGGCGCGAAGCCGGGCGCGGAGCCGGGGGCCGAGTCCCCGCCCGCGCACCCGCGGATGGGTGGCCAGGTAGCCCACCATCCCCAGCTGGAGGCTTCCGAGATAGGTCCCGCTCGCCAGCCCCACGACGGTGCGCCCCTGCACCGCCACCAGCAGGTGCCAGCGCGCGTCAGTCCAGACCCGCGCCTGGGCCTCCCGCAGCGTCGCCCGCCATTCCTGCCAGTCCACCACCTCCCCCGCCGGCAGTACGCCACGGAGCACCCGGTGGGCGGCGCGCACCATCGGATCCCGCGGATCGTGCAGCTCCCGGATGCGGATCGGCCCGCGGCGGCGCGCTGCGACGGCCACCCGTCACTGTCCCGGCAGGGGCGGCCGGCCGGGCGACGCCGGAGCCGCCAGGGGCGGGAGGGAAAGCTTGAAGAGCCGCCGGGCGTTTTCGTACAGCAGCGCGTGCCGATCGGCCTCGGGGAGCCGGAGCCCGGCGACGAAGTCGAGGTACGAGCGCATGGAGCAGATGGGCCAATCCGTGCCGTACAGGAACCGGTCCGGCTCGCCGGCATAGAGGATGACGTCCCCGATCTGGTCGGTCATGTACTGCTCGAACGCCTCGGTGAACTCCCCGAGCACGAGGCCGGAGATATCGGCGTAGACGTTCGGATTCTTGTACACCACCTCCATGCAGTCCACCAGCCAGGGATTGCCGAGGTGACAGATCACCAGCTTGAGCCCGGGGTGATCCACCGCGACCTCATCCACCTCGAGCGGGTGGGCGTACTTCACCTTGCCGCGCGGGCTGTAGGTGTCGCCGCTGTGAATCATGACCGGGACGTCGAACTCCTCCGCCAGCTCATAGACCACCTGCAGCCGACGGTCGTGGGGATAGAAGTGCTCGTATCCCGGATAGAGCTTGAGCCCTTTCACCAGGCCGGCCTGGAGGAACTCGGCCAGCTCGCGGAGGTCACGCTGCTTGTAGTGTTCGTAGCTGATGCCGGCGACGACGTCGAGACAGGGAATCCGGTCCACCGCCCGAACCACCTGGGCGGCGGAGGGCCGGTGCGGGGAGACGAGGTAGCTGGTGAGCACCAGGGCGTGTCCCACCCCGGCCTCCTCCATCGAGGCGAGCAGCTTGTCCAGGCTCCCTTCCAGGGAGATCGCCACCTGTTCGTGGTAATTGTTCAGGTGGACGTGGCAGTCAATGATCATGCGGGGGTCCGTTCCGGCTCGGGGTCATGGCCCAGTTCCAGGCGGAGGGCGCGCTCATAGGCGCGGAACAGGTCGCCGCGGGTCACCAGGCCCATCAGGTACCGATTCTCCTCGCGATCCACCACGGGGAGCAGGTCCACATCCAGCGCGGCCATGCGCCGGAGGGCGGTCAGGAGTGTGTCCTCCGGCAGCACCCGACCGGCCACGGGGCGCATCAGGTCCCGGGCGGTCGGCCCCGGACCCTCCGGGGGAGCGGGGCCGACGTCGCCGAGCGCGACCTGCCCCTCCAGTCGACCGTCCGAGGCGACGACCGGATAGAAGGACTGGGGCGATTCCCGGACCAGCCGCAGCGCTTCCGCGTGGGAGGCATCCGGCGCCAGGCGGTGCAGTGCCGGGCGCAGGCACTCCGCCACCGTGCTCCGGGCGAGCACCGCGGCGTCCGCCCCGCGGGTGAGCACGATGCCCCGGCGCACCAGCCACTCCGTGTAAATGGACTCCGGGTGCAACCGGCGTGCGACCACGAACGCCACCGTGCTGGTGAGCATGATGGGCAGGATGAGGGCGTAGTCGCCGGTCATCTCGAACGCCATCAGGATCGCGGTGAGCGGCGCGTGGGTGGCCCCGGCCACCACCCCCGCCATCCCCGCCAGCCCAAAGGCCCCCGCGACGATCGGGGAGCCGGGCGGCAGCAGCCGGTCCGCGAGATGGCCGAAGGCGGTGCCCAGCGTCGCCCCCAGGAAGAGGGCGGGGGTAAAGACTCCGCCGGCGCGCCCCACCGCGAGGGTGACCCCGGTGGCGAGCAGTTTGGCGGCGAACAGTCCCAGCAGAAAGCCCGCGGGACGCAGGCCGAGCGCCCCGAGATCCACCGCCTGGTGGCCGTGCCCCCAGAGCTCGTTGCGGAAGACCAGGTCCAGGCCCCCCACCACCAGCGCCCCGATGGCGATGCCCGTCGCGCGGGAGCGCGCGCCGAACCAGTCATGGGCCCCCCAGGTGAAGCGACCATAGGCGACTGCGGCCGCGCCGGCCACGAGGCCGAGGGCGGCGTAGAGCGGCAGTTCCCAGGCGGAATGCAGGCCGTAGGGGAGCGGGACGGCGAGCACGGGGTGGTTGCCGAACACCGCCCGGCTCGCGGCAGCAGCGACGATGCTGGCGACCACGAACGGGCCGAACGCCCCCCCGCCCGCCGCGCCCAGGATCTTCTCCAGCCCGAACAGCACGCCCGCGATGGGCGCATTGAACGCGGCAGAGAGCCCGGCGGCGGCGCCGCACCCCACAAGGGTGCGCAGGCGGTGGGGCGAGGCGTGCAGCCACCCGCCGATGCTCGCGGCCGCCGCCGCGCCGCCGACGATGACCGGCCCTTCGGCGCCCACGTTGCCGCCGGTGCCGATGAGCACCGCGGCGGCACAGGTCTTGGCCAGCACCGGCCGGACCGGCACCACCCCGCCCCGGAGGTTGGCCCGGTACATGACGTCGGGCACATTTTCGCCCTCGGAGTCCTGGGCCCCGTAGCGCACGATGGCCTGACTGGCCGCCAGCCCCAGCGCCACCAGCAGCGGGATCACCAGGGCGTCCGCCAGCGGGATCGCCTCGGCCCACCCCAGCGTCAGGCGCTGTACCAGGTCGATGACCCGGTAGAACGCCGTGACCGCCAGCGCGGCGGCGAGTCCGATGAAGGCGGCGAGGAGCAGGAGCCGGGCATGCTCGTCGGTGGTGAGCGCGGTCAGGCTGCGGGAGACCGCGCGGGCACCCCGGAGCAGCGCCTCCGGGGCGGCGGCCGCAGCGGTCGCGGCCTCGCGCAGGGGGCGGGTGACGGGGGCGGAGCCCCCCCGGCGGGAGAGGAATTCCGGTTTCATATTGACGTCAATATAATACTCACCCATCGTCCATGGCCGCCGGGCGGGGGCCGCTCAGGGTACCGGCGCCTCCAGCCGGCTCCGGGGGGTGGAGGAAGGGTCGTCCTCCGGAAGGGCCGCCAGGACGCGCCCGCCGAGGAAGAAGCCGGGCAGCAGGGTGTTGGCCAGGGTGTAGACCATCAGGCCCCCGAAGAGGGCGTCAGAGATGCCGAAGGCGTCCCGCAGGAGCCCGGCGATGACCAGGCCGAAGACCAGGGTTGGCACCATCGCGAGCCCGATCCGGGCACCGCGGCGCAGCGATTCGCCCAGCGCGAGCCGGCGGTGCAGCGCCACCAGGGCGATCCGGACCGGGACCGCCAGCAGCAGGAAGATGGCCCCGAGCTGGAGCGCCTCGCCCGAGAAGTCGGCCGCGCGGAGGCCGAGTCCGGCGGAGAAGAAGTAGAAGGGCACGAACACCGAGGCAAAGACCTCCACCGCGTGCAGCATGCGCTCGGAGGCCATCGCGGGGAGATGCTCGCGGAACCGCTGGGCCGCGGTGCCGACGATGAAGGCCCCCACGAGGTAATACACTCCGAGGCGCCGGGTGACCAGCGCCGCGAAGACTGCCATCATGAGCAGGAAGGCGAACTCGGACTTGGGGGCGTAGGGCAGGACCACCCGGGCGAAGGACCAGAAGACCAGCGGCAGGAGCGCCACCAGCGCCAGCATCGCGGCACTCGCGCCCGCCAGCCCCTGGAGGTCGCGGGACTGCATGGCGACGAAGAGCGCCCCCAGGGCGACCACCTCGGTGGCGATCACCTTGGACTTCACCCAGAACCGCTGCTGGCGGTCGAAGCCCCACGCCGGCAGGGAGTCGAGGATGAAGCCACAGGAGGGGGTGAGCAGCGCCAGCGCGACCAGCGTGGCGACCCGGAGCTCAAGGCCAAGACTCCAGGCCGCCAGGAGGGCCGTGAGCAGCAGCGCGCCGAGGCCCAGCGCCACGTGCTGCAGCAGCACCCGCGCCTCCTGCCACAGCTCGTCAAAGTCGACGTCGAGCCCGGCGAACAGGAAGAGAGAGACGATGCCCAGCGTCGCCAGGAGATTGACGGTTGGGTCCTGCTCGAACCAGCCGAGCCCGAGCCCCACCGCGGCCCCGATTCCCACGCTGGTCACCGCCTGCGGCAGCCGGAAACGCTGCAGCACCCGGGGCAGCACGAACAGGGTGAACAGCAGCGCCAGGTGCGCGACCTCTGGTGGGACGCGCTCTCCGGCCACCATGAGGACTCCAAGGAGATGCATGTGACAACGTACCGTCGGGCCTCGGCCAACGGGAGTGCTCCCCGGCGCCTCGCGTCGACACGCCCTGCCAGACGCCGGCGGCGGTCATGAGGCGCCGAGCGGGGGAGCGGGGCCTGCCGCCTTCGGTCGCCGGGGCATTGCGCAGGGTGCGCCGCCTGGTCGGGACGCTGCAATCGTCGGCCCGCGCGGTCGAGCGACGGACCGGGGTGACCAACGCGCAGCTCTTCCTCCTGCGCGCGCTGGAGGAGCGGGAGCAGCTTTCCCTCGGTGAACTGGCCGCGCTGGCCGGGACCCAGCAGAGCACCGCCTCGCTTGTGGTCGCGCGGCTGGTGCGGAGCGGGCTGGTCCGCCGACGGCCGTCTCCCGAGGATGGGCGGCGGGTGCTGCTGTCCCTGGCGCCGCGGGGGCGGAAGACGCTCCGGCACGCCCCGGTGCCGGCAACCGCGCGCCTGCTCGAGGCGCTCGAAGGACTCACCGCGCTCGAACTGCGCGCCCTGACGCGCGGACTCGAAGCCCTGGAGCGGGAACTCGGCGCGCAACCGGACGAGCCGGCCATGCTGTTCGAGGCGCCGGGGAGATAGGGCGCTCGGCGCCGCCCTCCCGCCCTACCGCCCCACCCCCCACCCCGCCGCGAGCGCCCGCTGGTTGAGCGGCAGCAGCTCCGGCTTGAGCCGGCGGCGAAGCGCGGCCTCGAGCGCTTCCCGGGAGACGAGGCCGGTGATCCCGGCCAGGGCGCCCAGCGCGACGACGTTCACCGCCAGCTCACCCCCGGCCTCGACGGCGGTGCGGATCAGCGGCAGGACGATGTCTCCGTCCGCGGGGGTGTTGCCGAGGCAGGCGCGCTCCTCGACGATCCGGATGCCGCCGGGCCGGAGGCCGGTGTAGCGCCGCATCGCTTCGGGCGAGAGGCAGATCACGGCGTCGGGCTGCTCCACCTCCGGGAAGGGAATCTCCCGGCTCGAGAGAATCACCTCCGACTTGCAGGCGCCGCCCCGGGCCTCCGGGCCGTAGCTCTGGGTGTGCACCACCTGGCGGCCCTCGCTCCCCGCGGCATCGGCCAGCAGCACGCCGGCGAGGATGACCCCCTGCCCCCCCTCCCCGGAGAAGCGGACCTCATAGGGATCCCGCGGCAGCGCGCAGTCACGCCGGGGGAGCGGCTCATCATCGGTGGCGCCGTCCGCCGCGGCGGCGGCCGCCGCCGCCCGGTCGCAGAGTTCGGCGTAGCGCCGGGTGTATTCGGGCCGGACATCCCGCCGGAACCGCCCCACCGGCAGCTGGCCGGCCACCTGCTCCCGGGTCATCGGCTCGATCGGAAAGGTCAGGTCCCGCTCGTAGTCCAGCATGGTGGCGGGGTCGCCGAGGTGATTGAGCCGCCCGAAGTAGGTCGGGCACTGGGTGAGCACCTCCACCACCGCGAAGCCGGGGTGGGCGATGGCCTCGGCGATGTACTGCGGCAGCTCCTCGAAGTCGAAGGTGGTGGTGCGCGCCACGTAGCTCGCCCCCGCCGCCCGGGCCAGCTCGGAGATGTCAAAGGGCGGCTCGATGCTGCCGAGGGGCGTGGTGGTGGAGCGCATGCCGGCCGGGGTGGTGGGCGCCTGCTGGCCCCCGGTCATGCCGTAGGTGCCGTTGTTGTACACGATCGCGGTGAGGTCGATGTTCCGGCGACAGGCGTGGATGAAGTGATTGCCGCCGATGGCGGCGGCGTCCCCGTCGCCCATGGTGACCAGCACCGTCAGGTCGGGACGCGCGGTCTTCAGCCCCGTGGCGTACGCCAGCGCCCGGCCGTGGGTGGTGTGCATCGCCGAGCTGTTGAGGTAGAACGGCGACCGCCCCGCGCAGCCGATGCCGCCGACGCAGACCACCTGGTCCATCTTCCGGTGCAGCCGGTCGAGCGCGGTGACGACGCCGCGGAGGACGTTGCCGTGGCCGCAGCCGGGGCACCAGACGCCCGGCATCAGCTCCTCGCGGAGGTACTGGCGGAGATCCTCACCCATGCGCGGCATGCTGCACCTCCCGGAACGCCGGCTCCACCGGCACCCGCAGTCCCGCCACCGCCTGCCGGATGGCGGCCGCGATCTCCGCCGGCGGGAAGACCTGGCCATCCACCCGGTTGAGCGCGAGCACCGGGGTCCGGCCCTCGACCGTGGCGCGAATGGCCAGCACCAGTTGGCCCAGGTTCATCTCCGGCACCAGCAGCAGCCGGGTGCGCGCGGCCAGATCCAGGATGGCCTGCTCGGGGAGTGGCCAGAGGGTCTCCAGCTCGAGCAGGCCGGCGCGGATTCCCTCCGCCCGGAGCAGCTCTACCGCGCCGCGCGCCGGCCGCGCGCTGATGCCGTAGGCGATGATGCCGACCTCGGCATCCTCCAGCGCCAGGGCGCGGGTGCGAAGGATCTCCTCCCCCGCCGCATCGATGCGGTCCACGACGCGCTGGAGCATCCGCGCCGCGTTGGCGCCGTCGGTGGCGCGGGGAAGGCCCGAGGCGGCGTGGGCCAGTCCCGTCACGACGATGGGCTTGCCCGCGCCCAGCGGCATGAAGTCGGTGCCGCCGAACGGCAGGAACGCGGCAGGGTCCGCCGGCGCCTGCCGGGTGACCACCGGCAGGTCGGGGAGTTCCACCCCTTCCCGCATGTGGGACACCACCGCGTCCAGCAGCAGGACGACCGGCACCCGGTACCGCTCGCTGATATTGAAGGCGGCGACGGTGACCTCGTACACCTGGCCCACCGACGACGCGGTCAGCGTGACGCCGGGCCGATCGCCGTGACTGCCCCACCGGGCCTGCATCACGTCTCCCTGCGACGGCAGGGTGGGCAGCCCGGTGCTCGGCCCCATCCGCTGGCTGTCCACCACCACGCAGGGGGTCTCGGTCATGGCGGCGTAGCCCAGGTTCTCCTGCATCAGCGAGAAGCCGGGGCCGGAGGTGGCGGTCATCGCCTTGGCGCCGGCCCAGGAGGCGCCGATCACGGCGGCCAGGGCGGCGATCTCGTCTTCCATCTGCACGAAGACCCCGTGCCGCGCGGGCAGCATCCGGGCCATCTGCTCCATGATCTCGGAGGCGGGGGTGATGGGATAGCCGGCGTAGTAGGTGCAGCCGGCGTGCAGCGCCCCCAGCGCGCAGGCCTCGTTGCCCTGGATCAGGCGCATGCCATCCCTCCGGGATCATGGGCGGGGCCGGTCCAGCGCGGCGCCGGCCGTTCGAGCGCGATGGCGAAGTCGGGACAGCGCACGGCGCAGATGCCGCAGAAGACGCAGCGGCCGATCTCGGTCACCACCGCGACCTCGTGCTGGTCCAGCACCAGGATCTTCTCGGGGCAGTCGGTGACGCAGATCCGGCAGCCCTTGCAGTAGTTGCGGTGGATCAGGAGGGCCATGCCCCCCTGGGCATAGCGCACCGTGCCCGGGATCATGAGACCTCCTGCGAGCCCACCGGTTCGCCGGGCACGACGGCGTCGGCGTCGCGCAGGAAGGCATCAATGCCGAGCGCCGCGATCTTGGCGGCGCCCACGGCGGCCACCACCGTCCCGCCGCCGTTCAGCACGTCCCCGCCGCCGAAGTAGCGCGGGTTGGTGGTCTGCCCCGTCGCCGGGTTGACCACGGGCCGGCCCTGCCGGACCTCGAGCCCCTCGATCCACTGCAGGAACTCGAGCCGCGGCTCCTGCCCGATGGCGCGGATGACCGTGTCCGCCGGGAGCACGAACTCCGATCCCGGCTGCGGCACCGGGCGGGCACGGCCGGAGGCGTCGGGCTCGCCGAGGCACATGCGCTGGCAGAGTACGCCGGTGACATGCTGCTCGCCGGTGAAGCCGACGGGATTGGTGAGCCACTCGAACTGCACCCCGTCGGCGCGGGCCCCTTCCACCTCGAACCGGAAGGCCGGCATCTCCGCCTCGGTGCGGCGATAGAGGAGCCGCACCTCCTCCGCGCCGAGCCGGACCGCCTCGCGGGCCACGTCGATGGCGGTGTTGCCGCCCCCGATCACCGCCACCCGCCGCCCGATGTCGGTCAGGTGCCGGAGCTTGATGGCCTCGATGAAGTCGAGCGAGTTCCACACGCCGGGGAGGGTGTCCCCGGGGTACGGCTGGGCGAGGTCCTTCCCCATGCCGATGCCGAGGAAGATGGCGTCCGACGCCGCCTCCAGCCGGCGGAGCGCGGCGGGGGAATCCACCGGCTTGCCGAGGTAGAGCTCGACGCCGAGGGCGAGGATGCGGCGCACCTCGTCGCCCAGCGGCTCCTGGTCGAGGCGGTAGGGGGCGATGGCGTGGCGCACCAGGCCGCCGGTCTCGGGCCGGGCCTCGTAGATGGTGACGTGGTGGCCGAGCAGGGCGAGCTCGCCGGCGCAGACGAGGCCGGCGGGGCCGGCGCCGATGACGATGACGCGCTTGCCGGTGGGCGGCGCCGGGGTGCGGAAGGTGGACCAGGGATTCCGCAGGGCGAGGTCGGTGGCGTAGCGCTGCAGCCGGCCGATCTCGATGGGGCGGCGCCCCTGTTTCGTGAGGACGCAGGCGGCCTCGCACAGCTCCTCGGTGGGGCAGACCCGGGCGCAGGTGGCGCCGAGGAGGTTGGAGCGGAAGATCAGGTCGGCGGCGCCCTCCCAGTCGCCGTGGGCGACGGCGTCAATGAAATGGGGGACGTCCACCATCGCGGGGCAGGCCTCGGCGCAGGGGGCGGGCGCCGTCGGTCCGCCGCAGACGAGGCAGCGGTCGGCCTCGAGCAGGGCCTGGTCGTCGGCCAGGGGCGGCTTGAGTTCGGCAAAGAGGCGCTGGGCCTGGGGCGGGACGAGGCCGTGAGACAGGATCTCAGGATGGGCGAGCGACATGGGCGGACCCTCGAGTGAGGGGGCTCGGCCGGGTGGGAGAGCACCGGCGCCGATCCCCGAGGGGATCAGGCGGTGATCTACGATGAAGGGCGGAGTGTGAAGGAGGGGTGAAGTCGGGAGGACGGGACCTTCGTTACTGCGGGAGCCGGAAGCCGCGGGGTGGTCGGCGCTGACGCTGCTCGCAGGAGCGGGTGGCCGTGCCTCACTCGGCGCTCCTGCCTTGTCGCGTCGCCGCGGAGCCGCAGAGGATCGGTGAGACCGCTTCGCGGCTCGCGCGGCGCCGCTCCCCGGCAGAAGCGCCTCCCTACGCGGCCCTTACCGTCGTTACCGTCGCTACCGTCGCTACCGCCACCTGATCTTCACCCCGCCCACGGTCAGGACGAGGGTGTTCACCGCGCCGGGCTCGAATTCCACCGCGGCGTCCACGCCTTCAATAGAAAAGCCGCCCGCGGCCGCGGCGACGAGGGGCATGGCGCCGTCGCCCAGGTCGAGCCAGAGGCGGCCGGCGCTGTCGGCGACGGTGGCGGCGCCGTACCGGCCCGCGAGCGTCTGTCGCTCCTGGTCGGTGAACGGCCGGAGCGCGAGCGGCGGCGGCGGGGCATCGCCCTCGGGGAGGGGGCGGACCCAGATGTTCCGGAAGCGCACGGCGTGGCCATGGTCCTGCAGCCCGAAGGGGAGGCGGTCGGGGTGGGCCTCGTAGGGCGCGCGCGCCAGCCAGGTGGTCGGCCCCCGGAGCACGACGCTGTTCTGCACCGGGACGCCGTTGTGGAGCACGGTGACCCGCGCCGGCTCGGTGAGTTCCCCGGCGGCGCCGAACCGCGGGCGGCGGAAGAAGACGTCGTAGCGCTGCCACGTCCCCGGCGGGAGCGCGGCGTTGTAGAGCGGCGGATGCTGGCCGTACATGGAGCCGGCCTGGCCGTCGCTGTAGGTGTCGTTCCTCCAGGAGTCGAGGATCTGGAGCTCGTAGCGGCCCATGAGGAAGACGCCGCTGTTGCCGCGGTCCTGCCCCGCCCCCTTCGCCGCCGCCGGCGCGGCCCACTCAAGGTGGAGCTGCATGTCGCCGAAGGAGTCCACGGTGGTGAGGGTGCCGGTGCCGGGGCGGGCCTCGAAATAGCCCTTCCCCACGATCCACCGCGCGGGGAGGCTGTCATCGCTGCGCCAGCGGGAGAGGTCGGTGCCGTTGAAGAGGACGACCGCGCCCGGGGGCGGCCGGTCGGCGCGGGCGGTCGGCACCGCGGGGGCGGTGGCGGGATGGGGCCGAGTCATCTCGTGCACCCGCCAGTCCTGCGCGGCGAGCGGAAGGGATGCGAATGAGCCTGCGATGATGAGCGGGATGTTGCGGATCATTGAGGGCACCGATGATTCACTTGTAGGGGGGGCCTCGTGCCTGCCCCGGGTACGCGTGAGGGAATATCCGAATCTACCGCCGCGGGGGGGTCGGCGCTGACGCTGCTCGCAGGGGCGGGTGGCCGCACAGGAACGTGGAGCCCGCTTAGCGGCGCACCCGCCCCTGCTCCGCTGCTTCAGCGCCTCCCTGCGCGGCACGTACCGTCGTTACCGTCGTTACCGTCGCTACCGTCGTTACCGTCGCTGCCGTCGCTACCGTCGTTACCGTCGTTACCGTCGCTACCGTCCCCCCAGCACCCCCTCGATCCCCACCAGCTCCTCCGCCGCAAACCCCAGCTTCCCCGCCGCGCCGACGCAGTCCTCGAGCTGGCTCACCTTGCTGGCGCCGATGATGGCGGTGGTGACGACGGGGTGCCGCAGGGTCCAGGCGAGGGCCATCTGGGCGAGGGTCTGGCCCCGCGCGCGGGCAATTTCATTGAGGCGCTTCGCCTTGGCGACCGCCGCCGGGGTGACCTGCGCGGGCGTCAGGAACCGCGGATCGCGCCCGGCGCGCGCGTCGGCGGGGATGCCCTGAAAGTAGCGGTCGGTGAGCAGCCCCTTGGCGAGCGGCGAGAAGACGGCGGCGCCGATCTGTTCGCGCTCGAGCGCCGGCAGGAGCGCGGCCTCGACCTGGCGATCGAAGAGGCTGTAGCGCGGCTGGTGGATCAGGCAGGGGGTCCCCAGCTCCCGCAGCAGCTGCGCGGCGCGGACGGTGTCGGCCGCGGAGTAGTTGGAGAGGCCCACGTAGAGCGCCTTGCCGCTCCGCACCGCGTGGGCCAGCGCGCCCATGGTCTCCTCGAGCGGGGTCTCGGGGTCGAAGCGGTGAGAATAGAAGATGTCCACGTACTCGAGCCGCATCCGCCGCAGCGACTGGTCCAGCGAGGCAAGCAGGCCCTTCCGCGATCCCCATTCGCCGTACGGCCCGGGCCACATGTAGTAGCCAGCCTTGGTGGAGATGACGAGTTCGTCGCGCCAGCGGCCAAGGTCTTCCTTGAGGATGCGGCCGAGGGTCTCCTCGGCGGCGCCCTCGGGGGGACCGTAGTTGTTGGCGAGGTCGAAGTGGGTGATCCCCAGGTCGAAGGCGCGATGGACGATGGCGCGCGCGGTGTCGGGATCGTCGGGAGCGCCGAAGTTGTGCCAGAGGCCCAGGGCAATGACCGGGAGGCGCACGCCCGACCGCCCGCAGCGGCGGTAGAAGCCGGGAGCGTCGTAGCGCGAGGGGGCGGGGGTGTAGGGCATGCGAGGGAAGTTGAGGCGTGGAAGGGAATGGGGAAAGGGGAAAGGGGAAAAGGAAAGCGGGGAGCGGGAAAAGGGAGGCGGCCCCGAGGTGCCGCCGAGCCAGCGAGTCGCCGCGGCGTGTCGTAATCCTGGCCGTCCGGGCGTCCATTGGAACACCCCTTGCACCCCTGGGGTCCCCGTTCCCGTCCCAGTATGAAGGAAGGGCCCATGCACCGGCGCCTGTACCTCTTCGGCCTGGCCTATGTCGCAGTGATTGCAGCACTTCTGCTGCTGCCGCGGGCCGCGACCCCGACCCGGCCGCACCAGCAGGCCCCCCTCCCCGCCGGCACTCCGGCGGAGTGGTTCGCCCGGCTGCGCCCGTTCTGCAACGCGGTCGAAGTGGAGCTGGCCCATCGCAACGATCCCGCCCCCGCGGGCCTCGAGGGCACGGCGTACTCGGCGGCCTGCTACGCGCTGGCCGGCCGGGTCGACCAGGCCCGCCACCTGGTGGACCAGCTCCCCGCCGGTGAGCGGGCCCGCGCCGCTGGGGTGGTGTTCGAGGTCGCGCACCCGGTCGCCGATGCCGGCGATGACCGCGCGGCCGGTCCCATCATGGAGATGGTGATCGAGTACTGGCCCACGCACTACATGGCGCTCTACCACGCCGGGATGTCGGAGTACGCGATGGGCCAGCCCGACCGGGCCCGCGTGAACCTGACGGCCTTCCTCGCGCACTACTCGGTGAACGACGGCTGGCGCAGCAACGCGCTCGAGGTGCTCGGCCGGCTTGGCGCCGGCGAGCCGGTGGAGCGGGCCGCGCCGTGAGCTACTTCCCCCCCGGGACCACCGTGGGCGGCCGCTACGTGATCGGGGCCGAGCTGGGGCGCGGCGGCCACTCGGTGGTGTACCGGGCCCGCGACCTCACGCTCGGCACCGACATCGCGGTCAAGCTGCTGGTGCCGCCCCCCGCCACGCAGGAGCTGGCGCGGGAGCGGCTGCGCCGGGAGGTGCTGGCGGTGCGCGCCCTGAGCCATCCCCACATCGTCCCGGTGTACGACTGCCTCACCGAGGGGCCGTGGCAGTTCGTGCTCATGCAGCTGGTGGAGGGCGAGGACCTGGAGCGCCGGGTCAGCGGCACGGGGCCGCTCGCCCCGGGCGCCGCCGTGGCGCTGGGCCGCGCCATCGCCGCCGCGCTCACCCAGGCCCATGGCGCGGGGGTCCTGCACCGGGACGTCAAGCCACGGAACATCCTGCTCGACCGCGAGGGGAAGGCCCTGCTCACCGATTTCGGTTCGGCCCGGATCCTGTCGCAGGCCACCATGACCGAGACCGGTGGGCTGGTCGGCACCCTCGGTTACGCCGCGCCCGAGCTCATGACGGGCGCCCGCGCCGACGCGCGCGCCGACGTGTACGCCCTGGGCCTCACGCTCTACTACGCGCTGGTGGGCCGGCTGCCGGCCCAGGCCGCGAGCCACCTGCCGCCCGCGCCGCGTGAGGAGGGCTTCCACCCGGCCGCGGAGCGGCGCGAGGTGCCGGCCTGGCTCGACGCGGCGATCGCCTGTGCCACCCGATCCGATCCCGCGACCCGCTTCCCGACCGCGGCGGCGCTGGCGGAGGCGCTGGGCGACCCGTCGCCCGGAGTGACGGCGCCCACGCTCACGCCCGAGGATCGCTGCCTGGTGTGCGGCGACCTCGACGTCGAGGGGCTCACGGTGTGCCGGCGCTGCGGAGGCACCGGCCAGCCGAGTGACGCGCTGATCTTCCTCGAGCCCGGTGCGGCGGTGGATCGCGACGACCGCCTGGCCCAGCTGCTGGCATGGTTCGGCGGGTCCAGTGGCGCCGGCCATCGCGACGTGGTGCAGGGACGCAAGCCGCTGCACCCGCGTGCCGGAGGGGGATGGTGGGTCCGGCGCTCGACCGCCTCGCCGCCCGCGGTCTCCCCGCGCGCGCGGTGCCGGTGGCGTCCGTGTGGCGGATGATCCCGGTCGGACTCTGGGTGCTGGCGGCGCTGGTGCTGGGGCTCGGGCTGTACGCGTCGGCGGTGCTCGATCCGGCTGCTCCGCTGGACCTCGCCGGCGGTGGCGGCGCTGCTGCTGGCCGGCGCGGTAGGTGCGGGCCGCCGCCCGCTCATCGAGCGCACGGTGCGCGGGGCGCGGTTCGAGCCCGCGCTCGAGCGCGAGCTCGTGGCCACCGCGGCGGAACTCCCCGCGGGGCCGGCGCGGGAACTGCTGGGCGGCACGATCCGCCTCGGCCGTCACCTGATCGACCGCGTCGATGGCGCCGATCGCCAGGCGCTCATTGCCGAGACCCTGCCAGTGGCGGCGGCCGGCGCGCGGGAGCTGGTGCGGCTCGACGATGCCCTGGCCGTGCTCGAACGCACCCCCGGGGCCGTCGCGGACGCCGGGGCTCGCGGCCAGCTGGAGCGGCACCGCGACCGGCTGGTGCAGCACTTCCTCGACCTGCAGGGCGGGCTCGCGCGGCTGGTGGCCCGGCCGGCGCTGGAGGCCGACCACGCCGGAGACTTCCGCGAGGCGCTCGGCGCGCTGGAGCGGGAACTGGCCGCAGTCGCGTAGGCGCCTTCCCGGCGGCCGCGGACAGATCCGCCGCATCACGACAAGATTGTCCCCCGTCACAATCCGAAGATCGGACCCTGCAGGGCACCGGCGCGCCGCGCTAGCTTTCGCGCGGTGCATGACAGGCGTCCCACCCTCCGGGGAGCTGCGCATGAAGGAGTACCTGCTGGCGACCGACTTCGACCAGACGCTGAGCTTCAACGACTCGGGGCACGTGCTGAGCGAGCTGCTCGGCATCACCAACTTCCAGGAACGGATCGCCGGGCTCGCCGACATCCACCTGGTGCAGCAGGGGGCGGAGCTGGCGTACCTGCTGCTGCACGATCCCGAGTACCGCCGGGTGCGGCGGCAGGACCTCACCGAGGTGGGCAAGCGGATCCGGCTCAAGAAGAACATCCCGCTGCTGGTGGAGCTGCTGCGTGACCTCGACGGGCACCGGTTCGAGCTGTACGTGATCTCCGCCGCGCCGGAGGAGGCCATCCAGTCGGCGCTGGCGGGCGTGGTCCCGCCGGAACGGATCTTCGGCACCCGGTTCGAGTACGACGACGCCACGGGCGA
>JBGAPX010000069.1:0-20032 GCA_044221045.1 Gemmatimonadales bacterium
GCGGCGCTCGACGCGGGGATGACCCTGATCGATACCGCCAATGCCTACTGCCTCGACGCGGCGGACACCGGGCACAACGAGCGGCTGATTGCGCGGGCGCTGCGGGAATGGCCGGGACCGCGCGAGCGGATCGTGGTGGCGACCAAGGGAGGGATCGTCCGGGGCGGGGGGCGCTGGGACCGGGACGGCCGCCCGGCGAGCCTCGTGGCCGCCTGCGAGGCCAGCCTCAAGGCGCTCGGTGTGGAGCAGATCGCCCTCTACCAGCTCCACGCCCCGGATCCCGCGGTGCCATTCGATGAGAGCGTGGACGCCCTGGCGGAACTCCAGCGCGCCGGCAAGATCCGCTGGATCGGGCTGTCCAACGTGTCGGTGGAGCAGATCCGGCAGGCGGAGGCGCGTGCCACGATCGCGACGGTGCAGAACCGCCTCAATCCGTTCTTCCGGGAGGCGCTGGCCGATGGCGTCGTCCGGTATTGCGGCGAGCGGGGCATCGGCTTCCTTGCCTACTCGCCGACGGGCGGGGGGCGCCTCACCCGGAAGCTCCCGGCCCACCCGGCACTGTCCGTCCTGGCCGCGCGACGCGGGGTCACGACCCACCAGCTCTGCCTGGCCTGGGTCCTGGCGCAGGGTCCGACCGTGCTCGCGATCCCGAGCGCCCGGCGGACGGAGCACGCCACGGACAGCGCCGCGGCCGGAGACCTGGAGCTCACGCCGGACGAGCTGTCCGCGATCACCGCGTCTCCCTTCGACCGCACCTGAAGGCGCCACTCCCCTGATTCCGGGAGCCGCTCCCGGGATATATTTCCTGCCATGTCATACGCCATGCGCCGGCTGACCGTGTCCGCCATGGTCGGGGACGTTCCCGTGGGGAGCGCGCATCCGATCGTGGTGCAGTCCATGACCAACACCGACACGGCCGACGTGCCGGGGACCATCCGCCAGGTGACGGCCCTGGCCGCGGCGGGCAGCCAGCTGGTGCGGGTGACGGTGAACAACGAGGAGGCCGCGGCGGCGGTGCCCCGGATCGTCGACGGGCTGGAGCGCTCGGGGATCCGCGTGCCGATCATCGGCGACTTCCACTACAACGGGCACCTGCTGCTGACGCGCTACCCCGACTGCGCGAGGGCGCTGGCCAAGTACCGCATCAATCCTGGGAACGTCGGCGGCAAGCGGGCGGACGAGAACTTCCGCGCCATCATCGAGGTGGCGCTTGCCCACGACAAGCCGGTGCGGATCGGGGTCAACTGGGGGTCGCTGGACCAGATCCTGCTCACCGAGCTCATGGACGCCAACGCCCGGCTGCCCGAGCCCCGCGACGTCCGCGACGTCATGATCGACGCGATGCTCGAGAGCGCCCTGCGCTCCGCCGCCCACGCGGAGGGCCTGGGGCTGGGGCACGACCGGATCATCCTGAGCGCCAAGGTCTCCGGCGTGCAGGACCTGGTCGATGTCTACCGGATGCTCGCCGCCCGGTGCGACTACCCGCTGCACCTCGGCCTCACCGAGGCGGGGATGGGCGCCAAGGGCATCGTGGCCAGCGCCGCGGGGCTGGCCATCCTGCTCCAGGAGGGCATCGGCGACACCATCCGCGTGTCGCTCACGCCACGGCCCGGCGGCGACCGCACCGAGGAGGTGCTGGTGGCCCAGCAGATCCTCCAGTCGCTCGGGCTCCGCAGCTTCACCCCCCAGGTCACCGCCTGCCCCGGTTGCGGGCGGACGACGAGCACCTTCTTCCAGCAGATGGCCGAGGACATCCAGGGCTACCTCAAGGACCGGATGCCCGAGTGGCGGGACCAGTACCCGGGCGTCGAGGAGCTCAAGCTTGCGGTGATGGGCTGCGTGGTGAACGGGCCGGGCGAATCCAAGCACGCCAATATCGGCATCTCGCTGCCGGGGACCTTCGAGGAGCCCAAGGCGCCGGTCTACGTGGACGGGCGGCTGCTGGTCACCCTCAAGGGGGACAGCATCGTCGCTGACTTCCTGCGGATCCTCGATGAATACGTGGACACCCGGTATGGCGCTGCCGCTCGATCAGGTTCTGCGTGAACAGCCGCTGACCGGGCTCGCCCTGATGTTCGGGGCGGGCCTCGTCACCAGCCTCACGCCGTGCGTCTACCCCATGATCCCGATCGTCGCGGGTGTGCTGGGCGGCGCGGGGACCGCCGGCCGGGACTGGAAACGGGCCGCGGTCCGGACCGGCATCTACATTCTTGGCGTGGCGCTCGTCTACGCCTCCCTGGGGCTCCTGGCGGGGCTGACCGGGTCGCTCTTCGGGGCAGTGAGCTCCAACCGCTGGGCCTACTTCGCCATCGGCAATCTGCTGCTGCTGTTCGGGCTGGCGCTGTTCGACCTGTTTCCGCTCATGGCGCCCCAGCGCGTTCTGGCGTGGGCCAGCCGCTTCGGTGGCGGGTCTCCCGGGGGCGTGTTCGCCATGGGCGCCACCTCGGGGCTGGTGGCCGCCCCCTGCGGGGCGCCGGCCTTCGCCGCGGCGCTGACCTTCGTGACCGCCACCGGCAGCGCCGTGTGGGGTTTCCTGTACCTGTTCGTCTTTTCCCTCGGGATGACGGCGCTGCTCGCCGTCGTGGGGCTGATGGCCGGGGCCGGGGCGGCGCTGCCTCGGAGCGGCCGCTGGACGCTGTGGATCAAGCGCGGGGCGGGGGTCGTCCTGCTGGGCATGGCCGAGTACTACTTCATCCAGATGGGAAAGGTCTCCTGATGCGTCGCCTGGTACGAGTCGGCGGGGTGGTCGCCGCGCTGCTCCTTGCCCTCCCGCTCACGGGGCAGGGTGAGGCGGGGATACCCGTGGGGTCCCGGGGGCCCGTGGTGAGCGTGAACGACCTGGAGGGCAAGGCCGTGGACCTCGGCCAGTGGGTGGGGAAGAAGCCGGTCCTGATCGAGTTCTGGGCCACCTGGTGCTCCAACTGCGAGGAACTGCTCCCCCGGTTCATTGAGGCGCACCGCCAGTTCGGGGACCGGGTGGAGTTCCTGGGGGTGAACGTGACGGTGAACCAGACGCCGGAGCGGGTACGCCGTTACCTTGCGCAGCACACGGTCCCCTTCCGCATCCTCTACGACGACCGGGGGACCAGCACCCGGGCCTACCAGGCCCCGGCGACCTCGTTCGTGGTGATCCTCGACGCGGCGGGCCAGGTGGTCTACACCGGCGTCGGGGCCGACCAGCGATTCGAACCGGCGCTCCGGCAGGTGGCCGGCGTCAAGGAGTAACTGATGCGACGGCATGCCCTCCTCCTCCCGGCCCTCGGGGCCGCGCTCCTCTCCGGGCCCGCGGCGGCGCAGGCCGTGCCCGACAGCACCATCGGCCGGCCCACGGCGGTGCTGGTCGACGGGCCCAGGGTCGGCGACCGGGCGGCGGACTTCTCGCTTCCCTGGGCCTCGAAGGACGGGACGGTCAGCACCGAACCCTGGTTCAGCCTCAGTGCCCAGCGGGGCCGGATCGTGGTGCTGGCGTTCTTCCCGCGGGCCTTCACCCCGGGGTGCACGGCCGAACTGCGCACCTTCACGGAGCAGTACGCCGACCTCTTCGGCGATGACGTCGTGGTCGTGGGCATCAGCGCCGATTCGCTCGAGACCCAGCAGCGGTTCGCCGCCAGTCTCGGCCTCCCCTTCCGGCTCCTGGCCGACCAGGACCAGCGCGTCGCGCGGGCCTATGGCAGCGCCAGTGACCGCCCGGGCTACAACCGCCGTACCGTCTACGTGATCGACCGGAAGGGCGAGGTGAGCTACTCGGATCTCCGGTTCCGGGCCCTGGAGCCCGACTCCTATCGTGACCTGGACCGGGCCGTCGAGGACGCCCGCCACGGTCGCTGACACTTCCTCCGGATCGTTCCAGATGCCCGTCGCGCCGCGCCGCACCCCTGTCACCCCGGTGACCCTCCTCCTCGTCCTCCTGGCCGGCTCCGGCCTCGCCGCCCAGAGCGGTGGGGCGGCCGCACGCGACCCCAAGGTGGCCTGGGAGCTCGGAACCGCCCGGGGTGGGTGGTGCCTCCACTTCCTGGTCTCCCCGAAGGTGGCCAGCGACCTCCTCCTACGGGGGGCCCATGCGGTGGCCGCCCGGGACGATCCGGGCCTGCCGCCGGCCCTCCGGCGGGTCATCACCGATGAGCCGACTTTCGCGGACTGGATTCCCTCCCAGGTATGCACCTGGTACGTCGAGGGGGTTACCGCGAACCATCGCGGCTACGAGCGGGGCGACGGCGGCAAGCAGCTGGCGCTCTTCTGGTGGGGGATCAGCGCCTCCGGCGAACGGACCGGGGCCAGCCCCGGGCTCTCGCTGGTGGTCCTCGGGACCAACAGCTCCGGGCTCAAGCGGCAGATGCAGCTCGAGTTCGTGGAGATGGAGCGGCTCGAGGTCAACCGGGTCCCGGTCAAGGAATCCGAGGACGAGGAGTTCTCCTTCCGCCTCGACCGGACCACGGTGGCGTTCGCGGGTCATCCGCGGCCCGACTCCACCCTGTCGGTGGCGCCGGTGACCTACCAGGCTGTGGTGAAGGGGGAGGACAACCGGATCTGGCGTGTGGCCTTCCAGGCCCAGCCCACGGTGATCACCGGACTCTCCGGCTCGCTCCGGGTCCAGGGGAAGGGCGAGCTTGCCCGTGCCCTGACCGAGTCCCCGATCCGGCTGATCGGCAATCTCGTCACCGGCGGCACCGGAAGGGTGGAGTTTGTGGAGTAGGGCCCCCGATCCAACGCTGCGATTGAACCCCGGCGGGGCACCCCCGGCCGGGGTTTTCCACATCCCCCAACGCCGGTGCGGTGCGCTGTTGTCGGCCTGAAGTCGTGACGACCGGGTCCACAGGTGAGCGGTGCTGGCTGCCCGTGATGCCCGCGGTGGCACCCCACTGCGGGATCAGCAGGCGGTCCCCATGAATTGTATGCACAGTCTGTGCATAGAATACCCGGCACTGGCGACACTGTCACCAGTTACATTATCAACATCGGAGGTGTGCTTTTTCCCATTGTGGGCATTGTGGTTAGCCCAATCACTTCAAGTGGAAAACAAGGTGGCGGTCTAGTGCTTTGTCCGGCCGCATACTACCGAGGCCTGCCGGGCAGTTTCCCCATTCCACATGTGGAAAAACCGACCAATTCACACACGTTGGTGACTCCTGGTGTGGGCTCGCGGGCCGTGACGCTTCACTGACTTGAGTGTGGAAAAGTAGCAATCGAGGTCTTGTACCGGCGGCGCGATCGGGTGGTCAACCCGCTTGCGCCGGGGCTACCTTGAAGTGTGGAAACCACCCATCCGGTTGCCGGCAGCGGGCTGCTTCGAGGCGGCCGGGTCCTCTCCTTGGTGCCGGGGCTGGAGGGCGACGCGGTGTGGTGGCAGGACGGGGTGATCCGGGCCGTGGGCTCGGCCCGGGACCTGGAGCGCCGGGTGCCCTCCCGGGTCGCCCGATTCGATCTTCCCAGGACCCTGATCACCCCCGGATTCGTGGACGGGCATACCCACTTTGCCATGTGGGCCCAGAACCGGCGGCGGGTCCATCTGGCCGGGGCCGCCCGTCGCTCCGAGGCCCTGCGGAGGGTAGCGGCCGGGGCCCCTGAGCAGGGGTGGATCCGGGGACATGGGTGGGACGCCAATCGCTGGGAGGACGCGCCGGACCGCCGGTCGCTCGATGCGGTCACCGCCGTCCCGGCCTTCCTCGAGTCGATCGACATCCACTCGGCCTGGGTCAACAGCTCCGCCCTGGCCGCAGCCGGGATCGACCGGGATACGCCGGACCCGGTCGGAGGCCGCATCGTCCGGGACCCGGCCGGCGAGCCGACCGGGATCCTGCTGGAGCGCGCCGTGGACCTGGTGCGGCGGGCGCTGCCACCCTCAGATCCCGCCGCAATCCTGGCCGGCCTCCGGGATGCCCAGCAGGCCGCCCACCGGCTGGGCCTCACCGGTATCCACAACGTTGAGGGGCCCGATGCCCTCCGGGGGTTCCGCTCGCTCGAGGCCTCCGGCGACCTCCGGCTCCGGGTGCTCTTCCATCCGCCGGTGGCCCAGCTGGGCGACCTCCTCGCGGCCGGGGTGCGGAGCGGGCTCGGGACGCCCTGGCTCCGGCTGGGAGGGGTGAAACTGTTCCTGGACGGGAGCCTCGGCAGCCGCACCGCCTGGATGCTCGCCCCGTACGAGGGCAGCGCCGAGACGGGGGTGCCCCTTGGCGACGCGGACAATGCCCGGCGGGTGGTCCGGACGGCGGCAGAGGCGGGACTGGCCCTTGCCGTCCATGCCATCGGAGATGCCGCCGTGCGCCAGGCGCTCGACCTTCTCGAGCCACTGCCCGCGGCCGCCCTGCCGCACCGCATCGAACACTTCCAGTGTGTCCACCCGGACGACCTGGGCCGCGCCGCGGCCCGGGGCATCGTGCTCAGCATGCAGCCGGCCCACCTGCCGGCTGATGTGGGCCTCGCGGAGGAACGGTGGGGCTCCCGTGCCCGGGGGGCCTACGCCTTCCAGAGTCTGCGGGGGGCCGGCTCGGTGCTCGCCTTCGGCAGCGACGTGCCGGTGGCCACCCCCGATCCCCGCCACGGGCTCGTGGCGGCCATGGCCCGGGTGGCGGCCGACGGCAGCTTCGGGGAGGGGTGGTACCCCGGAGAGCGGCTCACCTTCGCGGAAGCGGTCCAGGCCTACACGATCGGCAACGCCATCGCTGGCGGGGTCGAGGGCCGCAGTGGCCAGTTGTCGCCCGGGTTCGACGCCGACCTCGTTGTCTGGGGCATGGACCCGGGGGCAGAGCGGGGGGACTGGCTGGCGGTGCGGGAGGCCGAGGTCCGGTTGACGGTGGTCGGGGGGGAGGTCGTGTACCGCCGCTGAGTCAGGGGACCCGGCGGGGGCGGTTCGGGCCGTCCCAGGCGACGTTCCACGCCGTTCCGCCACCTCCTCCGCGCGATTAGACTCCCACCACGCCAAGCCATCCGCCCAGCCCGAGGAGCCCCGTGCCAGAGTCTGCCATCCGCCGCACCAAGATCGTGGCCACCCTGGGGCCCGCCTGGGCGCGGCCCGACCAGATGCACGCCCTCTTCGACGCGGGCGTCAACATCGTGCGGGTCAACGCCTCGCACGGCACCCCCGAGATCCGGCGGGAGTGGGTCACCACGGTGCAGCGGGTGCGGGCGGAGCGGAAGGAATCGATCGGGCTGCTGCTCGACCTGCAGGGGCCCCGCATCCGGGTGGGCGTGCTGCCGCAACCGGTGATGCTGGTGCAGGGGGCCCAGGTGGTGTTCGCTCCGGAATCGGTGGTGACCGCGGGCGAGATCCCCACGACCTACGACGCGATCGCCCGCGATGTGCACCCGGGCGCCCGGATCCTCCTCAACGACGGCCTGCTCTCCGTCCGGGTCAACGACATCCAGGGCGACCGGGTGCTCACCACCGTGGAATACGGCGGGGAGCTCAAGTCCAACAAGGGGATGAACCTCCCCGGCATCGAGGTGAGCGCGCCGGCGCTCACCGACAAGGACCGCGAGGACGTGGCCGACGCGGTGGCGCTGGGCGTGGATTACATCGCGCTGTCGTTCGTGCGGAAGGCGGCCGACCTCGACCTGCTCCGCCGGCTGGTGCCCCGGGGCATCAAGCTCGTGGCCAAGATCGAGAAGGACACGGCGCTGCGCGATCTCTGCGGCATCCTCGAGGCCTCGGACGCGATCATGGTGGCCCGCGGCGACCTCGGCGTGGAACTGCCGTTCGAGGAGGTGCCGCTGGTGCAGAAGCGGATCATCCGCGAGGCCAACCTGCACGGCAAGCCGGTGATCACGGCCACCCAGATGCTCGAGTCCATGGTCCACGCGCCGGTGCCGACCCGCGCCGAGGCCTCGGACGTGGCCAATGCCATCCTCGACGGCACCGACGCGGTGATGCTCTCGGCCGAGACCGCCGTGGGGGAGTACCCCCTGGAGGCGGTGCGGGCGATGAACCGGATCGCGCGCGAGATGGAGTCGCACCGGCAGGGCCGAAGCCCCGCCTTCGACGCGGCGGTCGGCCGCCGGGCCGGGGAAGCGGACGACAAGCGGCATCCCCGGCCGGGCGCCAACACCGTCCCGGCCCGCACCGAGGACGCGATCGGGGTGGCGGTCTGCGCCGCCTCCGAGCTGCTGCACGTACCGCTCATCCTCTGCTTCACCAGCAGCGGCTTCACCGCCCGCAAGGTGGCCACCTACCGGCCCACGGTCCCGATCGTGGCCGCCACGCCCGAGCCGGAGACCTACCGCCACCTGGCCATGGTGTGGGGCGTGCTCCCGATCCAGACCGCGCACTCGAGCGACTACGACACGCTGCTGTCCCAGGCCCGGTCCCAGATCCTCGACCGGGGCCTCGCGCGGCCGGGCGAGCGGGTGGTGGTGACGGCCGGGGTGCCGTTCGACGTGCCCGGGACGACCAACCTCCTCAAGATCGAAGCGCTTTGAGGGTGCGACTCACCTTCCTTGGCACGGGCACCTCGTTCGGGGTTCCGCAGATCGGCTGCCACTGCGCCGTCTGCACCTCCGACGATCCGCGCGACCGGCGGTCGCGCTCCGGTGCCCTGGTCGAGGCGGGGGGGCGGACGCTCCTGATCGACACCGCGCCGGAACTCCGGCTGCAGCTCCTCGCGGCGGGGGTGGAGCGGGTGGACGCCGTGCTCTACACCCACGAGCACGCCGACCACCTCAACGGCATCGACGACCTGCGGATCTTCTCGGTGCGCTCCCGCACGCCGCTCACCTGCTACGGGCCGGCGGAGACCCTGGCCCGGGTGCGCGAGGGGTTCCGCTACATCTTCGACCAGGACGTGCACGCCTTCGAGGGCACTTCCAAGCCGCTGCTCGAGCTTTCCGCGCTGGAACCGGGGACGCCGGTGGAAATCGCCGGCATCCCGGTGCTGCCGCTGGCCTTCGAGCACGGCTTCCTGCGGGTCTTCGGCTATCGCTTCGGTCCGGTGGCGTACATCACCGACGTGAAGGCCATCCCCCCGGCGAGCTACCCGGCGCTGGCGGGGCTCGAGGTGCTGGTGCTCAACTCGCTGTGGTGGCGGCCGCATCCGACCCACCTTTCCATCGGCGAAGCCATCGAGACCGCCCGGGCCCTGGGCGCGGCGCGGACATACCTGACCCACCTGACCCATGAAACGGGGCACGCGGAGCTGGAACGGCAGCTGCCCCCGGGCGTGTTCCCCGCCTACGACGGACTCTCGATCGAGGTCTCGGCATGAAGCTGCATTACGGACGGATGCTGGCCGACCGGCTCGACGGCCTGCATGGCCTGCCGCGGCCGCGGCTGCTGGAGCTGACCCGGCGCTTCGGCGACGTGCAGGCAGAGGTGCGCCGGCGCCGCGGCCAGGGGGAGTACGGCTTCTACGGCCTGGGCAGCCAGGAGGCCTCGGTGCAGCAGATCCGCCGCTTCGCCGACGGGGTGGGGCAGGCCTTCGACCACGTGCTGGTGCTCGGCATCGGCGGCTCGGCCCTGGGGATGAAGGCCCTGCTCAACGCCCTCAAGCGCCCGGCCTGGAACGAGCTCGACGACGAGGGCCGGGAGTTCTTCCCCCGCCTCACCGTGCTCGACAACGTGGACCCCACCTCCGTGGGCGAGGCGCTGCGCCGGATCGATCCCCGCCGCGCGCTGGTCAACGTCATCAGCAAGTCCGGCGGCACCGCGGAGACGATGGCGCAGTACCTGGTGGTCCGGCAGTGGCTGGAGCAGGCCCTCGGGCCCGCGGCGGTGCGCCACCTGGTCTTCACCACCGACCCGCGGCGCGGTGCGCTGCGCGAGATCGCCGCCCGCGACGGGATCGCCGCCCTGGAGGTCCCCGCCGACGTGGGCGGCCGGTTCAGCGTCCTCTCGCCCGTCGGCCTCCTCCCGGCGGCGCTGGTGGGCATCGACGTCGAGGGGCTCCTGGCCGGCGCGCGGACGGCGCTGGCCCGGGCGGAGTCCGATGACCTGCTGCAGAACCCGGCCGCGCTGTGGGCCGCGCTGCACTGGGCGGCGGACACCTCGCTGGGCGCCCGCATCCACGTGCTGATGCCGTACACCGACCGCCTGCGCGAGTTCGCGGAATGGTTCCGCCAGCTCTGGGCCGAGAGCCTGGGGAAGGCGCGGGACCGCCGCGGCCAGGAGGTGCACACCGGCCCGACGCCCGTCGGGGCGGTGGGCCCCACCGATCAGCACAGCCAGGTCCAGCTGTTCATGGAGGGGCCCTACGACAAGGTGGTCACCTTCATGGCCGTGGACCGCCTGGGCGAGGACGTCGCGATCCCCCAGGGCAAGGACCTGCCCGCCGACCTCGCCTACCTGCCGGGCCACACGCTGGCCGGGCTCTTGCAGGCCGAATACCAGGCCACCTCCGCCGCGCTGGCTCGGATGGGGCGCATGAGCTGCGCCCTGCACCTGCCGCAGCTGACGGCCGCCGCGCTGGGCGAGGCGATCATGTTCTTCCAGCTGGCCACCGGGTACGCCGGCGTCTGGTACGGCGTGGACCCGTTCGACCAGCCGGGCGTGGAACTGGGCAAGCGCTTGACCTTCGCCGCCATGGGGCGTCCCGGGTTCGAGGCCGAACCCGTGGCCCTCCCCCCCGGCGACGAGGCCTGACCGACCTCCAACATCCACAGGACGCCGACACCATGCGATGCACCCGATCCGCCCTCCGTGCCCTGACCCTCGCCGGCCTGCTGGCGGGGGCCGCGTTCCCCGTTCCCGCGGCGCTCGAGGCGCAGGCGGTGCTGCGCCCGGGCAGCGAAGCGCGGGGCGAGCTCAAGTCAGGCGACCTGCGGCTGGATGACAACACCTACGCCGACCTGTGGCGCTTCAGCGGCACCAGCGGGCAGCGGGTGCGGATCACGATGCGCTCGGACGCCTTCGACGCCTACCTGAGCGTGGGCTGGATCGATGACAGCGGCGAGTTCCACCTGGTGGAGTCCGACGACGACGGGGCCGGCGGCACCAATGCCCAGGTGACGGCCGAGCTGCCGCGGAGCGGCGAATTCGTGGCCCGCGCCAACACGCTGAGCGAAGGCGAGACCGGGGCCTACACCCTGCTGCTGGAGGCCGACGTGGCGGCGGGCGCGCCGGTCGCGACCTCGGGCGGCGGGGGCGGCGCGGATCGTCCCCGGGTGATCGGTCCCCTCACGCCCGGCACGCCGGTCTCCGGCGAGCTCAAGCAGGGCGACGAGGTCCTCGACGACGACAGCTTCGCCGACAGCTACAGCTTCCGCGGGCGCGGCGGCCAGGCGGTCACCATCACGCTGACCTCCGCCGACTTCGACGCCTACCTCGCCTTCGGCCGCCTGGTGGATGGCGCGTACGCCAGCCTGGACAGCGATGACGACGGGGCGGGGGGCACCAACTCCCGGATCGACGCCACCCTGCCGGCCGATGGCGAGTACATCGTGCGGGCCAACACGCTCTTCAAGAACAAGACCGGCCGCTACACCCTGCTGGTGACCGCGGCGGGCGACGCCATGCCGGTCGAGGCGCCGGCGGCCGGCGGGGGCAACCCCCTGGTCTCGAGCGTGCCCGGCGCGCACATGCCGGTGGTGCTGGGCCAGGAACTGCGCGGCACCCTGGGCCCGGGCGACGAGAAGATCTCCGACGGCAGCTTCGCCGACATCTGGGTCTACCAGGGCCGTGCCGGCGAGACCCTGACCATGATCCAGCGCTCCACCACCATCGACGCCTACCTCACCTTCGGCCCGGTGACCGACGGCCGGTGGAGCTGGGAGAAGAGCGACAACGACGGGGCCGGCGGTGACGACGCCCGGCTGGTGGTCACCCTCGCGCGCGACGGCGAGTACTGGATCCGGCCCAATGCCCTCTTCTCGGGCCAGGGCAACTACACCCTCCTCGTCACCAGCGATCGCGCGGGGCCGGCGGCGCCGTCCGCGGCCGCCCAGCCGGCGCAACCGTCGCAGCCCTCGCAGCCGATGCCCGCCGCGGGCCCGCTGCAGTCGGGGCTCAACCTGAGCAAGGCGATCAAGGGGCAGCCCGCGGGCGCCGCGCGGCGCGAGGTGAAGGAGATCAAGAAGGGCGAGGAAACCCGCGGCCGGCTGACCGAGGACGACGAGGACAGCGGCGACGGCACCTACGTCGACACCTGGTACTTCGAGGGGCGGAAGGGGCAGGTGGCCATCATCACGATGAAGTCCGAGGACTTCCGGCCCTACCTGCTGCTGGGGCGCGCGCCCAGCGGCGACGCCACCTTCAGCTCGATCGAGAGCGAAGGCGCGCCCGTGGGCGAGCCCGCCAAGATCACGCTCGAGCTCCCGGCCAACGGACGGTACTGGATCCGGGCCAACACCTTCGACAAGCTCACCGGCCGCTACACCCTCAAGCTCCGGGTCCGCTAGGCAGCGCACCCCCGGCGTCGGTTTGACGCCGGGGGGCCCTCGGCCTAGATTCGGACGTCCGTTGCCTGTAACTCACAAGAGGACAGAGACTTATGGCTGATCCCCGCGCCGATCTCATCGCCCTGTACGGTGGCGCCGTCGCGCGCTCCGGTGAGGGGGTCACCGTCCGTGATCCCGCGGTGCTCGCCGCCGAGCCGACCGACCGTCTCGTGTGGGAGGCCGTGTTCGGGGAGCCCGCCACGCGCGATGCCGCCCGCTGGCTGCTGTGGGAACTGGGCCAGGCGGTGGGGGCCCGGCCCGCGTCCATCGCGCCGGTGTACTTCGCGCGCGGTCGCGGGGAGTGCGCCGGGTTCACGGTGCCCGCCATCAACATCCGGATGCTGGCCTACGACTCGGCCCGGGCGGTGTTCCGCGCGGCGAAGGCCCGCAACGCCGGCGCGATCCTGCTCGAGATCGCCCGGTCGGAGATCGCCTACACGGAGCAGCGGCCCGCGGAGTACGTGGCGGTGATGATCGGGGCCGCGCTGCGGGAGGGGCATGGCCTCCCGATCTTCATCCAGGGCGACCACTGCCAGGTCAACGCCAAGAAGTACCAGACCGACCCGAAGGCGGAGGTCGAGGAGGTCAAGCGCCTGATCCAGGAGGAGGTGGGCGCCGGCTTCTACAACATCGACGTCGACACCTCGACGCTGGTGGACCTCTCCAAGGACACGCTGCTGGAACAGCAGCGGCTCAACTTCGAGCATGCGGCGGAGATCACCGCGTTCATCCGCGAGATCGAGCCGGCGGGGTTCTCCGTCTCGGTCGGGGCCGAGATCGGCGAGGTGGGGCACAAGAACAGCACGGTGGAGGAGCTGCGCGCCTTCATGGATGGCTACATCCCGGCCCTGCGCCGGGTGGGCGACCTCGAGGGCATCTCGAAGATCTCGGTGCAGACGGGCACCAGCCACGGCGGCGTGGTGCTGCCGGACGGGTCGATCGCCAAGGTGAAGCTCGACCTGGATGCCCTGGCCGCGCTCTCGAAGGTGGCGCGCGAGGAATACGGCATGGCGGGCGCGGTGCAGCACGGCGCCAGCACCCTGCCGCCGGACGCCTTCGGCAACTTCGCCCGGCTGGAGACGGCGGAGATCCACCTCGCCACGAACTTCCAGTCACTGGTGTTCGACCACCAGGCTCTGCCGGCCGAGCTGCGGCAGCGGATGTATGCCTGGCTCGACGCCAACGCGCAGAGCGAGAAGAAGGCCGGGGACACGCCGGAGCAGTTCTACTACAAGGCCCGGAAGAAGGCGATCGGGCCGTTCAAGCGCGAAGTCTGGGGGCTGCCGGCCGCGGCCCGCGCCGCGATCGGCGCGGATCTCGAGCGGACCTTCGGGTTCCTGTTCGACCAGCTGCAGGTGGCCGGGACCGCCGACCTGGTGCGCCGCCTGGTACGGGTTCCGTACCAGTCGCACGCCTCGCTGGAGCGGGCGCTGGTGACGGCCGAGGACGACGCGGAAGCCGGGGAGTGACCATGGGCCGGGATGACGAGCGGGAGGTCGTGTACGTGGAGCGGGACGGGGGATCGCTCAAGCCGATCCTCTTCGGCGCGCTCCTGGGGCTGGCGGCAGGGCTGCTGTTCGCGCCCCAGAGCGGCGCGGAGACCCGCCGCGCGCTCAAGCGGCGGCTCCGGAAGGCCCGGGCGCTCGCGGAGGAAAAGCTCGGCGAGCTGTCCGACAAGGTGAGCGACGAGTGGGCGCGCCCGGCCCAGGGCCCCGCCGAGCGCCGGGAGGAGGTCCGCGGCGAGCTGGAGCGCCGGCTGGCCGAGGCCCGGGCCCGGCGCCGCGCCCCCGAACCGGCCGATGAGGACGAGGAGCCGGTCGCCTGACCGCGGGTGAGGCCGTCGCCCGCCTGCGCAGCGCCGGGGCGTTCGTCCGGCGGACGGCGCACCAGGCGGACCGCCACAACATCCTGTTCCTCGCGAGCGCGCTGACCTTCGACGCGCTGCTCGCGGCGATCCCGCTGCTGCTGCTGCTGCTGGTGGCGCTGACCCACGTGGCGCACCTCTCCCCCCGCTCCAGCGCCCAGGACCTCCACCAGCTGTTCCAGCGCGTGGTGCCGCCGGCGGCGAGCAGCGGGGGCACCGGCCCCTTCGCCGCGGTCGAGCAGTTCCTGCTCGGCTTCACGCGGGCGCGCCTCACCATCTCGCTCTACGCCATCCCGCTGTTCCTCTGGTTCGCCACCCGGCTCTTCGCCTCGGTGCGCACCGCGCTCACCCTGGTGTACGACGTGCCGCGCCGGCCCACCGGCCAGCACTTCGTGCTGGGCTTCCTGGCCGGCAAGGCGCGCGATGCGGTGATGGTGATCTTCACCCTGGCCCTGCTGGTGGGGAACGCCACCCTGACCACCGGCCTGCGGGTGCTCAACACCCGGGGGCAGGACCTGATCGCGCGCTGGCCCGGGCTCGGGTTCCTGGCGGGGACCATCGGCCGCAGCGTCAGCGAGGCGGTGGCGTTCGCCTTCTCCGCGTCCCTCTTCTACGTGGTGTACCGGCATGCGTCGCCGCGGCGCCTCCCGCGGCGCGCGGCGCTCGCCGGGTCGCTGTTCACGGCCATCCTGTTCGAGGTGGCCAAGCGGTTCTACGGCTGGTACCTGCACAACCTCGCCGTGGCCAGCCGCTACTCGGCCGACGCCAACCTCGGCGCGGTGATCCTGTTCGTGCTCTGGCTCTACTACACCGGCGTGGTGTTCCTGCTGGGGGCGGTCGTGGCGGAGACCTGGGACCTGCTCGGTCGCCAGCGCGCCAGCCAGCCCCGGGCCGCCGTGGCGGGTGGTGGCTGACCCCGCCGGCGCGGACTATACTCTCGTGCGGAGCGGCCGGCGCCGCCTCCCCCTTGCGGCTTCACTTCCATCCATCAAGCCTCTGCCCATGCGACTGCTGACCACCCTGCTGCTCCTGCCGACCCTCCTCTCGGCCCAGGAGTTCGACTTCTACGCCCGCGGCCCGTACCGCGCGGCGGTGCCGCGTCCCGAGGCGCTCAATGGCTATCCCGCCGGGACCCAGCACACGATGTATCACCAGCAGCAGCAGGTGTTCGACCGGATGATGGCCGCCGCGCCGGACCGGGTGCGCAGCGAGGTGATCGGGCGGACCGTGGAGGGGAAGGTGATGCGGCTGCTCATCATCTCCGCCCCGGAGAACCTCGCCCGGCTGGACGAGATCCGGGACAACCTCGCCCGGCTGGCCGACCCGCGGCGCACCACCGCGGCGGAGGCCCGGGCCCTGGCGGAGCGCACGCCGGTAACGGTCCTGCTCACCCACTCGGTGCACGGGAACGAACCGGCCGGGTTCGAGGCGTCGATGCAGACTGCCTACCAGCTGCTGGCCTCCGAGGAGCCGGCCACGCTGGAGATCCTCCGCAACGTGGTGGTGCTGATCAACCCGTCGCAGAACCCCGACGGGCATGAGCGCTTCGCCGCCTGGTATAACTCGGTGGCCACCGGCACCGATGACCCGGCCGCCCTGGAACAGACGGAGCCGTGGGCCGTCTGGGGGCGGTTCAATCACTACCGCTTCGACATGAACCGTGACCTGCTGGCCCAGTCGCAGAACGAGTCCCGGGCCCTGGCCTCGGTCTACGTCCGGTGGCGGCCGCAGGTGATCGCCGACCTGCACAGCACCACCTCGCAGTACTTCTTCCCGCCGGTGGCCCAGGCCCAGAACCAGAACCTCCCCGCGCGCACCTACGCCTGGTTCGAGCGCTTCGGCCGCAGCAACGGCCAGGCGTTCGACGGGTTCAGCTGGCAGTACTACGTGCGCGACGTGTTCGACTTCTTCTACCCCGGCTACATCGACATGTGGCCCACGATGCGGGGCGGGGTGGGGATGACCTACGAGACCGATGGCGGCCCCGAGCTCCGCAAGCGCAAGGACGACGGCACCTGGGTCACGTTCGAGATGGCAATCGCGCACCACTACGTGGCGTCCCTCGCCACGCTCGGGTACGCCGCCCAGACCCGGGCCGAGCGGCTGCGGGACTTCCACGACTTCCACGTGACCGGGATGGCCGAGGCGCAGCGCCGGCCCCTGCGCCGGGTGCTGTTCTCCGGGTCGGACCCGGTCCGGCTGGCCTGGCTGGTCCGCCGCCTCACCGGCGAGGAGATCGAGGTCTCCCGCCTGACCCAGGCGTGGACCACGCCGCGCGCGACGTCCTACTACGGCGGCGCCGCCGCCCGGCGCACCTTCCCCGCGGGAACCTACCTGGTCGACTTCAACCAGCCCGAGGCACGCCTGGCCACGACCATGCTCGAGCCCCGTGCGGCCTTCGACTCCGGGTTCGTGCGGCAGCAGCTGGGGCACTACCAGCGCAACCAGCGCCGCGGCGAGGAGAGCGATCGTGAAGGCTATGAGTTCTACGACGTGACCGGGTGGTCGCTGCCGTTCACCCTGGGACTCGACGCCTGGTGGACCGATGACACCACGCGGGTCGCGGCCGAGCGGCTCACCGCGGCTCCGCCGCTGGTGGCCGTCGCGCCCGCGCGAGCCCGCTCGGCCTACCTGTTCGGCAACGAAAGCGAGGCCGGCACCCGGCTGGCGATGCGGCTGCTCGGCGAGGGCTTCAAGGTCGGCGTGGCCACCCGGCCCCTCACCGCCAACGGCGCGGGCTTCCCGGTGGGGACGTTCGTCGTGCGGGTGCAGCGCAACCCGGAAACGGTGCACGCGCGGATCGCGGCCCTGGCGGTGGAACTCGGCGTGACCGTGGCCGCCGCCCAGTCCGCCTTCCCGGACTCGGGCCAGTACGGGGTGGGGAGCGAGACCATCGAGGCCCTGCACGCGCCACGGATCCTCCTCGCCGCCGGCGAGGGCGTGGACCAGACCGCCTTCGGCGCCCTCTGGTTCTACTTCGAGCGGGAACTCGGAATCCCGGTGACCCTGGTGAACCTGGCAACGCTCACCTGGATGGACCTGACGCCGTACAATGTGCTCATCCTTCCCGACGGCTCGGCGGGGCGCATGTATCGCGAACTCGGCGAGGGCGGGGCCTCCCGGCTGCACCGGTGGGTGGAGGCCGGCGGGGCGGTCATCGCCGTCGGGGACGCCGTGCAGCTCGCCGGGCGGAAGGAAGTGGGTCTGACCTCGGTCACCACCGTCACCGGCGACAGCACCGCCGCCAAGGACACCACCGTCACCGGCGGCGCTCCGCTCGGCCCGCCACTGGTGTCGCCCACTGCGGCCGGGGGCAACCGGCCCGAGTTCATCCCGGGCAGCATCTTCCGGGCGACCCTCGATCGGACCCACTGGCTCACCTTCGGGTATGACCGCGACCAGCTCCCGGTGTTCCTGGAGACGAGCTCGCTGCTCAAGCCCTCGGAGAAGGGTGCCAACCCGGTGGCGTTCACCGGCTCGGACCTCCTGCTGAGCGGCTGGAGCTGGCCGGCCAACACCGAGAAGCACCTCGTCAACAGCGTCTACGCGGCGGTCGAGTCCGCCGGCGATGGCCAGGTGGTGCTGTTCGCCAGCAATCCGGTCTACCGCGGGTTCTGGCGCGGCCCGGCCAAGCTGCTCACCAATGCGGTGCTGATGGCCCCCGGGCGGTGACCGCCCCGGCCCTCGTCCTGCTGGCCGCCGGCCTCGGCAGCCGCTACGGCGGCCTCAAGCAACTGGATCCGCTGGGGCCGGGTGGCGCCACCCTCATGGACTACGCGGTGTATGACGGATGGCGCGCCGGCTTCGGGGCAGTCGTCTTCGTGATCCGTCCCGAGATGGCGGAGGCGTTCGAGCGGCAGGTCGGGGCCCGGTACCGCGGGCGGCTGCCCGTGCGGGTGGCGTTTCAGCGGGCGGAGGCGCTTCCACCGCCGTACACGGTGCCGGCGGGCCGCACCCGGCCCTGGGGCACCACCCAGGCCGTCCTCGCCGCCCGCGAGGCGGTGGAGGGGAGTTTCGCCGTCCTCAACGCCGATGACTGCTACGGTCATCACGCCATCGAGGCCGCGGCCCGGTTCCTCGCCGCCACGCCTCCCGGGGCCCCGGTGCACGCCGTCGTGGGCTATCAGCTGGCCCAGACGGCGAGTCCCGCCGGCGGCGTGAACCGCGCCGTGCTGCGGGTCTCGCCGGACGGACTCCTCCAGGGCGTCACCGAGACCCGTGACCTGGTGGCGGGCCCGGATGGGAGCTTTGCCGGCGTCGGACCCGGCGGCCCGACGCACGTCCCCGCGGGCGCCCTGGTGTCCATGAACCTCTGGGCGTTCACTCCCGCCATCTTTCCGGTGCTCGAGTCGGCCTTCCTGCGCTTCCTCGAGGCGGGGCCGGGCCACTCCGGCGAGAGCTACCTCCCTGACGCGGTGCAGCAGGGCCTCGACCGCGGCCAGGCCCGCGTCCAGGTGCTGCCGACCACCAGCCGCTGGTGCGGGGTGACCTACGCCGCCGACCGCGCGTGGGTACAGCGCCAGCTGGCCGACGCGGTGGCCCGCGGCGAGTACCCCGGGACGCTGTGGCCCTGAGCGAGCGGGACCTGCCGCGGATGCTGGCGGGCTTCGGGGTCGCCGCCGACGCACCACCGGTCCGGCAGGGCGGGGGTCACATCAACGACTCGTACGTGGTCACCGGTCGCGGACCCGCCGGGCCCGGGCGCTTCCTGCTCCAGCGCCTCAATCCGTCCGTCTTTCCTGACGGCCTCGCGGTGATCGCCAACGCCGCGCGAGTCTCCGCGCACCTGGCGGCGGCCGCCCGGGCCGAGTCCGGCACACCCTGGCGGGTGCCGGAGCCCCTTCGTTCGGACGATGGCGTCCCCGGGCGCCGGGACGCCGATGGCGCCTGGTGGCGGGTCTTCCCCTGGCTCGAAGGGGTGCGGGCGATCGAGCGGGTGACCACCGCCGCTGAGGCGCGCGCCGTCGGGCGCGCGTTCGGCCACTTTCACGCCCTGCTGGCCGACTTCCCGGGCCCCCCGCTCGCCGAGACCCTGCCGGGATTCCACGACACCCCCGCGCGGCTGGCCGCGCTGGAACGGGCGGTCGCGGCCGCGCCATCCGGCCGGACACACGAGGCGGCGCCCGAGCTCGGGTTCGTGGAGGCCCACCGCGACTGGGCCACGCTGCTCCCGGCCGCGGACCTGCCCGTTCGCGTGGTGCACAACGACGCCAAGGCGGGTAACGTGCTGCTGGATGCCGAGAGCGGCGAGCCGGTGGCGGTGATCGACCTCGACACCGTGATGCCGGGAACGCTGCTGCACGACGTCGGCGACCTCATCCGTTCCGGCGCGTCCACGGCGGCCGAGGAT
Organism: Gemmatimonadales bacterium; assembly: GCA_044221045.1. Taxonomy (GTDB): domain Bacteria; phylum Gemmatimonadota; class Gemmatimonadetes; order Gemmatimonadales; family GWC2-71-9; genus JADJOM01. The sequence continues at coordinate 19,575 of JBGAPX010000069.1, forward strand.
GCCGCGGGCGATGCCCCGGTGGACATCCACCCGGGGCAGTTCCGCGGGCTGGTGGAGGGTTTCGCCGCCGGACTCGGTCCGGTGCGCCTCGCGCCCGCGGAGCGCGCCGGGCTGGTCGCCGCCGGCCTGGTCATCACCTTCGAGCAGGGGCTGCGGTTCCTGGCCGATCACCTGGGCGGTGACCGCTACTATCGGATCAGCCGGCCGGGGCAGAACCTGGACCGTGCGCGGGTGCAGTTCCGCCTCGCGGCGGCCCTCGCGGCCGCCCGGCCTGGGCTCGAGGTAACCGTCGCCGGGATCTTCGGCGCCTAGCCGCGGCCAGCGACGTCAACGGGGGCAGCGGAGCGTGTGCGGCGCTCCACTGCCCCCGTCGCGCGCGCGGCGGCGCGCCTCAGCCCGAGGTGCTGCTGCCCCAGATCCGCGGGACCAGGTGCAACAGGCCCGCGCCGCTCACCACG
>JBGAPX010000070.1:0-19579 GCA_044221045.1 Gemmatimonadales bacterium
GGCCGGGGCGTGCGCGCCACCCAGTATCCCTGGCCGGGCTGCGCCGCGCGGACCAGGGTGTTATGACCGAACAGCCGGCGCACCACCCCCATCGGGGTGAGCACCAGAAAGTACACCACGCCCATGAAGATCGGGGTCGTGACCTTGGAGAGGGCGTGGGCAAAGCCCATCCAGCCCCGGCGGACGCCATCGAGGTGACGCGGCACCAGCAGGCCCCCGGCCAGCAGCGCCCCGCCCAGGCTCCAGAGGACGTAGGGCGCCACGTCGTGGCCGCGCCACCGCGAGATGGCGCCGAGGACCGCGAAGGCCCCGCCGACCGTGAGCCCGAACTTCCGGTTCTCCGTCGCGCTCAATCGAGCTGGAATTCCTTCTGCCAATCCGAGGTCTCCTTCCATTCGGGCTGGTCTTCCTTCCGCAGCAGGAAGGGGTACAGGACCAGCGCGTCGATGTGGGTCCGCATGAAGCAGCGGTAGGCATCGGCCGGGTCGCACACGATCGGCTCGCCCCGCACGTTGAATGACGTGTTCACCACCACCGGGCAGCCGGTACGCCGCTCGAAGGCCTGGAGCAGGCCGTGGTAGTTCGGGCTCACGTCCGCGGTGACGGTCTGGATCCGGGCCGAGTAGTCGATGTGGGTCACGGCGGGGATGTCGGACCGGGGGATGTTGAGCTGCTCGATCCCCCACAGCTTCCGCTGGGCCTCGGTCATGGGGATCTGCCGCTCCCGCTTCACCGGCGCCACCAGCAGCATGTAGGGCGAGTCGCCGTTCAGCTCGAAGTAATCCTGCACCCGCTCCCGCAGCACGCTCGGCGCGAACGGCCGGAAGCCCTCGCGGAACTTGATCTTGATGTTCATCTGGGCCTGCATGCGCGGGCTGCGCGGGTCGCCCAGGATGCTGCGGGCGCCCAGGGCCCGGGGCCCGAACTCCATGCGGCCGTCGAACCAGCCCACGATCTTCTCGTCGGCGAGCAGCGCGGCCGTCCGCTCCAGCAGCGGGTCCCGGTCCAGGCGCTCGTAGCGCGCCCCGACGCTCTGCAGGTAGGCCTCGATCTGCTCCGGGGTATAGCCCGGCCCGAGGTAGGCGCCCCGCATCGCGTCCCGCCCCTGGGGCGAGGGGCGGGGCTGCTTGAGCTGCCGGTGCCAGACCAGCTGCGCCACGCCGAGCGCCCCGCCGGCGTCGCCGGCCGCGGGCTGGATCCAGAGACGGCGGAAGGGCCCCTCGCGCAGCAGGCGGCCGTTGCCGACGCAGTTGAGCGCCACGCCCCCCGCCAGGCAGAGGTCGGGGAGGCCCGTCACCTTGTGCGCCGTGCGCGCCATCCGGAGCATGATCTCCTCGCACACCACCTGGACCGACCGGGCCAGGTCCATCTCCTTCTGGGTCAGCTTGGACTCCGGCACCCGCGGCGGCCCGCCGAACAGCTCGTCGAAGGCGGGGCTCGTCATGGTGAGCCCGTCGAGGTAGCGGAAGTAGCGCTGGTTCATCCGGAAGCTGCCGTCCTCCTTGAGGTCGAGCAGCTCGCGGTAGATGTGGTCCACGTACTTCGGCTCGCCGTAGGGCGCCAGGCCCATCACCTTGTACTCGCCGGAGTTGACCTTGAAGCCGGTGTAGTAGGTGAAGGCGGAATACAGCAGGCCGAGGGAGTCGGGCCACTGCAGGTCCTGCAGCATCGTCAGCTCGGCCCCGCGGCCCACCCCGATCGACGCCGTGGCCCACTCGCCGACGCCGTCCATGGTCAGCACCGCCGCCTCGTCGAAGGGCGAGGGGTAGTACGCGCTCGCCGCGTGGGAGTCGTGGTGCTCCGCGTAGTAGATGTCGCCCTCGTAGCCGAGCGCCTCGCGGATCTCCTGCTCCAGGAAGAGCTTCTCCTTGACCCACAGGGGGCCCGCCATCAGGAACTGGCGGAAGCCCCTGGGCGCCACGCCCAGGTAGGTCTCGAGGATCCGCTCGAACTTGAGCAGGGGCTTGTCGTAGAAGCCCACCGCCGTGAGGTCCGCCGCGGTGATCCCCGCTTCCCGGAGGCAGAATTCGCTCGCCTTGAGCGGAAACGCGGGATCCCCCTTGATGCGGGTCAGGCGTTCCTCGCTGGCGGCGGCGACGATCTGGCCGTCGCGCAGCAGGCAGGCCGCGCTGTCGTGATAGAAGGCGGAGATCCCGAGGATGTAGACCGGACGACGGGCCACGCTCACGCATTCCCCCAGCGAGACAGGACTCGCGCCCGGCGCGGCCGGGCGGTGTTGGAGCGGGGCCAGACGGGCAAGAAGCAGGCCACCTGCCTCATTCCGCGTCATCCCCGCCGGCCATCGGCTGTCCCGAGATGTAGACGTGGTCGATCTGCATGAAGTCGTCGCGGATGCGTGGCCCCTGCCCGCCGCCCCACGTCGGGTTCCAGCGCCAGGAATAGAAGCCGTTCGGGGCCTGGGGCGTGATGTAGGTCAGGTTGCGGTAGTCCATGATCTGCGTCCCGTCGATCCACATCCGCAGCACGCCGTTGGCCTGCCCCATGTCGTTGACCTGCATGAGCAGTTCCCACTGGTGCCAGGCGCCGACGGTCATGAGCTCCCGGCGCTCCACGTTCTGCCGCAGCACGCGCTCGGGGCGGGTGTGCCCCCCCTGGTAGAAGTGCAGCTTGAAGGCCGAGGCGGTGAAGTGCTGCGCCCCGCGCCCCTCCAGGATGATGATGCCCTCGTTGCCCGGCGACCGCTGCGGCGACCGGCCGTAGCCGAAGTAGCCCATCTTGGTCCCGGAGGAATTCTGGTAGAAGTCGGTGCCCTGGATCTTCACCCACATGGTGAAGTACATGCTCCGGTAGCGGCGCCGCCCAGACCCCTCGGACTGCGCCCACGCGCCCACCTCGACCGGGCCGCGGCCGGCCAGGAGGCCGCGCGGGAACCGTGTGGTCATGACGCCGGGTGCTGAATGCGGTGCCGTGGGGTCCGTCTCGAAGCGCAGGTTGCCCTGGCGCGGCCCGCGGCCCTCCCACTTGCCCACCCGGGTCACCGCGCCCTCCGCCGCCCCATCCGGGCTGGTGAAGTCCGCCTCGACGAAGCGCTCGTAGCCCGCCGGCTCGTGGGGACGCCAGGCCGCCGGGGACGACTCCTGCGCCGTGAGCGCCATCGGCAGCAGCAGCCACGCCAGGCCCTGCATGAGACCGTTCATCGCACACTCCCGGTGCTGGTCATTCGAGGTGCCTGCTGCCACCGCTCGCACCACGCCTGGAGCTGGCACAGCGCCCACAGCCCCAGCCCGTCATCGCCCTGCCCCGCCTGGAACCGGTCCCACGCCGCCCGCACCGCCGCCGGCGCCAGGAGTCCGGTGGCCTCGAGCTTCTCCGGCGTCAGCATCGCCTCGGCCCAGGGACGCAGCGGGCCGCGCAGCCATTCGCGGATGGGCACCGTGAAGCCGACCTTCTCGCGTTCGAGCAGCGCCCGTGGCACCCGCCGGTACGCTGACTGCCGCAGGATCCACTTGCCGCGGCCGTCCCGGACCTTGTACTGGCGCGGCAGCCGCCAGCTGAACTCGACCAGGCGGTGGTCGAGCAGGGGGACCCGGGCCTCGAGGCTCACCGCCATGCTCGCCCGGTCCACCTTGGCCAGCAGGTCGTCCGGGAGGTAGGTCATCTGGTCGGCGAGCATCATCCGCTCCAGCAGCGGCGCGGGGCCGTCGAACACGCCCCGCGTGCGGTCGACCTCCGGTACCGGATGCCGCAGGAACCCGGCAGGCGCGTCCCACATCGACATGAGCGACCGGTACTGCTCGAAGGCGGTGTCCGCCGCCATGAGGCGGCTCAGCTTGTGGGCCTTGCTGCCCGCCAGCCGGACCCGCCCGGCCCCCGGCACCAGCCGCCCGGCCACCTGCTCGACCCGGTCCCAGCCCTCCGGCCCCACCGCGGCGAGTCCGCGCGAGACCAGGTGCCGCAGCGGCCCGGGCAGGCTGGCCGCCCGCGCGATCATGCGCTCGCCGTGCACGTAGCGGTTATACCCGGCGAAGAGCTCATCCGCCCCGTCTCCCGTCAGCGCCACCGTGACGTGCTGCCGGGCCAGTTGGCAGACCAGGTAGGTCGGGATCTGCGACGGATTGGCGAGCGGCTCGTCGTACATCTCGGCCAGCCGGGGCACCACGTCGAGCGCGGCATCCCCGGTCAGGTACAGCTCCGTATGATCGGTGCCGAGGTGGGCGGCGATCTCCCGGGCGTAGCCCGCCTCGTCGTGGACCGCCCGGTCGAACCCGATCGTGAAGGTGCGGACCGGCCGTGGCGACAGTTCCTGCATCACCGCGACCACGGTGCTCGAGTCCACCCCGCCGGAGAGGAGCGCGCCGAGCGGCACGTCGGCCTCCATGCGGAGGCGGACCGCGTCCACCAGCAGGGCGTCGAACTGGGCCACGACCGCCGCGTCGTCGCCGCCCAGCTGCGCGGCCCGCCCCGCCGCCGCCACCTCCCCGAGCGACCAGAACGGCTCGGAGGCCGGGAGCGGGGCCGCCGGGTCCCGGATCGTGAGCAGGTGCCCCGCCTCCAGCTTGCGGACCCGCTGGAAGATGGTCGCCGGTGCCGGCACGTAGAGGTAGCGGAGGTACGCCAGCACCGAAGCGGGATCGAGCGTCGCCTCGAAGGACGGGCCCTGGTGCAGCGCCTTGAGCTCGGACCCGAAGGTGACCAGCCCCGGCTCGGCGTAAATGAACAGCGGCTTGATGCCGAGGCGGTCGCGCAGCAGCGTCAGCTCCTGCCGCTCACCGTCCCATACCGCGATGGCGAACATCCCCACGAACCGCCGGACCGCCGCGCGGATGCCCCAGGCCTCGAAGGCCGCGAGGATGGTCTCGGTGTCCGAATGGCCGCGAAAGGTGGCGCCGCCGGCCGCGAGCTCACGCCGCAGCGCCTGATGATTGAACACCTCGCCGTTGAACACCATCGTGAAGCGCCCCGAGGCCGACACCATCGGCTGGTGCCCAAGCTCGGAGAGGTCGATGATGGCCAGTCGCCGGAAGCCGAGCGCCACCCGCCCGGAGGGATCCACGTAGATCCCCTGGTCGTCCGGCCCGCGGTGCTCGAGCGTCTCGGTCATGGCGCCGATCACCCCGGCGACCCCGTCCCGGCTCCCCGGCTCGGCCTGGATCAGCCCCGCCAGCCCGCACATGCTAGCGCGCCCTCCAGAGGCCGTGGAGGCACGATCCCGGCCCGGCGGGGGAAGCGTACTTTGCCCGTTGTGCTGTCATTCGGCAGGAAACCCGGGGTGCAGGGTCAGGGTCGCGCGCCTGCCGGGACCGTCCCGGTGGCACATCCCCGTCCTCGGTGCAAGAACTGTAGCAGCTGGGAGCTCCGCCGGCAGCCCAGGCGCGTGTTGCGCCAATGCAACACTTCCTGCCGCCTTGTTGCCGATCGGCACCAAGGTGTGGCAGGCGGACGACGCGGCGCTCAGGGCTGGGCGAGCTTGGCGGCGATGGTGGGGGCGATCCGCTCCGCCACGACCCGGGCGAGCACCCGGTTGCCGAGCGGCGTGAGGTGGGCGTAATCGGTGAAGGTGCGCTCGGGCATGTCCCGGTAGATGCCAGTGAGGTCGATGGCCATCCCCCCCACCCGCGCGGCCATGGCGGCCTCCGAGTCGCGGGCAATGGGCACCACCCGCTGAAGGTACGCCTCGTAGCCGGGGCGCCAGGAACCGACGTCGAACTGGAACAGCTTCTCCTCGACCGCGTCCTTGGGCTTCCCGCGTTCCAGCAGCAGCATCGGCTGCATCATGAACACCGGCACGATCCCCTCCTGGCGGAGGATCAGGCCGGCCCGCTCGTGCATCTTGAGCGCACTCCGCGGGAAGACCGACTCGAACCCCGCTACGGCGGAATCCACGTCCAGCGGCCGCTGCACCGGCTTGCCCTTGATCAGGAGCACCACGTTGCGCGCGCCCTGCCCGAGCAGGTGAACGAAGGCGCTCCGGCGATAGAACCACCACCCGACGCCGTACCCCAGCGACTTGAGGGTCGGGTCGCCCAGGATCTGCTGCGATTCCAGGTTGTAGCCGTAGCTGTCGAACTGGTCGTGGTCGCGGTTGAAGAAGTAGAAGTCGTTATAGCCATCGAGGAACAGCACCATGTCCGGCTGGTACCCGATGATCCGCTGGTTGAGGTAGATCAGGTGATGGTGGGTCCAGGTGCTGGTGATCGCCGCGTTGATGACCTCGACTTTCGTGCCTGGAAACCGCGCCCCCAGCTCGCGCTCGAGGTAGGCATCGATGGTGGAGTCGTTCGGCAGGACCGGCCAGCTCGGGTCCAGGTGGGGCCACAGCCCTCCCAGCCCGTACGCGGTCGAGGCACCCATCAGGAAGATCCGATAGTTCCCCGCCGGCTTCTCGCGGCTCACCTCGGTGGAACGACGGAAGCCCACCCGGTTGTGCCGGATGCCACGGGTATCCACGTACCCCGGCGCGGGCAGGATGTTCTTGTAGGGATCGAAGCGGAACTGGTACAGGTGCGCGCCGTCGTAGCCCTCGGCGGCGCGCAGGTAGAGACGCGAGGCGCCCTCCGCGAGGCCGAGCAGCAGCAGCAGCCCCACCGCCGCCAGCACCACGAGGTGCCAGCGACGCAGGCGCGCGGGGGGGGCCTCGGTGGCGGACCCGTCGGTCATCGCCCGGCGGCTGGGGTCACGGCACCCCGGAGATGTAGACGTGGTCCATGCGCATGTAGTCGTCCCGGGTCTTGGGACCGAGGCCACCGCCCCAGGTCGGGTTCCAGCGCCACGACCAGAAGCCCGCGGTGTTGCCGGTCGTGATGTAGGTGATGTCGTTGTAGTCCAGGATCTTGATGCCGTCGATCCACATCTTCAGGATGCCGTTGGCCTGTCCCAGGGTATTGAGCTCGTTCACCACCTCGATGTGGTGCCATACACCGACCGTCATCAGCTTCCGGGTGTCCGCGTTCTGGTAGATGATCCGCGCCGGGGTGATGTGGCCACCCTGGTAGTAGTGGAGCTTGAACGAGTTCGCGATGAAGTGCTGGCTCCCCTGGCCTTCGAGGATGATGATGCCCTCGTTGCCCGCGGAAGTGTTCACCGCGCGACCGTAGCCGAAGTAGCCCATCTTGGTGCCGTTGTTGTTCTGCTCGAAGTCGGCGCCCTCGATCTGCAGCCACATCGAGAAATAGATCTTGCTCTTGGTGGCCGAGAGCCCCTGCGAGTCCCAGCCCCCCCAGTCGGTGGGGCCGGTGCCGGCCTTGAGGCCGTTGGGGAACCGGGTGCGGTGCACGTTGGGCGGGCTCTCCGGGGCAGTCAGGTCCGGGAAGACTACCGACAGGTTGAGCGTGCCGGTGCCGGGGCCGTACCACTGGCCCAGCAGCCCGCCGAGGGTGCGCTGGGCACTCGGGATGGAGCTCAGGTTGTGCTCGGCGAAGGCGACGTAGCCCGGCGGCTCGTTGGGGTGCGCGTTCGGGTTGCCCGGCAGCAGCACGTCGGCGAAGAACGTCACCGGCGGCACGCCCGGTGCGGACAGCGTCACGGTGTGGATGCCCGCGAGGGGTCCGACCAGCCAGTTCGCGGTCACCTCGCCCAGGGTATTCGTGGTGGAGACCACGTTCTGCAGCGTGCCCCCGTTGGTCACCTGCCAGACCGCCGCGACGTTGGGCACCGGGTTGCTCGCCGCGTCAAGCAGCCGCGCCTTGAGCGCCACGGGAAGGACCGTGCCCACGTTGCCGCTCTGGTTGTTCCCCTGGAGGATGACGAACCCGCCGCTCGGCGCGCCTACCCCGAGACTCACCGAGACCGTCTTGCTGGCCACGCCGGCGGTCGTGGAGGCCACCGTCACCGTCGCGGTGTAGTTGCCCGCGGCCAGCGTGCCGGTGGTCGGCGTAAGCGCCAGGGTGGCCGGCGCGGTGGTGCCGCTCAGGTTGGCCGCGAGCCACCCCGTGGGCTGCCCGGCGCCATACGTCACCGACGCGACGCTCAGCCCCGAGACGGTGCCCGTCCCGCTGTTGGCGGCCGTGACGGTGGCCGGAGTCGGGTTGCTGCCGCCGGTGGTGGCGGTGAAGATCACGCTCGACGGGGTGAGGGTCAGCGCGGGCGTCGAGCCGACGGTGAGCCGGACGGCGATGGTCCGCGGACTGTTGGTCGCGACCGGCGAGGCCACCGGGATCAGGGCGCGGTACGTTCCGGCGGCGAGGCCGGTGATGTTCGTGGTGAGGGTCACGGTCGCGGGCGCGGTGGTCTGGTTGAGCGTCGCGCTCATCCATCCCGTGGCCCCGCCGGCGGTGTAGTTCACCGGCCCGACCGTCAGCTGGTTCAGGGTACCGCCGCCGGCGTTGTTGACGCCGACGATGCTGGTCGGCGTGACGCCGAGGACCCCGGACGTCACCGGCACGGTGGCGCTGTAGGTCCCCGCTACCAGGGCGCCGGTGTTCGGCGTCAGGGTGATCGTCGCCGGGGCCGTCGTGTTGCTGAGCGCGGTCGAGAGCCAGCCACTCGCTGCGCCGGTGTAGGTCACCGTGCCCAGCGCAAGCAGGTTCAGCGCACCCCCGCCACCGTTGGACACCGCCACCGTCGCGGGCGCGGGACTCGCCCCACCCTCGGTGGCCGCCAGCGGGATGGCAGACGGCGCCACATTGATCAGCGGCGGCGACGTGCCCGCGCCGACGGTGAAGGTCACCCGGAAGGTCCTGCTTGCCACGCCAGCAAGGCTCGACGAGATCCGCACGTCCGCGACATAGCTGCCCACCGCCAGCAGGCCGGTGGCGGCCTGGACATTCACGGTGGTCGGCGCGGTGGTGCCGTTCACCGTCGCCGTGAGCCAGCCGCCGGTCCCGCTCACGTAGGTGATGCCGCCCAGCGCCAGACCCGAGAGCGTGCCGCCGCCCCCGTTCGAGATGCCGACGAGCTGCAGCGAGGGGTTGGCGCCCCCCACCGTCGCCGACATCGCGAGGTTGCTCGGCGAGAGTGCGATCGAGGGCGGGGTCGGCAGCGCGCCGACGCCCACGCTCACGGTGATCGTATCGGGCGCGACGCCGGCCAGGCTGGACCGGATCGGGACCTGGGCCACGTAGGTCCCCGCGGGCAGCGCCGTGGTGGCGGCCTGCAGGGTGACGGTCGCCGGCGCCGTGGCCTGGTTGAGGCTGGCGGCGAGCCAGCCACTCTGCGCCCCGCTGTACCCGATGGTGCCGACCGACAGGCCGGAGAGCGTCAGGCCCCCGCCGTTGACCACCTGCACCGTCTGGGCGGAGGGACTCGCGCCGCCCACCGTCGCCGCCATGAGGACGGTGTCAGGAGACAGTTCCACCACGGGGATGGAGTCAATGGTGAGAGTCGCGAGCACGTACTGCGGCTGCACCCCGGCCACCGTGGACTGCACCGGTACCGACGCCACATAGGTCCCCGGGGTCAGGTCCGGCGGCGGATTGGGCGTCAGGACGATGGTAGTCGGCGTGCTGGAAGCCCCGCCGGCATAGTCGGCCGAGAGCCACCCGGAGGAAATCGGGTTATAGAGGATGGTGCCGACCTGCAGCCCGGTCACGTTGCCGCCGTTGCCGGTGACGTTCACGGCGACAGGCGCCGGCGCGGTCCCACCCAGCGCGTACTGGAAGTTGACCACCGACGGCGCGACCACGAGCTGCGGCTGGTTGGGCGGCGGTGGCGTGGTTCCCACCCGCGATTCCGCGGTGCACGCGCCGAGCACGGCGACGACGCCGATCAAGAGGGCCCGGGAGAGCATCCGGGGACGAGGATCGCAGGTGACCAGATGCGCAGGCATACGCGCTCGCAGACAGCTGAGTGGTTGGCGTGACCCAAGGCCGGCCCGGACTGCCGTGTGGCGGGCGGACGAGCCCATGTAGGGAGATCCTCCAAGCTACCCGGCCTGGGCGGCGGGATCGCGGACCGCGATCACATTTCCCCGAACAAGGACCGCTGCCGACCTCGGCCGAGCGCGGCAAATCAACCCTAAGTCAAGTTACAACTACAGCTTAGTTTCGGCATCTCCGGTGCAAACTCCAGCCTCATCGGGAGCGGCAGACCAGCCCCGCCACCCGCCCCACCCGGGTCCAGCGGTGGGTCGGCAGGGTGAACAGCCCGGCGGCCAGCGACCTCGCACCCGCATAATCCCCGAAGCCCGAGACCTGCCGCTCCCGGAAGCCGGGCAGGTCGCACAACGCCTGTGGGTATCCGGGCAGGATCCCCTCGTCACGGACCCGGCCCGCTCGGAGCCGCGAACTGAGCGCAGGGGAAGCCAGCACCGGGAACCGGAGGTATCCCGCGACGCCGCCTGCGGTGACGGCGGGAAGCATGATCTCAGCACACCCCGCGAGGGAAGCCCGGAGCTCTGCCGCGATCGCGCGCCGATGCTCGGAAGCCTGCGGCTCCACCGTGATGGCGGACGAGAGCAGGCCGTGGCCCGCCGCCGACAACGTCATCGTGGGAGCGGGAGGGTGATACGGCGTTTCGCCGAGCCCGAGGAATGGCAAGCTGGAGGGCAACCAGTACCACCCCGGCCGACCCAGGGACCACTGCGCCAGGGACACGGCCAGACCCGCCAGCCCGCGTCCACCCGCAGGCGCGCGCGCCGCCGCCAGGCGATCGGCGAGCCCGGGCTGGTGCGCGAGCAGCGCGCCACCACCACCGGCCGTCAGGCCCTTCCCTCGCCCGAAGCTGAGGACGGAGAAGTCTCCGTGACCACCGAGTGGACGCCCCCCGATGCTGCCTCCGATGCCCTGGGCGGCATCCTCGATCACCACGGCCCCGGCCGGGTGGGCGGTGGCCTGGACGCGCGCCACGTCCACCGGCACTCCGAACAGGTGCACCAGCACCACCGCCGCGGTGCGCTGGTCCACGGCGCGGGCCAGTGAGTCCCACGCGGGACCGAGGGTGGCGGGATCGAGATCGTAGAGCACCACCTCAACGCCCGCGCCATCGCACGCCGTGGCCAGGTCGAAGCAGCCGTAGGCCGGCAACGCGACCCGGCGGCGGCCCGTGGCCTCGATCGCGAGCGTGAGGGCCTCCGTCAGGGCGGCGGTGCCGCTGCTCAGCAGGACGGCGGCGCGGGCGGCGAAGCGTTCCTGCAGCCAGGCGTGGATGGCCGCCTCGGCCCGTCGGCGGCGCGCCGGAACGAGGGCGGTACCGAGACCCAGGCCGAACCCGCGGAACGGCACCGGCGAGGCAACGGGCGGCCGCCGGCCGATGCTCACGGGTGACCTTCGGCCAGGGGGAGGTGCCTCACGAGCCGCGCGGCCGCACGGTGAACCACGCCGGCCGTTCCGGCCCAGGGGCGCCGGCCGGCAGCCGCCATTCAGTGGGTCCCGCCGGCTCGAAGCCCTGCCCGGCGTACAGCCCGCTCGCCGGCCCGTTGCGGTCGGTGGGCACGAAGCGCCCCACCACCTCGCGCGCCGGCCCTTCGGCCTCGCGCACCAGGGCCAGCATCAGCCGCTCCAGCTCGAACCCCATGGCCCGGCAGCTCATGATGAAGGAGTCGAGGATGACGCGCGCGGCCTGCCGCTCGACGATCACCACCCCCACCAGACCGACGGTCCCGAACTTGTCGGCGAGGTTGGCGGCGTAGACCGCATGCGACGGGGACTGCAGCATGTCCTGCAAGGCCTGCCGGCCGTAGCGGATCGTCGTGGTGTTGAACTGGTTGGTGCGCTGCACCAGCTCCGTTACCCGGTCGAGGTCCCGCGGGGTGACCGGGCCGAATTCAGCCACCAGGCCAAGCGAGGCCATCATGGCGGGGTAGTCCACCTCCCCGGCCAGCGCCTCCTTGCGCAGGGCCTGCTGGCGGTACAGTTCCGTCCGCTGTCGTGCTTCGGCGGTCTCCCGGGTGTTGGGGAACGCCTGCACCCGCTCCAGCCAGCGCCAGGTCCGTGGTTCGAGACTGTCGAGTGCGCGGACCTTCGGCAGCTGGGCTTCCACCAGTTCGCGCTCCACCGGGTTGTCATCGAGGAGCACGAAGCTGTCCAGGCCGAGGTCGAGCTGCTCCGCGGCCGCGCGGATCGACTGGGCCTTGAGGTCCCAGTTGATCTTGTGCAGCACGAAGTCGTCGGGCGTGAGCGCCAGCTCGCTCCACCGGATGCTGGCCGGGTCGTTCTTGCTGACCGCCACCAGCAGGATGCCAGCCTCCTTGAGGCGCCGCAGGAGCTGCTGCCGCTCCGGGAGCTGCCGCACCGGCCCCTCGGCCATCACGCCCTCCCAGAGCGTGTTGTCGAAGTCCACGCACAGCACCTTGGTGCGTGCCAGCGCCCGGTAGGAATCGAGGACGTCCGCGTAGGGCTCGACGAGGAACTGGCCGAGCCGCGCGGCATGGAAGAACGAGTCGGGCACCACGCTCGCGGAGACCACCGGGCGCGAGGCCTCGCGCGCCCCGTGCCGGGCCACCACCCCCGCCTCATCGATGAGGATGACGTTCGGCAACCCGGCCGCGAGCGCGGCCAGCCCCTCGTTGAGCTCGGCCAGCACGCGCCGGCGCCCGGTGGAGAGGGGCGGAAGGAACCCCAGGCGCCGGCGCCAGCCGGTGAGCGGCAGCCCCGAGGCGTTGTGGAGCAGGAACGGGACGTCGGTCTTCGCCCGCAGCGCCTCGACGTAGCCCCGCACCATGCCCAGGATCCCCGCGACGCGTGGGCCGACCTCGCCACGCCCCAGCCGATTAGCGTCGCGCAGCAGCGCCGCGTACGGCGGAATGCCCTCGTAGGAGAGGAAGCTCATCGCCACCAGGTCGGCGGGGAACCGCGCCAGCATGCCGGTGGCCTCGTCGGTCCCCAGGGCGCGGCCCTGCGGCGCGCTGAAGTAGAGCTGCCGCAGGTCCACCGCCCAGCCCGACCGCCGGGCATGACCGAGGAGGAAGACCCGAACCTCGCCGAGCAGGCAATCGCCGAGCGCCAGGACGCGGAGCGGGCTTCCGGCCACGGGCGCCAGGAGGGGCTGGTGCAGTGCCTCGAGCCAGCGCAGCATCGCCTCGCGCTCCTCGCCCTGGAGCCGGTCGAGGAGGGCGTCGGCGTCCCGCGGCAGCACCTCCGCGAAGTACGCCTGGAGCACCTCCGGCGCCTGCAGATGCGGCGCGTACCGGCGGCGCTCGTCGAGGTACACGTCCGCCAGCGGGCCATCGTCTTCCGGGAGTGCAGCCAGCAGGAGGTCGAACAGCGGGCCGACGTACCGCTGGCGCAGTTCCCCGGGATCGGCACCGTTGAGGCCGGCGATGGCATAGCGAGCCGCGAGCGCTGGATCGAACTGGTGCTCGTACCACCGCGAGACCAGCGCAGCCCGATGGGGGCGGAGGCGGGCGGCGATGCGTTCCCGAAGCGCACGATCCACCCCGGAACGTGGCGGGGTCGGCGATGGGGGCCCGCCGGCGGGGACCGCGGTGAGGACGGACGGCACGGTCATGTCAGGGAATCCCCCGGACGATGTGCGGACCGAGAGCGGTCGCGAGGCCCAGCGGCAGCTTCCGCCAGACCCGGGGTCCCCACGCGTACGCGCCGGCGTCCGGGGAGGGCGTGGCCGCCTCACCACCATCGCGCGCCACCTGGTACCACCAGAGCTGCTCGTCCCGGCTGCCCCACTGGCTCTTGAACCGGTGCGTCCCGGCGCCCGGCGAGCAGCGGCCGAAGTTGAACACGGCCAGCCCCTCGCGGCAGGCGCGCTCCATGAAGGCCCAGTAAAGTCCCATGTTCGGTGACAGCTTGTTGTAGGCGTAGAGTGAACTGGCCCAGGTCATCTCGAATTCCCGGCCCCAGACGAAGCCCACCCCACCCGCGACGGGCACGTCGCCCAGCCAGGCGCACCCGACCCAGGTATCCGGAAACACCTCGACGATGCGCTCGAACAGTCGCCGGGACTGGGTGGGGGTACCGAGGTCGCGCATGTGCCGGGCGAAGACCTGGTAGAAGGGGCCCACCTGGTCGGGCCCGAAGCGGACGGTGATGCCTTCCTTGCCCGGGCGGCGAACCTGCGCGCGGAGCTTGGCCTCGAAGCTCTTCATGAGCTGGTCGGGGCTGGCCGGGAGGTCGAGCACCACGGTGATCTTCCGGTGGGACGCCGGGAGGTCGAGCGGCAGCGCCCGGCGGCTACGCAGCTCGAGCAGCTTCACACCGTCGCGCGCGGCCCGATCCGCCGCCCAGTCAACCAGGGCGCGGACCGCCGCCTCGCTGCCCAGCGGCCCGCCATAGTTCACGAACGGGAGCGAGACGAGGTAATGGCCGAACGGCAGGCTCTTCACCCGCACCAGCGGGAGCACGCCGGCCAGGCGGCCGTCCGCCTCGCGGGCCTCGAGGTAGAAGCACTCGTGCCCGAACACGCTGGCGAACACGTCCCGCCAGCCATAGCGATGGAAGTGGGTCCAGCCTTCCTGGGCGGCGACGAAGGCATCCCATGCCGCCGCCGTGCCCGTGTACGGCGCCACCACCACGCTCATCGCGCACCCCCGGCCGGCGCCCCGCATCCGGCCACCAATCCGAACCGTTCGGCCACGCTGGTGAAGCGGAACTCGCCGAGCAGCGACTCCATCCGGGGCCAGGTTCGATCGAGGTTGCGGTAGTGTCGCAGGGCCGTGACCCGGCCGCACGGCAGCCGGGGCTGCTCCACGTCGTACTCCCAGGGATGGATGTAGAACATCGCCGAGGCCCCGCGCGCCGCGTGCTGCCGGAAGGCGTGCTGGAGCAGGGCCAGCGGAAACTGGCGCAGATAGCCACCGCCGGCCGCGGGAATCGTCAGCCCCATCCATCGGAGCGTGGCCAGGGGGAGTTCGAGGAGGGTGCCGGCGGGCCGGGGGATGAGGAAGGGTACGTCCGGCACCCCGGGATAGCCGTAGTCCGGCCGCCGGATGGGGAACAGGCTCGAGTCGTAGCGGAAGCCCTCCTCGAGCAGGACGTCGAAGGCCCACTCATGGCCCGGGATGATGGAGAACGATGGCGCCCGGAAGCCGAGACAGGGCTGGCCACTCACGTCCTCCAGGCGGGCCTTCGATTCCCGGAGATCCTGCCGGAATTCTTCCGGCGTGAGGGTGGTGACCCGGCGATGCCACTGGCCGTGCGATGCCACTTCGTGCCCGGCGGCGGCGATCCGGCGGATGACGCCCGGGTGGTGCTGGGCCACCCAGCCCAGGGTGAAGAACGTCCCGCGGACGCCGCGACGCTCGAGCAACTCCAGCAGGCGGTCAGTGTTGGCCTCGACCCGGCTGGCGTACTCGCCCCACCGGGCGCGGTCCACCACCGCCTCGAAGGCCACCACCTGGAAATAGTCCTCGACGTCCACCGTGAAGAGGTGGGGGGCGCCCGGTGTGGCGGGAAGCAACGGTCCTGCGAGAATGCCGGTCATACCTGCCGTAAGTTACGCATGTGGGGCCAGTTGCAGGCAAGCTTCAGGCCCCAAACGCAGCGGCCCCGGGGTGACGAACCCCGGGGCCAGTTCACCAAGTGACTGCGGGAGTGCTTAGGCGGCGTTCTGCTTCTGCTTCCGGCGGCGGAGGGCCCCCGCGCCGCCGATCCCGGCCAGACCCGTCGCGAGCAGCGTCATGGAGACCGGCTCGGGGGTGATGGTGGTGCAGTTGCTCGGGGTCCCGGCCGGGGTGCTCCCGGTCCAGCACTCGGTCGCGTTGCCGGTGGGGCCGTTGATGCCGCGGATCACGATGTCCGAGTTGTTCGGATCCCAGTTGCCCGAGATCTTGAAGCTGAAGGTCACCCAGTCACCGGTGTTGCCGGTGACCGAGGTGCACGGGTTGGAGTAGAGGTCCACCCCGCTCGGGTACGCGCCGCTGGCGCCACAGCCGCTGGCCACGCCGTTGTCCATGTTGTTGCTGCCCTGGGAGCCGACCCGGAAGTCCACGCCGAAGTTGACGCGGGAGTTGTTGGTCAGCTTCCAGCTGCCCGGGGTGGTCCCGGCCATGGCCGGCCCATTCACGGACAGCGAGCCGAGGACCGCGGAGGCGCCGGTGGTGTTGTAGAACCCGATGCCGTTGAACACGGTCCCGGCGTGGGTGCCCGCGCCGTGACCCCAGGTCCCGGCGGCGTTGCCGCTCAGGTTCCAGAGCCGCACGGTGACGTTCGAGCCCACGACACTGATGTTGACTGCCGCGCAGGTGGCGAACTGATCGCCGCCGCACACGCGGTAGCTCCGGAACCCATCGGCATGCACCGCCGCGGGGAGCGCCAGCGTGAGGCTGCCCAGGAGGGCGACGAACCGGCCGGTCTTCATTGTGACTTCCTCGTCAATTGGTGAACTATGGCTTCACGCCCGGTCGGGCGTGCTTCCATCCGGTGATCGCGATCCAGAGGAAGGCCGCGGGGTAGAGCACCCCCTGCGTTACCGTCTTGAGGATCGCCTTCTGCAAGCCGGGCTTCAGCTCGGGCTGGATCGTCGCGAGTGCGGTGGTGATCGTCCCGGCGTAGAGCGCCAGGATCCCCAGGAGCAGCAGGGCCAGTATGCCGAAGGCCACCGCCAGCAGCCGCACCATCGCCAGCCTGCCCCGCGCCACCGCCGCGCCGAAACCCAATGCGAGTCCCATCGCCAGCAGCGGCATCCCACCCAGGACCGTCGTGACGGTCCCGAACTCCCATTCCGCGTCCCCGAACTGCAGGGGATACCAGGCCAGCACCAGGTCGGCCAGCGCCACCACCGCGAAGACCAGCCCGATCCCCCCGAGCAGGTACCACCCGGACTCCGGATTGGGGTCGAGGGTGGAGCGGTTTTTCTCGTCCGACTTGATCAGGATTCGGGAACCGGTCATTTCTGCCTTGTCCGGCTCCCATTGGCCTCGTCCCTGTCATGAGCAGGGTTCGGGCCAGAAGCGAAGGCGCGGACAGCCTCGGTTAAGATGTTATTTTACAACAACTTGGAGAAGCTGATCGAGGAGCGTGTCAGGTGGACGGAAGTGACTTGTTGTCGTGACACAACAACAACTCCGCGCTGCTCAACTGCTCCCGCGGCGCCGGAGCGTGACCCGCCAGGCGGCCCCGGCGACCCACAGGAGTGCAAAAGGATAGATCACCGCCTGCACCAGCGTTTTGGCCGCCGCCTTCTTGATCGGGGTCAGGGCGATCGGATTGTCGATCACCCGGAGCGCCAGCGGCACCACGGTGACGTAGAGGGCGAACGCCAGCCACATGAACACGGCCACCAGAATGCTCACCGCGGCCACCGAGCGGGCAGTCCATTTCCGGCCCAGGGCCACCGAACTCGCCGCCAGGAAGCCGAGCCCGAGCCCGAGGACCGGGAAGGTGTCGAAGAAGGTGCTGGAGGTGCCCAGTTCCCACTCCGACTCTCCGAGGTCCAGGGGGAACCAGAGTGTCCCGGCATTAACCAGCCCCACGAGCAGAAAGGCCAGCCCGAGCACGGCGAACATCCGCCAGAGCAGTGACTGCTGGGGCGACAGGCTGCGGCGTTCACTCACCGTCGGCTCTCCTCGCGCTGGTTGGGCCGCACGGCGGCTAGTAGACCGTCAGGTCGGCCTGGACCCTGGGCTTGAGGCGCCAGGTCCCGCCACCGGTGGGCACCAGGACGCCGTTGACCCGGAGGGAATCCCCGGGCACCACGGCGGTCGGCGGGATCCCCTGTACCGAGTCCAGCACCACGACCAGGGGGCCCGTGCCATCGTCCACCGTCACCGTGTAGTCAGCGCCGGCGGTGGCGGAGTCGGTCACGCTCGACGCCTGGATGCGGACCAGATCGGCGTCCCGCGCCCCGGCCAGGGCCGCCGCGGCCTCGGCGGTGGTGACGGTGTCGGCGGACGGCGCCGCGGTACCAGGCCGCAGGAGCACGATCCGCGCGCTGTCCAGCACCGGCTGGCCATTCCGCACCGCCACGGTGCCGAGGACCCGGACCGAGTCGCCGGGGGCCACGAAGTTCCCCACCGTGACCTGGGCGTTGGTGAGCCGGAGGGCGGCGCCGGTATCGCGGAGGTAGGCGCTGGTGTCGCCGAAGGACTGCTGGCCCGCGAGGATCGTCCCCGTCGTGACCACGCGCCGGCCTGCGGCGCTGGCCCGCACCCCCGCCACGTTGACCGTCGGGAAGCCCAGCCGGATGGCGAAGAGCGGCGTGGTCCCGGAGGCGTCGACCTGGACGGAGGTGGGCGTGAGGAAGGTGCGCAGGGAATCACCCAGGGCGGGCACCGAGTCGACCGAGACGGTGTACGGCCCGAACGGGATGTCGTCGAAGCCCACGGCGCCATTGGCGTCGGTCGTGTCCACCGCCACGGTGTCGCTCTGGCCGCCGGCCACCAGCAGGAACACCCGCAGCCCTGGCA
This sequence comes from Gemmatimonadales bacterium, assembly GCA_044221045.1. Taxonomy (GTDB): domain Bacteria; phylum Gemmatimonadota; class Gemmatimonadetes; order Gemmatimonadales; family GWC2-71-9; genus JADJOM01. The sequence goes on from JBGAPX010000070.1 coordinate 18,194, forward strand.
CCAGGGTGTCGGCCTGGGTCAGCTGGCCGTTGAAGTCGCGGTCCACGAACAGCTGGCCCACCACGGACCGCTTGCCGGGGGGCGTGATGCCGAGGCCGTCCCCGCTGTTCCCGCAGGCAGTCCCGGCGAACAGACCGGCGGCCAGGAGGAGCCCCGACCGGAAGGAGGTGCGAATCATGCGCGGCATAGGGGCCTCGATCAGTACGCGAGCCGGAGGCCGAACCGGACCATCCGGGGCTCCGTGCGGCGGCTCAGAAGCTTGCCGAACCGCGGATTGGCGATGAGCGGCAGGGTGACGTTGCCCTGGGGGTCGGTCGTGAGGGTCCCGGCCGGGTCGATGAGCACCAGGGCGCGATCCACCACACCGACCGGCGTGGAGACGAGGTTCAGCACGTCCACGGTCAGTTCTGCCCGGCCGCCGAGGGAGCGCAGCGGCAGTCCCACCGCGGTGCTGAAGTCGAGCGCGTGGTTGGCGTCGGCGCGGCAGCTGTTCCGCTTGGCCATGTGGCCGACCTGTTCGGCCAGGCAGCCGTTGTTCCCGATGACCTGGCTCAGGCCGGGGATGGCATCATCGACGAACGCCGGATCGTTGCGTCCGGAGCCGTCGCCGTTGGCGTCCACGCCCGGGCGGAACCCGGGCGTGAAGGGGAGGCCGGAGCGGAAGCGGTACCGTGCCGCCAGCGTGACCGGCACCGAGCCCGCGCTGCGCCAGCTGGCCAGCAGGGTGGCCCGGTGGGGCAGGTCGAAGTCCGACACCCCTTCCGCCCACTCGTTGCCGATCGGCTCCTCCGGGAACGGGGACAGCGCGTCACTCGGATCGCCGGTCCAGCTGATGAGCCAGTTGTCGCGCGTCCGGGAGAAGGTGTAGCTCGCGACGACGGACAGGCCCACCGCCGCCTCGCGGCCGATGGAGACGCCCGCCTCGTAGTGATCCTGGAAGCCGGTGGACGACATCGCCGAGACGAGGTCGAACCCCGCGATCGCCCGGTTAGTGCCTGGCGTGACCACCACCATGCCGCCGTCCTGCACGAGGGTGCCGTAGACGGGCCGGCCTTCCTGCGTCAGCCCCGTGGGACCGGGGAGGATATTGAGGTCGGTCCGGCGCAGCAGGAAGTCGGTGTGGTGGTACCCGCCGTAGGCCCGGACCACCAGGCCCGAGGCCATCGCCCGGGACACCTCGAGGTCGGCCTTGAAGGTCCGCGGGTTCTTGTAGCCCTTGCGGTCGGGACTGAACAGCGTGATCTGCTTGCCCGTCCGCGGCGCGAACACCGAGTCCGGCAACGCGGGCCAGGCGCCGAAGGCACCGACGCCGCGCCGGATGATTACCCCGCCGTCGTTGAGCCGGGCCTCGGCGAAGGTCGCCGGGTTGAGCCCGCCGTACTGGCG
>JBGAPX010000071.1:0-19518 GCA_044221045.1 Gemmatimonadales bacterium
CAGTGGCTCTCGGGCGCGCTCCCCGCGGGCTGGGACGACGGGCTCCCCACCTTCACCCCCGCCGACGGCCAGCTGGCCACGCGGCAGGCCTCGGCCAAGGTGCTCAACGCGCTGGCGGCGAAGCTCCCGAACCTCATGGGCGGCTCGGCCGACCTGGCCGAGAGCACCGGCACCGACATCAAGGGCGGCGGCAGCTTCTCGGCCACCGGCACCGGCCGGAACGTCCACTGGGGCGTGCGCGAGCACGGCATGGGCGCCTGCCTCAACGGGATGGCGGCGCACGGCGGGATCCGGCCCTTCGGCAGCACCTTCCTGATCTTCACCGACTACTGCAAGCCGTCGATCCGGCTCGCGGGGCTGATGCAGCTCCCGGTCATCTACATCGGCACCCACGACTCGATCGGCCTGGGCGAGGACGGCCCGACCCACCAGCCGATCGAGCAGCTCGCGATGCTCCGGTCCACGCCGAACGTCACCGTGATCCGGCCGGCCGACGCGACCGAGACCGTGGAGGCCTGGAAGGCCGCGGTGCGCCGCGCCGACGGGCCCACCGTGCTGGTGCTCTCGCGGCAGAAGCTCCCGGTCCTCGACCGCAGCCGGTACGCGCCGGCGGCGGGCGCGGCGCGGGGCGGGTACGTGCTGCTCGACGCCCCGGGCGGCGCCCCCACCGTGATCGTCCTCGCCACGGGCGCGGAGGTGCACGTGGCCCTGGCGGCGGTGGAGCGGCTGCACGCGTCGGGCGTCGCGGCGCGGCTGGTGTCGCTGCCGTCGTGGGAGCTGTTCGCGGCGCAGCCCGCCGAGTATCGCGAGGCGGTGCTGCCGGCGGCGGTGCGGGCGCGGGTGGCCGTCGAGGCGGCGGCCAGCTTCGGCTGGCACCGCTGGGTAGGGGAGTGGGGCGAGATCATCGGGATCGACCACTTCGGCGCGTCTGCCCCGGCGGACCGCCTCTTCACGGAATTCGGGTTCACCGCCGACGGCATCATCGCCGCGGTCACACGGGTGCGTTCATGAGCAATCCCCTCCGCCGCCTGGGCGAGCACGGCCAGAGCCCCTGGTACGACTTCATCACCCGCGACCTCATCGCCTCGGGCGAGCTGGCCCGGCTGATCCGCGAGGACGGCCTGCGGGGCATGACCACGAACCCCACGATCTTCGAGAAGGCCGTCGCGGGGAGCGACCTGTACGACGCCGACATCCGCCGGCTCGCGGGCGAGGGGCGCACCCCGGCGGAGATCTTCGAGGCGCTGGCGGTCGCCGACGTGCGGGCCGCGTGCGACCTCTTCCGCGGGGTGTACGAGGAGTCCGGCGGGTTCGACGGGCTGGTCTCGATCGAGGTCTCGCCCACGCTGGCGCACGACACCGAGGGCACCATCCGCGAGGCCGAGCGGCTGTGGCACCAGGTGGAGCGGGCGAACGTGATGATCAAGATCCCCGGCACCCGCGAGGGGCTCCCGGCGATCACCCACTGCCTGGCCCAGGGCATCAACGTGAACGTCACCCTGCTGTTCGGGGTGCCGCGCTACCGCGAGGTGGTCGAGGCGTTCATGGCGGGGCTGGAGCAGCGGCACAAGGCGGGGCGGCCGATTGGCGCCATCGCGTCGGTGGCGAGCTTCTTCGTGAGCCGGGTGGACGGCAAAGTGCCGGGGTTCAAGGCGGCGATCGCCAACGCGGCGCTGGCGTACCAGGCGTTCGAGGAGCTGTTCGCCACCCCGCGGTGGCGCGCACTCGCGGCGGTGGGGGCCATGGTGCAGCGGCCGCTGTGGGCGTCCACCAGCGCCAAGGACCCGAGCCTCCCCGACGTCTACTACGTCGAGGCGCTGATCGGCGACCGCACGGTCAACACCCTGCCGCCGGCCACCTTCGCCGCGTACCGCGACCACGGCCAGCCGGCCCGCCGCATCCACGAGGCCATCGCCGCCGCGCCCGCGGTGCTCGCCGACCTGGCGCGGCAGGGCATCAACCTCGACCACGTCACCCCGATCCTCGAGTCCGAGGGGGTGACCTCCTTCGCGGCGTCCTTCGCGTCGCTGCTCGCCGTCATCGAGAAGAAGGCCGCGGTCCTGGTCTAGCCCAGGAACAGCCGCGCGGCCGGGTTCCGCGTCTCCTCCACCCACGGGTAGCCCAGCTCGTCGAGGAACCGCCGGAAGGCGCGGGCCTCGACGGGCGGGACCTGCATCCCCGCCAGCACCCGCCCCGAATCCGCGCCGTGGTTCCGGTAGTGGAACAGGCTGATGTTCCAGTCCGAGCGCATGGCGTCGAGGAAGCGCAGCAGCGCGCCGGGCCGTTCCGGGAACTCGAACCGGTAGAGCACCTCGTGCCGGGCCTGCGGCGCGTGCCCGCCCACCAGGTGGCGCAGGTGCAGCTTGGCCATCTCGTTGGCGCTGAGGTCCAGCGTGGGGAAGCCGCGGCGCCGCAGCGTGGCGGCGATGCGCCGCGCCTCGGGCCGGCCCTGCACCTCGAGCCCCACGAACACGTGGGCCCGGTCGGGATCGCCCATGCGGTAATTGAACTCGGTGATGCTCCGCGGGCCGATGGCGGCGCAGAAACGACGGAAGCTGCCGGGCCGCTCGGGAATGGTCACCGCCAGGATCGCCTCGCGCGCCTCGCCCACCTCGGCCCGCTCGGCCACGAAGCGCAGCCGGTCGAAGTTGGTGTTGGCCCCGCAGGCGATCGCCACCACAGTCCGCGCGGGCCCGCGGTGCCGAGCCGCCCAGGCCTTGGCCCCGGCGATCGCGAGCGCCCCCGCCGGCTCGAGGATGCTGCGGGTCTCCTCGAAGACATCCTTGATGGCGGCGCAGATCGCGTCGGTGTCCACCAGGATCATCTCGTCCACCACCTGGCGCGCCAGCCGGAATGGCTCGGCCCCCACCCGCTTCACCGCCACCCCGTCGGCGAAGAGCCCCACCTGGTCGAGCGTCACCCGCCGGCCGGCCCGGAGCGAGCGGGCCATCGCGTCGGCGTCGACCGGCTCGACGCCGATCACCCGGACCCCGGGCCGGACCGCCTTCAGGCAGGCGCCCACCCCCGCGATGAGCCCGCCGCCACCCACGGCCACGAACACCGCGTGCAGGTCGGCCGGGGCCTGCCGCAGGATCTCGAGGCCCACGGTGCCCTGCCCCGCGATCACGTCGGGATCATCGTACGGGTGCACGAAGGCGTAGCCCTTTGCCCGCTCGAGGCGCCGCGCCTCGGCCGCGGCCTCGTCGTAGGTATCGCCGTGCAGCACCACCCGGGCCCCGCGGGCCCGGACCGCCTCCACCTTGATGCGTGGCGTGGTCACGGGCATGACGATCACCGCGCGGCAGCCCAGCCGCTGGGCCGCGAGCGCCACGCCCTGGGCGTGGTTGCCGGCGGAGGCCGCGATGACGCCGCGACGGAGGGTCGCGGCCGGGAGGACGGCCATCTTGTTGTAGGCGCCGCGCAGCTTGAAGGAGAACACCGGCTGCATGTCCTCCCGCTTGAGCAGCACCCGGTGGCCCAGCCGGGCGCTCAGCGTGGGCGCGGCCTCGAGCGGGCTCTCGATGGCCACGTCGTAGACGCGCGCGTTGAGGCTCCGGCGGAGGTAGTCGATGGGCATGGTCGTCCCGGCAACGGGTTGGATGGAGAATAGGGGGGAAGCGGGAAGCGGGAAACGGGAAGCGGGCTGTCGAGCATCGGCACGGTGGCGGCCGGGAACCTCAGGTGACATCTTATGTCCGGCGAGTCACGGGCGCCGTCGGCCCAGTGGGCCGGTTCCCTTTCCCCATTCCCGTTTCCCGCTTCCCGTCGTCCCCTGGCCAATTCCCCTTACCCTCCCGGGCTCATGTTCGCCTTCCTCCGGCGCATCACCCTGACGTGGTGGATCGTCATCTCCATGGCCGTGGGCGTGATCCTCGGCCATTTCGATCATTCGGTCTGGACCGCCACCGACCTCACCCCCTGGCTGCAGCCGCTGTCTTCCATCTTCCTGCGGATGATCAAGTCGATCGTCGCCCCGCTGGTCTTCGCGAGCCTGGTGGTGGGCATCGCGGGGCACGGCGATGACCTCAAGCGGGTGGGACGGCTGGCCTTCCGGTCCCTGGTGTACTTCGAGGTCGTCACCACGGTCGCGCTGGCCATCGGGCTGATCGCGGTCAACTACACCCGCCCCGGCGTCGGCATCGACCTCAATGTCCAGGTCGACTCCACCCAGGTGCAGCAGTTCACCAGCAACACCCCGACCCTGGCCAGCGTGCTCGAGCACACCGTGCCGGCGAGCTTCTTCGAGGCCGCGGCGAAGAACGAGGTGCTGCAGATCGTGTTCTTCGCGATCCTGTTCGCCATCGGGCTGGCGCAGGTGAAGAGCGCCCACAAGCAGACCGTGCTCTCGTTCCTCGAGGGCGTGTCGGAGGTGATGTTCAAGTTCACCGGGGTGGTGATGCTGTTCGCGCCCTTCGGCATCGGCGCCGCGGTGGCGGTGACGGTGGGGCGGAACGGCCTCGGGGTGCTCGGCAACCTGGCCCAGCTGGTGGGCACGCTGTACGGGGCGCTGGTCGTGTTCGTGCTGGTGGCGCTGGTGCCGGTGGCGCTGCTCTTCCGGATCCCGATCCGCGAGTTCTGGCGCTGGGCCAAGGAACCGTGGCTGATCGCGTTCTCCACCGCCTCCTCGGAAGCCGCCCTGCCCCTGGCCCTGGAGAACATGGAGAAGTTCGGGGTCCCCAAGCGGATCGTCTCCTTCGTGCTGCCCACCGGCTACTCGTTCAACCTCGACGGTTCCACCCTCTACCTGGCGGTGGCGTCGGTGTTCGTGGCGCAGGCCGCCGGGGTGGACATGCCGATCGGCACCCAGATCCTCATGATGCTGACGCTCATGCTCACGAGCAAAGGGGTGGCGGCGGTCCCCCGGGCTTCGCTGGTGATCCTGGCGGGCACCCTGACCCATTTCCAGCTCCCGCTCGAGGGCATCGCCGTGATCCTGGGCGTGGACGCCCTGATGGACATGGCCCGGACCTCCGTCAACCTCCTCGGCAACTGCCTGGCCTCGGCGGCCATGGCCAAGTGGGAGGGGGAATGGGGCCCGCCCGCCGCGCCGTCCCCGGCCCCGGCGGCCCCGCCCGCCGGCCACTAAGGCGACGGGCCTCGTGGCGGAGCCCCCGGTCCGACCGGGGGCCCCGCGCGCGTTCCGGGCCCTGCAACCAATTCCCGCCCCCGGCCGTCTAGGGGGCGACCCCTTTCCCAGGATTCCCGCGTCATGCTTGCCAGTCTTGCCCTGCTTGCCCTCACCGCCGGGGCGCCGGCCGTCAGCGCCCCGATCACCAACGTCACCTACGACGTGAGCTTCACCCGCGAGACCGCCGCCCGGCGGAGCCTCGAGGTCGGGATGCGGTTCGACGTCTCGGGCAGCGGCGACGTGCTGCTCTCGCTGCCCACCTGGACGCCGGGCGCGTACGAGGTGACCAACTTCGCCCGCTGGATCTCGGAGTTCAGCGCCGTGGCCGGGGGCCAGGCGCTGCGCTGGGACAAGGTGGACTACGACACCTGGCGCATCCGCACCGGCGGCGCGAAGCAGGTCTCGGTACGCTTCATGGTGTACGCCGACTCGCTCGACAACGCCATGGCGTGGAGCCGGGAGGACTTCGCCTTCTTCAACGGCACCAATCTCTTCTTCTATGCCGAGGGCCGGAGCCTCGAGTTCCCGGCGACCGTGCGCGTCCGCACCGAGTCAGGCTGGCAGGTGGCCACCGGGATGCACCGCCGCACCGACGGCAGCTACGGCGAGCGCAGCTACCACGACCTCGTGGACATGCCGTTCTTCGTGGGCGCGTTCGACCTCGACAGCGCGAATGTCAACGGCCTCAACGTCCGCCTGGCCACCTACCCCGCCGGCGCGCTGGCGGGGGCCGCGCGCAGCGCCTTCTGGGACCAGTACCGGCCGCTGTTCGCGCCCCAGGTGCGGGTCTTCGGCGAGACGCCGTACGACAGCTACACCACCCTCATGGTCTTCCCGAAGGAGTACGGCGGCGGCTCCGCGCTCGAGCACCAGAACAGCCACCTCGGCATCTACACCCCGGAGGGCATCGGGCAGGAGTGGATCGCCTCGGTCACGGCCCACGAGATGTTCCACGCCTTCAACGTGAAGCGCCTGCGCCCGGCCGAGATGGTGCCCTACCGCTACGACGTGTCGCAGCCCACCGTCTGGCTCTGGGTCAGCGAGGGGATCACCGACTACTATGCCGACCTCACCATGGTCCGGGCGGGCGTCATCGACTCCGCGGGATTCCTCGCGACCACCGGCGGCAAGATCGCCCAGGTGAACCAGTCGCCGGCGGTGGCGCTGGAGGACGCGTCGCTCTCCACCTGGATCCATCCCACCGACGGCACCGGGTACCTCTACTATCCCAAGGGCTCCCTCGCCGGCTTCCTGCTCGACATCCTCATCCGCGACGCGAGCGACAACCGGCAGAGCCTCGACGCCGTGATGCGCGAGGTGTACGGCGGCACCTACAAGCAGGGCAAGGGCTTCGGGGCCGCGGAGTGGTGGGGCGCGGTGCGCCGCGCTGCCGGCGGGCGGGCCTTCGACGGCTTCAACGACCGCTACATCGACGGGCGGGAGCCGTTCCCCTACGACACGGTGCTGCCCCTCGCCGGGCTCAGGCTCGTGACCGACAGCATGCGCTCCGCGCGCCTCGGCATCAACACCACCACCGACAGCACCGGCACCCGGATCACCATGGTGGCGCCCGATGGCGCCGCGGCCGCGGCCGGGGTGCAGGCGGGCGACCTGCTCCTCGCCCTGGGCGACATCGCGGTCACCGGGGAGCCGTCCTTCCAGCAGTTCCGCGCCACCTACGGCGACAAGGACGGGGCCAGCCTGCCCATCCGGGTGCGCCGCGGCGACCAGGAGCTCACCCTGGCGGGCACCGTGCGCCTGGTCGTGCTGACCCAGCAGCGGCTGGTCCTCGACCCGGCGGCGAGCGCCAAGGCCCAGCGCATCCGGCACGGCATCTTCACCGGCACCGCCGGCAACTGACGGACCCGGACCGCCCGCGGACGGTCCGGGCGGCTGGACATGCAGCATGGGGCGCCGCGGAGTTCGCGGCGCCCCATGCTGCGTTCCGGCCTCGGCGCGCAGGGCTAACGGCCGCTCGCGTAGAACCCGCTGAGCGAGAGCACCGACCGCTGGCCCACCGCCACGCCCGCCCCACCCCCACCGTAGGTCCAGTCCAGCCAGAGCTCGGTCACCAGGGTGGTGGTGCTGCTGCGCAGTGTCAGGCCCGACCAGGCCGCTGCCACCCCGTTGATCCAGCAGCTGACCGAACCATCGGTCTTGCCCGGGGTGTTGAGCGTCAGCACGCACTCGATGTCATTCGGCTGCCCGGCGGTGATCTTCGCGCTGCGCACACCCAGCCAGGTGCCATTCCCGTACAGGTTCACGGTGCAGTCGGGGCGCACGCCCCCGGCGGAGCCGGCCACGTAGTCCCAGCACTTGAGGATCGGCGAGCCGGCCCCGGTCCCGAAGTGCCAGAACAGCAGCTTGTCGCCCTCGCCGTTGTTCCAGAAGGGCGTGCCGTCCCCCGGCAGGAAGCCCAGCATGTGCACGTACACCTGGGTGTAGCCCTTGGGGTTCTGGCAGGTGCTTCCCGCATGCAGGGTGGCCGGGGTCATGCCGTCGGCGAACCCGACCGGATAGGTCACCACGAACTTGCCGCTCGCCATCCCGCCGCCGCCGTTCCGCTCCCAGCAGCCGGCCTGGCCCGCCAGGCCCTTCCAGCTCTTGGCGATCGGGGTGGTGAAGTCGTGTTCCGCGATCCGGGTGAAGCCTGCCGGCTCGTGGGGGGTCGTGATGGCGGTGGTGGTGACCGTGGTATCCACCCCGGGGTGCTGCGGCACGGACGGCGAGCTGATGGACTCGGCCTGGCAGGCCGCGAGCGCGACCACCGCGACCAGGACGGCGGTCCCCCGCCGGGTGAGTGAATTCGGGCAACGCATCGGTTGTCTTCCATCGCGAAACACCGTGGTGATGCAGACTCAGAACCGCCGGTGCGCGCGCCGACGAATCCCTACCCTGCTCGACGACTGGTGCCGTTTCGCCAATCCACCAGTCGCAGCGCGCCGCGACAGCGACGCTGTGAGCCAACAGTCGGTGGCCGTACCACGCGACTAGAGGCCCTGGCCGTAACAGTGTTTTCAACAGGTGTCGTGCTTGATGACAGCGAGTCCGGCTCGACAGCGCGCCGGAGGATGTTGCGGCACCACGTGATGAGGAGTTCGTGAAGCGCGGCGTGACGCACCGCTAAGACGGCGAAGAGTTAGACGGGTGACGAAAAAAGTCTCAGTGCCTCCTGGAGCGGAAGCGAACACCTCCCGGGAATGCCCAGCCCGTCGAGGGCGAGGCCGATGAGCTCGGCCGGTGTGCGGCCCTGCGCCCGCAGGTCACGCACGCTGGTATCGTGGTCCGACTTGCTCAGCTTGGCGCCACCCGGCTTGCGGATGAGCGGGTGATGCAGGACCTGCGGCGGCATGGTGACGCCGAGCATCCGGGCCAGGACCCGCTGCCGCCCGGTGGAGGCGAGCAGGTCCACCCCGCGGATGACCAGGTCCACACCCTGGTCCCGGTCGTCCACCACCACCGCGAATTGGTAGGTCCAGTTGCCGAGGCGGTCACGGAGCGGCAGGTCGCCGCATTGTGTCGCGGGATCCTGTGCCTGGGGCCCCAGGCGCAGGTCGTCGAAGTGCTCCGTGCCCGCAGGCAATCTGACGCGCAGGGCCCGGCCCGGTCCGTGACTCAGCCCACGCTCGCGGCAGTACCCGTCATACGGAATCTCGAGATCGCGCGCGGTCGCCCCGCCCGTGCGGGCGAGCAGTTGCTGACGGGAACAGTCACAGGCATACACCTGCTGCCCGGCCGCCTCCAGCTGCGCGAGGGCCGCCAGATAGGCGGCGCCGTTGTCACTCTGGCGGTAGGGGGTGGGGCCGCGGCGGAAGACCTCCGGCGGCGCGATGTCCGGCACGAAGCCCAGCCACTCGAGGTCCTCGAGGAGCGCCGCCTCGTACGCCGGCCGGCAGCGCTGCCGGTCGTGGTCCTCGATCCGGAGCAGCACCTCGGCGCCACGGGCCCGGGCCTCGCCCCAGACGGTGAGCGCGTTGGCGACGTGCCCGAGATGGAGGTAGCCGGTGGGCGCGGGGGCGAAACGGGTGCGCATGCCGGAAGAAAACGGGGAGCGGGAGAAGGGAAAAGGGAAACGGGAAAAGGGAAAAGGGAAAAGGGAACCAGGGCGACCTCCCGCTTCCCGTTTCCCGCTTCCCGCGTTCTTCAGCTGATCCCCACCCGGACCCCATGGGCCAGGGTCTGCGCCACCACGCAGTAGCGCTCGGTGAGTTCCAGCAGCTTCTGCCGCTGCTCGGGCGTGGCATCGCTGTCCAGCTCCACCCGGAGCCGCACGGCCGTGAGCCCGACGGGCACCTCCCGGCTCACCCCGAGCGTGCCCCGGGCGTCCCAGTCACCCTCCGCATGAATGGTCCCGGCACGGATCGGGATCCCCATGGCCATCGCCACGGCGCTCAGCGTCACGCCAGCGCAGGCCACCAGGGCCTCGAGGACGATGTCCCCGGAGCAGCGCAGCGTGCCGTCGCCACCGGTGGCGGGATGGAGGCCCGCGCGGATGACCTGCCCACCCATGGTCACGTCGCAGCTCACGGTGCCCGGGACCAGGGTGGCGGTGGCCCGGGAGGTCACCCGCGCGCTGGCGGGGTCGTGGCGGTAGCGGTCCTTGAGCGGGGCCTGGAGGGCCCGGAGGTCGGCGGGGGTCATGTGAACTGACGGGAAACGGGAAAAGGGAAGCGGGAAACGGAGCAGGGAAGATATCCCCACGCTACCGCTTCCCGCTTCCCGCCTCCCGCTTCCCGCTTCCCGCTTCCCGCTTCCCGCTTCCCGCTTCCCGCCGAAGCTAAGCCACCGGCGCCACCGCCCCGTCGTCGCGGCGCCGGAGGTCGGCCAGCGAGGCCTGGATCCGGTCAGTCATCCGCCGTTCCTCGCGCAGGGTCTCCAGCAGGCCCTCCGCGCGTCGGGTCTCCAGCGCAAGCGCCGCGGCCTTCTCCAGGAAGTGATCCACCTGGGCTTTCTGGGCCAGCAGCGTCTCCAGGGCGGCGCGGACATCGCTCACCAGCATGCTCCGCGTGAGCCAGCCGCTCCTCCGTGCGGTCGAGCTGGCGACGCCGTTCCTCCAGCGTGCGCAGCATCCCGCCGGCGTCGCCCAGCCGCTCGAGCAGCGCGTCGAGTTCGGCGCGGGTGCGCGACAGCTGCGGGTGGGCCTCCACCACCGCCCGGGCGTCGGCCTGGGTGCGTTCCGCCACCTCGAAGAGCGCCCGGATCTCGCCCTGCAGCGCGCCGATGGTGGCCTGCCGCACCGAGGCCTGCTCCATGGCCTGGGCCAGCTGCTGCTCCGCCCCACGCCATTCGGCCAGGCGGGCCTCGAAGGCGTTGAGGCGCTCCTGCATCGTGGAGAGCGAGGCCACGCGGCCGTCGAGCTCGCGGGCCAGCACCTCGGTGGCCTGCAGCCGCTCCCCGGCCCGCGTCAGCACCTCGTCCATTTCGTGGGTGCGGGTGGCCAGGAGCTGCGCGGCCTCGGCCGATTCCTGCCGGAGGGTGGATGCCCGCTCCAGGTGCTCGGCCGCGCGGGCGAGCGCCGCCTGCCGCTGTTCCACCTCGCGGGCCAGGTCGTGCATCTTGTCGGAGAGCTGGGTCAGCCCCTTCGCCTTGTGTTCCACCCCGCCGACCGTCGCCTCCACCTCCCGGACCCGCTGTTCCATCTCACGCAGCTCCGCGCTCACGCTCACCAGCTGGTTCCCCGTCCGGTTCACCTCGTCCAGCCGCGGGCCCATGGTGTCGAGCCGGTCCTCGGCGCCCGCCAGCCGTTCCGTGAGCGCGCGCGCCCGTTCCTCGATTGACGCGCCGAGCTGCGACACGCCGCCCAGCTGCTGCTGCACCTCCTCCACCATCCCGCGCCGGGTCTCGACCACGTTGAGCGACGCGGCGAGCTGGTCCACCTCGCGCCGCAGGGTGTCCAGCAGGGTGCGCTGGCGGTCGAGGCCGGTGAGGTCGCCCTTGAGGGCCGCCATCTGCCGTTCGGCCTCGCCGAGCCAGGTGCGGGTGCCTTCCACGCGGCCACGGGTGTCGGTCATCTCCTGCCGGGCGGTGCGCAGCTGTTCCAGCGCGTCGCGGATGGCCTCGCCGGTGGCGGAGAGGGACTGCAGGTCGCGGACGGTGCGCTCCAGCACCGGGCGGGACTCCTCCAGCCGGCAGGTGCGTTCGGTCAGCCCGCCGATGTTCTCCTCCAGCCGCTCGAGGTCACTGAGGCCGGCGCGCGCCCGGGCCCCCAGCTCGGTGATGCGGCCGAGTTCGCCGCCCAGTTCGCCCACCTGGGCCGAAAGCGCGTCGGCGCGCGCAGCGGCGCCGGTGATGGCCTCCGCGCCGGCGGCGAGGGCCGAGAAGCGGCCTTCCCAATCATTGAGGCTGCGGCGCAGGTCGCCCACCCGCTGCGACACCCCTTCCATCCCGCGACTCTCGAGCTGGATCCGCTCGGCGTGCTGGTCCAGCGCCTCGCGCAGGAGGGTGAGGGAGCGATCGGCGGCCGACTGGCCCGATTCGATCCGATCGAGCCGCTCGGCGACGAGCAGCGTCCGGTCGTGCATCCCCGAGTGATGCTCGGCCAGCTGGTCGAGCTCGGCGCGGAGGTCGCCGAGGGTGCGGGTGATGTCGGCCTGGCGCTCCAGGCCCTGGTCGGCGCGCTGCATCAGGCTGGTGAGGTGCTCGAGCTTGGCGGTGGCGCGGTCAATCTGGTCCCGCTGCTGGTCCAGCAGGGCCACCTTCTGGCCCACCTGGTCGGCGGTGGCGCGGACGCCGGCGAGCTGCCGCCGGGTCTGGGCCACCGACTCGGCCATCGGGCCCAGGTCGGCGAGCAGTTGCTCGAGGCCGGCGATGCGATGCTCGGTCTCGCCAAGCGTCCGCGCGATGCGCTGCCAGTCCCCGTCGAATGACTCGATCCGTCCGCTGGCCGCCTTGTACTGGCCGAGGGTCTTCTCGTGCTGCTCGCGGAGCCGGGTCAGCTCGCCGCGGAAGCTCTCGCCCTGGGCGGAGAGGGTGTCCATCTCGCCCCGCAGCTGGCGGAACGGTCCCTCGAGGGCGAGGAAGCCGGCGAGGTCGTCCTTGAGCGCCATCGTCCGCGCCACCTGCTCCTGTACCAGCGCCGCGTCGCCGCGGGTGCGCTCGATGCCCCGCCCGATATCCGCCAGGTCCGACTCGAGCTGGTTGCGGGTGCCCACCAGGGTGGCGAGCTGCCGCTCCGCCGCACCGAAGCGGCCCGCCAGCTCCTCGACCCCCGCGAGCTGCCGCTCGATGGTGCTCACCCGCTCGCCCAGGGTGCTCAGCCGCTGCAACTGCCCGATCGACCGATCGGCGTGCTGCACCAGCTGTTCGAGGCTGGCCCGCTGGGCATCGAGGCGGCTGACGAGTTGCGCGAGCTGGGCGAGCTCTTCGGCGGAGGCACCGCCGCGCAGGGTCTTGAGAAAGGTGGACATGGCGTGAGTTCCTCGGGGCGGTCGGCGCGGTGCTGGGGATCGCCGGCGGGCGCCGGCGGGAGAGCAACGGTATAGTCGAGGCGCTCGCAGAGCCGGTGGGCCAGGTCACAGGCGCTTCGCCGCAGCGAAATGCGATAGCGGGTGCCCATGCCGCGCCGGTGTGGCGGGAGATCCGCCACGCGCGCCATCCCGCGCACTGGCAAGGCCTTCGGCGGCACGCCGGCGCCCGGCGCCCTCTGCAGGGACGCGCCGCGCGGCGAAGTGCGAGAGTGCTACGGGAGCCGCGCCGGCGAGCGGGACCCTGGAGACCGGCTTTCGGGCACGCTTGACAGCCCGAAGCAGTTTGATGATTGTTGAACCATGAGTACCGAGACCACTGTCCCGGCATTTTCCGCCAAGCAGTTCGACCTGGTGGCGAAGGCACTGGCCGATCCCCGGCGGATGGCGCTGCTGGAGTCCATCGGCAGCGAGCGGGAGTACTCGTGCCAGAAGCTCTGCTTCGAGTTCCCCGTATCCAAGGGGACGATTTCTCACCATATGAAGGAGCTGGTCCGGGCCGGGCTCATCAGCGCCCGCCGGGAGGGGCAGTACCGCTTCTACGAGGTCCGGCGCGAGGTCCTGGCCGCCTATACGGCGGAGCTGATGCGGCGGGTGGCGCGGGTCAGCGGCTGAGGTGGCTGTCGGGTCGGGACCTTTTTTTTCGCATTTATGTTTGATAGTTATAAAACTGTTACACGCGAACGAATCACCCTGTCAGGAGTCCCCTCATGTCTTCGGAGCCCCTCGCCACTTCGCGGCGCTGGATCGGGTCCCTCGCCCTGATCGGCACCGTGCTGGTGACCGCCGCCCTGCTCGCGGCCTGGAAGAGCAGCAGCCATCGGGCGGCCGCCGCCGCGGCGGCCAACCAGCCGGAGCCGGTGGAGCTCGTGACGCTTGCCACGGCGGAGCCGCGGCAGCACCGGCAGAGCACCACCGCGATCGGGACGGTGCTCGCGCTGCAGTCCATCACCCTCCGCAATGAAATGGCCGGCACGGTCCGGCGAGTGTCGCTCACCTCCGGGCAGGTGGTGGAGCCGGGCACGGTGCTGGTGGCACTCGACGTCTCGGTCGAGGAGGCGGAACTGGCGGCGCAGCAGGCCGAGGCCACGCTGGCGCAGACCACCCTGGACCGGCTGGAACGGCTGCGGCAGCACCAGGCCACCAGCCAGGAAGAGGTCGACCAGGCGCGCGCGCAGCGCGACGTGGCGGTGGCGCAGATCGCGCGGACCCGGGCGATCATCGACAAGAAGACGGTGCGGGCGCCGTTCCGGGCCCGGGTCGGCATCGCCGACGTCCACCCCGGCCAGTACCTGAACGAGGGCGTGGAGCTGACGACGCTGCAGGGCATCTCCAACGAGGCCCACGTGGACTTCGCGGTGGCGCAGGGCGTCGCGGCGGGGCTCCGGCCCGGGATGTCGGTGGAGGTGCTGACCGACGACGACGCCGTCCCGCATGCCGCGCGGATCGTCGCGATCGACGCGCGGGTGGACCCGGCCACGCGGAACGCGACGGTGCGGGCCCGGCTCACCGCCACCAGCCATGCCCCGGCGCCGGGCGCCTCGGTGCGGGTGAAGGTGCCGGTGGGAGCGATGGGGACGGCCGTGGCGATCCCGGTGAGCGCGCTGCGGAAGGGACCGGGCGGCGACCACGTGTGGGTGGTGACCGCGGACAGCAGTGGCGCGCCGCGCGCCCATGAGCGGAAGGTCGAGACGGGGACCGTCCTCGGCGACACGGTGCTCATCCTGTCCGGCCTCGCGGCCGGCGAGCAGGTGGCCGCGTCGGGCTCGTTCAAGCTGCGCGAGGCGGTGCGGGTGCAGCCCGCCGAGGCGCCGGGTGCCGCGCCCGCCGGCCAGTGACCGACGCGTCCCAACCTTCAGCCACAGAGAGCCGCGCCATGCGCTCGTTCACGGACGTCTTCATCAAGCACCCGGTCCTGGCGATCGTCGTCAACCTGGTGATCGTGCTGGTGGGGTGGCGCGCGCTCGCCAACCTGCCGGTGCAGCAGTACCCGCAGATCGAGAGTTCCTCGGTGGTGATCACCACCGTGTACACCGGGGCCAGCGCCGAGACGGTGCGGGGCTTCCTGACCACGCCGATCGAGCGCGCGGTCTCCGCCATCAGCGGGGTGGACTACCTCGAGTCGACCAGCCGCGCGGGCGTGAGCACCGTGACGGTGCGGCTCAAGCTCAACCACTCGAGCACCGCGGCGCTCGCCGAGGTGACGGCGCGGCTGCAGCAGGTGCGGGCCGACCTGCCGTCCGAGGCGCAGCCGCCGGTGGTGGAGGTGCAGCGGGCCGACCGGCCGTACGCCTCGTTCTACCTGAGCTTCACCTCCACCACCCGTGACGTGCCGGCGGTGACCGACTGGCTGCTGCGCACCCTGCAGCCCCAGCTGGCCACGCTGCCCGGGGTGCAGCGGGTGACCTTCGAGGGCGGGCGGCAGATCGCCATGCGGGTGTGGATCGATCCCGACCGGCTGGCCGCGGTGGGGCTCGCGCCGGGCGACGTGTATGCCGCGCTGCAGCGGAACAACTACCTGGCCGCGGTGGGGCAGACCAAGGGCGACCTGGTGCAGGTGAACCTGCTGGCCAACACCGACCTGCGCTCCACCGAGGAGTTCCGGGACCTGATCGTGGCCGAGCGGAACGGCGCGATCGTGCGGCTGCGCGACGTGGCGCGGGTGGAACTGGGCGCCGAAGAGGCCGACATGGTCGCCAAGTATGGCGAGAAGGAGGCCGTGTACCTGGGCGTGTGGCCGCTGGTGGGTGTGAACGAGATCGACGTCGCGCACCGGCTGCGGGCGGAGATGGACCGGATCCGGCCCACGTGGCCCGGGTGGAGCTGGGCGCCGAGGAAGCCGACATGGTCACCAAGTACGGCGAGCGGGAGGCGGTGTACCTCGGCGTGTGGCCGCTGGTGGGGGTGAACGAGATCGACGTGGCGCACCGGCTGCGGGCGGAGATGGACCGGATCCGGCCCACCCTGCCGCCCGACATCGACATGCAGATGGCCTACGACGCCACCGTGTTCATGGAGAACGCGCTGGAGGAGATCACCAAGACACTCACCGAGACGATCCTGATCGTGGGGCTGGTGGTGTTCCTGTTCATGGGCTCGGTGCGCACCGCGCTGGTGCCGCTGGTGGCCATGCCGATCTCGCTGGTGGGCGCGGCCATCGTGATGTACGCGGCGGGCTTCAGCCTCAACCTGCTCACGATCCTGGCGATCGTGCTATCGGTGGGCCTGGTGGTGGACGACGCGATCGTGGTGGTGGAGAACGTGGAGCGCCACGTCCGGGAGGGGCGGTCGCGCCTCGACGCGGCCCTGATCGGCGCGCGGGAGCTGGTGGGACCGGTGCTGGCCATGACCGTGACCCTCGCGGCGGTGTACACCCCGATCGGGTTCCAGGGCGGGCTCACGGGGACGCTCTTCCTCGAGTTCGCCATCACGCTGGCGGCGGCGGTGGTCGTCTCCGGCATCGTGGCGGTGACGCTCTCGCCGGTGATGAGCTCGCGCTTCGTCCATGAGCACGGCGAGGAGAGCCGCCTGACCGCGCTGGTGAACCGCGGCTTCGACTGGGTGAAGGGCCGCTACGCGCGGCTGCTCGACGGCGCGCTGCAGCTGCGCTGGGGCGTGGTGGCCGCGTCGGTGCTGGTGATGCTGGCGGCCTGGCCCCTCTACACCTACTCCCGCCGGGAGCTGGCGCCGGTGGAGGACCAGAGCCACATCAGCCTGTTCATGCAGGCGGCGCCCGACGCCTCGCTGGCGGCCTCCAACCGCGCCAGCCGCGAGGTGGTGAAGGTGATCCAGGCCTTCCCCGAGACCCGCTTCATGTGGTCGCTGACGGCCAACTGGGGCGCCTTCGGCGGGCTGGTGGCCAGGGACTGGAAGCAGCGCGACCGCTCCACCGAGGAGATGTACGGCCAGGTCTACGGCGCCGTGTCGCAGATCCCGGGGCTGCAGGTCTTCCCCCGGCTCGACCCGCCGCTCCCCACGCCGGGCCAGTACGACGTGGAGATGGTGCTGGAGAGCGACCTGCCGCCGGAGCAGCTGCTCGGCACGGTCAACCAGGTGGTGGGCGCCGGCTGGATGAGCGGCAAGTTCCTCTACGTGGACACCGACCTCAAGATCGACCTGCCCGAGGCGCGGGTGGTGATCGACCGCGAGCGGGTGGCCGACCTGGGCCTCGACCTGGCGTCGGTGGGGCGCGAGCTGGGCACGCTGCTGGGCGGCGGCTACGTGAACCACTTCAACTACTTCGACCGGAGCTACAAGGTCATCCCGCAGATCGGCGAGGCCGACCGGGCCACCGTCGGCCCGCTGCTCGACCTCAAGATCAAGACGCCGGGCGGCGACCTGGTGCCGGTCTCGACCTTCACCCGGATCGAGTCGAGCGCCGCGCCCCGCACCCTGCAGCGGTTCCAGCAGCGGAACGCGGTGCGGGTCTTCGGCGGCGTCAAGCCGGGGGTCACCAAGGAGGAGGGGCTGCGGGTGCTGGAGTCGGCGGTGAGCGCCGCCGCGGCGCCGGGCCTGGTCACCGACTACGCCGGCGAGTCGCGGCAGATCCGGCGGGAGGGCTCCGCGCTCACGGTGACGCTGGGCTTCGCGGTGGTGCTGATCTACCTGGTGCTCGCGGCGCAGTTCCAGAGCTTCCGCGACCCGCTGATCGTGCTGCTCGGCTCGGTGCCGCTCGCGATCTCCGGCGCGCTGGTGTTCAGCTTCCTGGACCTGACCACCATCAACATCTACTCGCAGGTCGGCCTGATCACGCTGGTGGGGCTGATCGCAAAGAACGGGATCCTGATCGTGCAGTTCGCCAACACGCTGCAGCAGCAGGGGCTGGCCAAGCTGGACGCGCTGCGCGAGGCCTCGCTCACCCGGCTGCGGCCGGTGCTGATGACCTCGGTGGCCACGGTGTTCGGCCACCTGCCGCTGGTGTTCGTGACCGGCCCCGGCTCGGAGGCGCGCAACAGCATCGGCATCGTGCTGGTGGCGGGGATGAGCGTGGGCACGCTGTTCACGCTGTTCGTGGTGCCGGTGTTCTACTCGCTGATCGCCGAGCAGCACCAGCCGGAGGCGGCCGCCGCGGCGGCGGCCCCGCGGGCCGCGGCGCTGGGCGGCGGGGAGGTGGCCCATGCGTAGCCTCCTCGCGCTCGCGACGCTCGCGCTGGCGGGCTGCGCCACGGCCCCGGCGTACCGGGCGCCGATGGTCGCGGTCCCCGAGGCCTTCCGGGAGACCGACCCCGGCCGACCGCTGGCGGCCCCGGAGGCCCGGCCGCTCCCGGCCGCCGCCGAACCGGTGGAGTTCTCCACCCGGTTCTGGGAGCCGCTCGGCGACACGACGCTGACCCGCCTGATCGACGAGGCGGTGCGCAACAACCTGAACGTGCAGTCGGCCCAGGCGCGGGTGCGCGGGGCCCGGGCCGGCCGCACCCGGGCGCTCCTCGACTTCACCCCCGAGGGCGCGGTGAGCGGCGGCTATACCCGGCGCCGCTTCGCCAGCGCGGGGTTCCCGGGCGTCACCGGGACGCTGCCCGACGAAGATGTGTGGGACGCCGGCTTCGACGCGGCGTGGGAGATCGACGTCTTCGGGCGGCTGCGGCACAACGTGCGGGCCCAGGGCGCGCTGGTGGCCTCCTCGCGGGAGGACCTGCGCGGGGTGATGGTGGCGCTGACGGCCGAACTGGCGCGGGCCTACTTCGAGCTGCGGGGGGCGCAGGAACAGCTCGCGGTGGCGCGGCGCAACGCGGAGAACCAGCAGCGTACGCTGTCGGTGACGCGCGAGCGGCTGGACGCCGGCCGCGGCACCGCCTTCGACACCGACCGCGCGGTGGCGCAGCTGAGCGTGACCCTGGCCTCGATCCCGCTGCGCGAGGCCCAGGTCTCGGCGGCGCAGTACCGGATCGGCGTGCTGCTGGGTCGCGCCCCGGCGAGCGTCGCGGCCGAGCTGTCGCCGGTCGCGGCGCTGCCCGCGCTGCCCGACACGGTGGCGGTGGCCGAACCCGACTCGGTGCTGCGCGGGCGGCCGGACGTGGTGGCCGCGGAGCGGTTCGCGGCGGCGCAGGCGGCGCTGGTAGGGTCGGCCCGGGCCGAGTACCTGCCGCGGTTCTCGCTCGGCGGGAGCATCGGCTACACGGCGCCGGAGGCCGGCGCGCTGGGCGATGACGGCACCTTCCGCTACGCGGTGGGACCGTCGGTGAGCTGGCCGGTGCTCAACCTGGGGCGGATCCGGTCCGGGGTGGCGGCCGCCCGGGCGCGGGAGGAGGCGGCGCGCACCGGCTACGGCCAGGTGGTGCTGGAGGCGATGGAGGAGATCGAGACCTCGCTGGCGCGGTACCGCGCGGGGCGGGCGCGGGTGGCGCAGCTGGAGCTGGCGGCGGCGGCGAGTGAGCGGGCGGCCGACCTGGCACGGATGCGCTTCACCGAGGGGATCACGGACTTCCTGCAGGTGCTCGACGCCGAGCGGACCCAGCTCGAGTCGCAGGACCTGCTGGCGCAGGGCCGTACCGACGCCGCCACGGCGTACGCGGCGCTGTACAAGGCGCTGGGGGGGCGGTAGGGGGGCGGCTACTGGCCGGCGAGCCCGAGGTCCGGGGGCAGGATCTTCGTTCCACCGTAGATCCAGCGGCCGTCGCGCCACGCGAATCCCAGGGCGGCGAGGAAGCGCGGCTTGCCCAGGCGGGCGAAGCCGGGCTTCACGCCGATCAGGGCCACCAGCCTGATGCCCGTACCCATGCCCTGGGTCTCGACCCAGGGCAGCAGCCCCTCGGCCTCCTTCCGAAGCGTGGTGGTGTCCATGGTGGCCGTGACAAAGACGAACCGGGCCATGCAGGTTCCGGGCACCGCCTGGCAGTCGTCGGGACCCTTGAGGACTTCGTAGCGTGCGCCACCGGGGAGGGTGACGGGCACGAGGCCGTGGTAGGGGCCGAGGAAGGACCGGGCGAC
>JBGAPX010000072.1:0-19304 GCA_044221045.1 Gemmatimonadales bacterium
ACGCGCGGTCCGGGCGCGGCCGCTGCCCAGGTCCGGTTCCGGGACGGCGTTTCCGGAATCGGGACTGCGCGCGGGGCCCCCGGAATGACGACGGGGACGGCGCGGCGGCGCCGTCCCCGTACCCTCCCCCCGGGTGGCCGGGGTCGTCTCAGGGGCCGTCCGTCACGGCCCCGAGGCAGGCCGAGGAGACCTGCCGGGCGTACTTGGCGAGGACGCCTCGGGTGTAGCGCGCCACGGGAGGGCGCCAGTCGGCACGCCGGCGGGCGATCTCCTCCTCCGGGAGCTCGAGCTGGAGCAGGCGCCGCCCCGCGTCGATGGTGATGCGGTCGCCCTCCTCGACGAGGGCGATGGTGCCGCCGACCGCGGCCTCCGGGGCCACGTGCCCCACCACCATTCCGTAGGTGCCGCCGGAGAATCTCCCGTCCGTGATGAGCCCGACCGCATCGCCGAGACCGGCCCCGATGATCGCGGAGGTCGGTGAGAGCATCTCCCGCATGCCGGGCCCGCCACGGGGCCCCTCGTAGCGGATCACCAGGACATCCCCGGGCCGGATCCGGCCCTCGAGGATGGCCGCGAGGCAGTCCTCCTCGGATTCGAAGACGCGGGCGGGGCCCGTCATGCTGGGCTGCTTCACGCCGGTGATCTTGGCGACGCTGCCCTCCTGGGCGAGGTTGCCGCGGAGGATGGCGAGGTGCCCCTGCGGGTACATGGGCCGGTGCCAGGGACGGATGACCTCCTGGCCGGCCGGCGGCTCCTCGGGAACATCGCGGAGCACCTCGGCGAGCGTCTCCCCGGTGATCGTCAGGCAGTCCCCGTGCAGGAGCCCGTGCGCCAGCAGCATCTTCATGACCTGGGGCACCCCGCCCACCCGGTGCAGGTCGGTGATGACGTAGCGGCCGGAGGGCTTGAGGTCGCACAGAACGGGCACGCGGGCCCGGATCGCCTCGAAGTCATCGAGCGTGAGCGGCACCCGTGCCGCATGGGCAATCGCGAGCAGGTGGAGCACCGCGTTGGTGGAGCCCCCGGTCGCCATGACCACCGCGATCGCGTTCTCGAACGCGGCCCGGGTCATGATCCGGGCGGGGGTGCGGCCGGCGCGGATGGAGTCCACCAGGACTGCACCGGACCGCGCCGCGCTGTCGGCCTTCTCGCCGTCCTCGGCCGCCATCGTGGAGGAACCGCTGAGGCTCATGCCCATCGCCTCGATGGCCGACGACATGGTATTCGCCGTGTACATGCCGCCGCAGGAGCCCGCCCCCGGGCAGGCGTGGCACTCCACCGCGTGCAGTCGGGTGGCGTCGATCCGCCCGGCGCTGAACTGGCCCACCGCCTCGAAGGCGCTCACGATCGTCAGGTCCTCGCCTTCGAGGTGCCCCGGCTTGATGGTGCCGCCGTAGACGAAGATGGCGGGGATGCCGAGCCGCGCGATGGCGATCATCGCCCCCGGCATGTTCTTGTCGCAGCCGCCCACCGCGATCACCCCGTCCATGCTCTCCGCGTTCACCGCGGTCTCGATCGAGTCCGCGATCACCTCGCGGGACACGAGCGAGTACTTCATCCCCTCCGTGCCCATGGAGATGCCGTCGCTGACCGTGATGGTCCCGAAGAGCTGCGGCATGGCCCCGGCGGCGCGGATCGCGGCCTCCGCCCGCCGCGCCAGCACGTCCAGGCCGGCGTTGCAAGGGGTGATCGTGCTGTAGCCATTGGCAACGCCCACGATGGGCTTGTCGAAGTCTCCCTCGGTGAAGCCGACGGCGCGGAGCATGGCGCGATTGGGGGCGCGCTGGACGCCCTGCGTGACGGCACGGCTGCGGAGGTTGTGCGACATGGCGAGGCTGGGGGTCGGGGAAGGCGTGGCGCGGACCGCGGGAATCTAATGATGCACCGCGGGGGCCGCAGCCGGGGCGTCCGGGTGCCGGCCTCGCGCCAGGCTCCACTTGAGGGCGGGCGGGGTGATGACCGTGGTCACGAGCACCATCAGCACGATGGTGGCGAAGAGCCCCTGGTCCACGACGGGGACCCCGCCGATGGACATCCCGAGCCCGAGGTTGGCGAAGATCAGCCCGACTTCCCCCCGGGGGATCATCCCGATGCCGATGGAGCGGCGGTCGAGGGTGCTGCCGAGCCCGCCCAGGGCGCAGGCCTGCTTGCCCAGCACGGCCGCGGCGATCACCAGCGCCGACAGGCCCAGGTGCCTCGGATCGAGCATCCCCGAGAGCCGCACCTTGAGGCCCATGAGGACAAAGAACACCGGGACCAGGAAGGCCGCGATCGGCCGCACCAGGTGCTCGAGGGGCGCCTCGCCCCGTGCGGTGAAGCCGGTGTAGTGCACCCGCTCCAGGATCAGGCCGGCGGCGTAGGCGCCGACGATCGGGGCCAGCCCGATCAGCGCCGCACCGGCCGAGAGGAGGAAGCAGAACACGAGCGCCGTGACCAGGAGGGTGCCGCTCCCGCGCAGCCGCGCCGTCCACCCGAAGAGCCGGGGGGAAAGGCGGGTGCCGAGCCACAGCGCCCCGACGAGGCACACGACCGCCTTCCCGACCACCAGCCCGACGGAGGCGAGTGAGGCGGGCGCGCCCCCGTCGGCGGCCTGGATGAGGCTCCCGACGACCGCCAGGATCACCAGGCCGAGCACGTCGTCGATCACCGCCGCCCCGAGGATGATGCGCGCCTCGACCGTCTGCGCGTGCCCGAGGTCGCGGAGGACCCGCGCGGTGATCCCGACGCTGGTGGCGGTGAGCGCCGCCCCGAGGAAGAGGTGCACGTAGGGACTGCGGTCGGGGAGCAGCACCACTCCCACGCCATACCCGAGGAGCCAGGGGGTGACCACGCCGAGGACCGCAACGAGGAACGCGCGCGTCCCGACCCGCCGCATGTCCTCGATCGTGGACTCGAGGCCGACCTCGAAGAGGAGGAGGACTGCGCCGAGGCCGGCCAGCCCGCCGATGGTGGGATCCGCAGCCAGGCCGCGGAACCAGCCGAGACCGGCCCCCTCCAGGTTGCCCAGCAGCACGCCGGCCAGCAGTTCCCCGAGCACCGCAGGCTGTCCCATGCGTTCGGAGAGCGCGCCGCCCAGGCGGGCGGCGGCGAGGATGGCGGCCAGGGCGAGGACCAGGTGAGCACCCGACTCGACGGGAGCGGCGAGCGGCATGGCGACTCGGGCGAGGGAGTGACGGCGGAGCGGGGGAAATGACGCAGGGGGCCGGAGCCCCCTGCGGTGGACGGCGGGACCGGTGGCCTGCGCCTACCGCACGCCTGCCATCGTCTCCTGGAGCGCGGCCCGCTGCACCTCGTCGGCGGTGATCGGGGTGAGGGCCGCGTTGTCCATCTCCCCGGTCCGGATGCGGACCACGCGCTCGATTGGCTGTACGAAGATCTTGCCGTCACCGACTTCGCCGGTGCGCGCGGCCGACAGGATGGCCTTGATGCATGGCTCGACGAACGGCTCGGAACAGGCCATCTCGACCTTGACCTTCTCCCGGAACTCCAGGATGACCTGCGAGCCGCGGTAGGTCTCGACCAGTTCCCGTTCGCCGCCGTGGCCGCTGACCCGGGAGATCGTGACGCCGGTGATGCCGGCACGGAACAGGGCCGCCTTGACGTCCGGCAGCTTCTCCGGCCGGATGACCGTGGTGATGAGCTTCATGGTCTGCTCCTGCGTGGAATAAGGGTGAGGGAGGGCTGCCCGCCGCCTGCCACCTGCCACCGCTCCATGAGATTCCTGGCCAGTCCGCGCCCCGGGGTGGGGGCGGCAGGAACGCCGCAGATGGATGACCGGCAACCGATGACGGGCAGTCCCCCTGTTTTCAGTTTCAGGCCGCGGCCTTGGTGGCCTTGGTGGTGGCATGGGCCGAGGCCGAGGCCAGCACCACCGCGGACGAGATATCCTGCGTGTCAGGGTAGGCCAGCGCCCCCATTTCGGGGATGTCGAGCCCCAGCTCCTCGGCATCGGCCGAGACCCGGTGGCCCCCGACGATGAGTCCGATGACCTGCCAGCAGACGAAGGTGAGCGCGCCCACCGCGACGACGTTGGTGACGATGCCGATGGACTGCGCCGCCAGCTGGCCGGCGTCGCCATAGAAGAGCCCGCGCACCCCGCCCGCCACCCCGTTCCAGCCGTCGCCATAGGTGCCGTCGGCGAACAGTCCCACGCACAGCGTCCCGAAGGCGCCGTTCACGCCATGCACCGCGATGGCGCCCACCGGATCGTCGATCCGGAGCCGGCGGTCCACGAAGTACACCGCCCAGCAGACCAGCACCCCCGCGATGCCGCCGATCAGGACGGCCACCGGCGCGGTGACGAAGGCACAGGGGGCGGTGATCGCCACCAGGCCGGCCAGCACGCCATTCGCCAGCATCGAGGGGTCCGGCTTCCCGTACCGCAGCCACATGTACGCCATTGCCGTCAAGCTACCCGCCGCCCCAGCCAGCATCGTATTGACCGCGATGACCCCGATGCGCAGGTCAGTGCCCGCCAGCGTGCTGCCGGCGTTGAAGCCGAACCAGCCAAAGCAGAGGACGAAGGTGCCGAACACCGCCATCGGGATGTTGTGCCCGGGGATCGCGTTCACCTGGCCATTGGGGCCGTATTTGCCGCGCCGGGCGCCCAGAAGCTTGCCGGTCACCAGGCCGATCACCCCGCCCGTCAGGTGCACCACGGACGAGCCGGCGAAGTCGACGTGCCCGTGCCCGATGCCGGCGTTGCTGCCCAGCTGGGACAGCCACCCGCCGCCCCAGACCCAGTTGGCGTACACCGGGTAGATCAGGCCCCCGATGGCCAGGCTCAGGCCGATGAAGGAAGCGAACTTCCAGCGCTCGGCGAGGACGCCGGTCGGGATCGTCGCCGTGGTGTCCATGAAGACCATCTGGAACAGGAAGTAGGTGAATACCGGTGCGGTGTAGTTGACGCCGGTCAGGAAGAACCCCGACAGGCCCATCAGGTTCCAGGTGTGCCCGCCCAGCGAGACGCTGAGCGCCTTGGTGAGCGTGGCGGTCTCGGCCGTCTGTCCCAGGGGCAGGATGGGACCGAGCCCGCCGGCCTGGATCGCGAAGCCGCAGACCCAGTAGGCGAACATGGCCAGTCCGTACACCATGAAGTTCATGGTGGCGGTATGCGCCGCGTTCTTGGCGCGGGTGAACCCGGTCTCGACCATCGCGAAGCCGAGCTGCATCAGCATGACCAGGAAGCCCGCCACCAGCGTCCACACGAAATTGATCGCGACCCCATTGGCGGCCGCCGCGGTATTCGCCGCCTGCGCGACGGAATCAGCGGTGGAGGCCACCGCGGCGGCTGCCGGAGCAGCCAGCGCGGCGACCGAATCCACTGGCGCAGCCTGGGCGGTCAACACCGCCGGCGTGGCCAGGGCGGCCAGCACGAGAAGGGGTCGGAATCGTGACATCGCAGGGTCCGGGTTCAGAGTGGCATCGCCCCGGTCCGGGGGACCGGGGATGCAGGAGTGGTCCATGCTTGGGACCGTGAGCGCCAGGCAAGGTGTCTGGCTCGGATCATTGTAGCCACCCGCTGCATAAGTGTCAAGTGTTTCGTGCAAAATATGCAAGAATTCATCAACGCCACACTATTCTCATGGCCTAAAACACATGAATGGAGTCTTGAAAATGAAAAAACCGCACGAAACGCTGTGCGGTCTGCACTCCCAATGTTCGTGCGGCTCCTCAGGTGGCAGTCCCCAACCCGGTATCCACCAACGACTTGTTACACCCCCTCGTCCCGCAGCCCCTCCTCGTTCCGGTCCCAGTGGTATTCCATATAACTGGCCGTCTCCTCCGCCAGCTCGGTCCCCAGCAGCCGCTCCACCACGTGGAGCGACATGTCCAGGCCGGCCGAGACCCCGGCGGAGCTGATCACCCGCCCGTTGTCGAGGAAGCGCTCTCCTTCCCGGAGCACGGCCTTCGGTGCCACCTCGCGGAGGACGTCGACCGCCGCGTGATGGGTCGCGGTCTGCAGGCCATCCAGCAGCCCGGCCTTGCCGAGGAGCAGGGACCCGGTGCAGACCGAGAGCACCAGCTCGGCGTCCGCGGCGGCCCGACGGATCCATTCAATCATCGCGGGATTGTGCAGCTCGCGCCGGGTCCCGATGCCTCCAGGCACCAGGAGGATCTCCGCCGGGGGAGCCTCGGCCAGGGTATGGTGCGGCACGACCGTGAATCCGCCGCGGAGAGTGACCGGTGCGCGGCGCTCCGCCACCAGCAGGACCTGGAACGGCTCGAGCCCATGACGGCGGCCCGCCACGGAAAAGACCTCGAAGGGACCGGCCACATCCAGGACCTCTGCCTCGTCGAAGACGAGCAGGGCTACCGTGCGTGTGGAAGCCATGAGGGAGGGGTTGGGGTCGCTGGAAGGTACGGCCCGGCGCGCCGTGAGGAAAGCGAGGCGGCGTGATGCCCGTCCCCTACTCCCCTCCCCCCGGGCTCCCTAGATTCGTCCCATGGCCGAGGCCCCCTGCCCAACCTGCAAGACGCCGGTACCGTCTGCCGCGCTCTACTGCCCCAACTGCGGCAGCCGCACGGGCACCGGCGACTCCAGGATCGAGCCGCCGCCCGCCCTGGACGTCCCGACGCTGCTGGCCCAGGCGCTGGGGGCGAAGTACGAGGTGCGCCGGATGCTCGGCGAGGGGGGATTCGCCCAGGTCTATGAGGTCTTCGACACCGACCTGCAGCGACGGCTGGCGGTCAAGGTGCTCAAGCCCGACATCGCGTGGTCCTCGGGCATGCTGGACCGCTTCCGCCAGGAATGCCGCTCCATCGCGCGGCTCTCCCATCCGAACATCCTGGCCATCCACTTCGTGGGCGAGGGCCAGGGGCTGGTGTACTACGCCATGCCCTTCGTGGAAGGGGAGCCCCTGGCGGGCCTGCTGCGCCGCGGCGGCGCCCTGGCGCCCGAGCGCGCCCTCGGCATCATCCGGCCCCTCCTCGATGCGCTGTCCCACGCCCATGGACAGGGGCTGATCCACCGCGACATCAAGCCCGACAACATCATGCTCGAGGCCAGCACCGGGCGGCCGCTGCTGGTGGACTTCGGGATCGCCAAGCGGCTCGATGGCGAGGGGCATCGCACCCAGACGGGCTTCGTGGTGGGAACACCCCAGTACATGAGCCCGGAGCAGGCGCTGGGGCAGGGCGACGTCGACGCGCGCTCCGACCTGTACGCGGTGGGCGCAGTGCTGTACCAGATGGTGACCGGCACGCCGCCCTTCGAGGGTGACACCAGCCAGGAAATCGTCGGCAAGCACCTGAGCGAGCCGGCGCCCATCGCCACCGCCAAGAACGCGCGCATTCCGGGGTGGCTCTCCGACGTGATCGTCCGCTGCCTCGCCAAGCGGCCGGCCGAGCGCTACCAGTCCGCCGCCATGCTGCTGGAGGCATTGGAGGCGGGGCGGCTCTCCGGTCCGCAGGAGGGAGTGAGCGCGGAGCGGGTTGCCCGGAAGCTGCAGGAGGACGCCACCGCGATCATGCCGAGCGCCGAGCAGCGGCGCGCCACGCCGCCCCCGGTCCGGCCGTCCCGGAGCGTGTCGGGCGCGGGTGTTGTCCGCGAGGCGCCGGCGGCGCCCGCCGCCGCGGGCCCCCGTCGCTGGCCGATGCTGCTGCTCGTGCTGTTGCTGGGCGGCGGGGCAGGGGGCTGGTTCCTGCTGACCCGCAACGCCACGCTGGTGGTCGAGAACCGGCTGGTGGACCCGATCAAGGTGACCGTGGGGAGCGACACCCGCGAAGTGACACCCGGCGCGAAGATCGAATTCACGGTGCGGACCGGGCGTCCGCTGGTGGCGCAGTGGTTCCTGGTGCGGCCCGCGGGGCCGGACGGCCAGCCGCTCGGCATGGAACTGCAGGGGAGCGTGACGCGGCCGGATCCGAAGGGCCGCCTGCTCTACACGGTAGACGCGGCCGACACCGAGACGCCGGCCTTTGCGCCGCTCATCACCAATGCGACCCCAGCGCCGCTCGCCCTGGTGGTGAACGCAGGCACCGTGAATGCGCAGCCATGCCGCTGCAGCGTGCCCCCGGGGGCCACGCGCGCCCACATCGGCTACTACCCGCTCTACCTCAACAGCGCCGTCGAGGCCACCGGACCGGTGGGCCAACCGGCCCGCTTCCGTGACCTGGGCAAGGCAGTGGACCGGACCGACGGCACCGTCGGCCTCCGCTTCGAGGCCAAGGACTTCCCGCCCTGATCAGGGCGGCACGATGACCGTGCCGCTCCGGAGCAGGAGCGGCAGGTGGCACGCGGCGTTGTTCCCCACCAGGCAGGCCTTCCGGTACAGCGCGATTGCCCGGTCCTCGTCGCGGCTGACGCCGCGCCCCTCCTCGTACTGCTTGCCCAGCCTGACGCAGCTGTTCGCCTCGTTCCGGTCGCATCCGAGCTGGTAGAGCGCCGCGGAACGGGACGGGTCGGTGAAGGTGCCGACGCCACGCTCGAAGCGGTCGCCAAGGCGCAGGCAGGCACGCGCGAAGCCGAGCCGGCAGGCCCGTTCGGCGAGCTGATCGGCCTGGGGCTGGCTGGCGATCATCCCGCGCCCCTCCTCGGCTGCGCGGGAGGCCTCGTCGCAACCGGCCGCCTCCCCGCCGTCGCAGGCGCGGCGGAACAGCGCCAGGGCCCGTCCCGGATCACTGTTGAGGTAGAGACCCCCGGTCAGCCACCGGCCGAGCAGCGTGCAGCCGGCGGGGGCCTGGAGGTCGCAGGCGTACAGGGCCAGGCGCTCGGCGCGGGAGGGATCGGCCCGGGTGCCGATGCCGCTCATCACCAGTTCGGCCAGCCGGACGCAGTCCGGGCCCACGGCGGCGTTGCAGCCGGCGGTGCGGGCGGCCACCTCGTCGGCCTGTGCCGAGAGGGGCGCCGCCACAAGGCACAGCATCAGCCCGGCGGCTCGCCTCACGGCGCCCGTCCGGGGCCGCGCCGTCCGCGCGGCGACAGGGTCCGGGCCGGCGCCACCGCGTCGAACCCGAAGCGCTCGCGGACCTTGTCGACGGCCTGGGTCAGCTCGCGCAGGCGGGTGCGGTCGGCCGGCTCGAAGAGGTCCGCCGGCGCGGCCTCGGTGAGGTTGGTGGCGGCGAGCCCGATGAGGCGGATGCCCTGCCGCCGGCGGCGGGCCTCGGCGAAGGCGTCGCGGAAGAGCGCCCGGGCCGGCGCGAGCAGCTCGGCGTCGAGGTCCGTGGGCTGGGCCAGCGTGCGGCGGCGGGTGACGGTATGGAAGTCGCCATGGCGCAGCTTGAGGGTGACCGTCCGGGCCACCAGGCCGGAGGCGCGGAGGTCGGCCCCCACCAGGCCGGCGAACCGGACCAGGAGCCCCTCGAGGGCCTCGGGATCGGTGGCGTCCCGGGCCAGGGTCGTCTCGCGGCTCACGGAACGGGCGGGTCGGCCGGCATGCAGGGCGGTGGTGCCGTGGCCGTGGGCGCGCCACTTGAGCTCGCGGGCGTAGTCGCCCACCAGACGCGCCAGGTCCGGCTCGGTCATCGCCTGCACCTGGGCGACCTCCGTGAGCCCGAGCTGCCGCAGTCGCTCGCCGGTGCGCGGCCCGATCCCGGGCAGCGCGCGCAACTCGAGGCCCGCCACGAAGCCCTCCTCCCACCCGGCGCGTACCTCACAGATCCCGCGCGGCTTGGCGTAGTCGGATGCGAGCTTGGCGACCATCCGGTTGGGTCCGATGCCGATGCTCGAGTCGAGGCCGGTCGCGGCCGTGATCTCGGCGCGGAGCCGCTCCGCGACGGGCACCAGGGACACGGGGTACAGCGCCTCGGTGCCGGTGAAGTCCAGGTAGCCCTCGTCGAGCGAGGCCATCGCCACCACGGGGGAGTGCCGCTCCAGCACCGCCCGCACCGCGCGCGAGGCGTCGCGGTAGTGCGCGAAGCTCCCCTGGAAGAACGTGGCGCCGGGGCACAGGCGTGCCGCCTGGGCGATCGGCATCCCGGACCGGACCCCGAAGCGTCGCGCCCCGTACGACGCCGACTGCACCACCCCCCGCGACTCACGCCGGCCGCCGACCACGAGCAGGTCGACGTCACGGAGTTCGGGGTGGCGCTGGCGGCAGACCTCGACGAAGAACGCATCGAGGTCCACGTGCATCAGGCGTGGGGGCACGGGACGGCTCCAGGGCAGGCGGGGCGGGCGCCCACCATACTGGAATGTAGCCGGGCGGCCGGTCGCGCCCCCGCCCGGACGACTGGCCCTCCGCCACGGGGACGCTTACCGTTCAGCGACCCGTTTCCCGACTCACCGGAGCCGATC
The DNA here is from genome assembly GCA_044221045.1 of Gemmatimonadales bacterium. GTDB lineage: Bacteria > Gemmatimonadota > Gemmatimonadetes > Gemmatimonadales > GWC2-71-9 > JADJOM01. The sequence goes on from JBGAPX010000072.1 coordinate 10,238, forward strand.
CCATGACGCCGAGCAAGGGCCTCCAGAAGGCCATGAACGACCAGATCCGCAAGGAGTTCGAGTCCGCCTACATCTACCTCTCGATGGCGGCCTGGATGGAGGACCAGAATCTCCCCGGCTTCGCCGCCTGGCTGCGGGTGCAGGCCCGGGAGGAGAGCACCCACGCAATGAAGATCTTCAACCACTTGATCGACCGGGGGTGCCGGGTGGAGCTGCAGCCGCTCGCGGGGCCGCCGACGGACTTCAAGTCGTCCCTGCAGGTCTTCCAGGAGGTCAAGAAGCACGAGGAGAAGGTCACCCGGAGCATCAACGACCTCTATGGCCTGGCCCTGGACGACCGGGACTACGCCAGCCAGGTCTTCATCCAGTGGTTCATCACCGAGCAGGTCGAGGAAGAGAAGAACTCGAGCCAGGTCCTCGAGAGTGTGCGGCGGGTGGGGGACAACCAGGCCGCGCTCGTGATGCTCGATCGTGAGCTCGGCGCCCGGACCGCGGAGGACGAGGGCGGCGAGGAGTGAGGGCTCGGCTCGCCTTCCTCGGGCTGGGGGCGATCGGCCGTCCCATGGCCGGCCACCTGGCCCGGCAGTACGACCTCACCGTCTGGAACCGCACCCCGTCGCGCGCCGCGGAGTTCGCGGCGTCCCACGGGGTGCCCGCCGCCGCCACTCCCCGGGAGGCGGTCGCCGGCGCCGCCATCGTCGTCACCTGTCTCCCCACCAGTCACGAGGTCCTCGCGCTGCTCGACGGCCCCGACGGCCTGCTGGCCGGGCTGGGGGCCGGCACGCTGTTCCTGGACTGCACCTCCGGCGATCCGGAGAACTCGGTCCGCATCGCGGGCCGGCTGGTCGATCGCGGGATCGCCTTCGCCGACTGTCCGGTGAGCGGCGGCACCAACGGGGCCGCGGCCGCGGCGCTGACAGTGATGGTCGGGGGCGATGCCGCGACCTTCGAGCGGGCCCGCCCGGTGCTGGCCTGCTTCGGCAAGCGGATCGAGCACCTCGGCCCGGTCGGGTCGGGTCACGCGATGAAGGCCATCAACAACGCCCTCCTCGCCGTGAACATCCTGGCCTTCGGGGAGGGCTTCAGCGCCCTGGCCCGCGCCGGGGTGCCGGCCCGGAAGGCCGTCGAGGTCCTCAACGCGTCCTCCGGGCGGTCCTTCGTGACCGAGGCGCTGGTGCCGGAGCGGGTGCTCACCGGGGCGTGGCCCAACACCTTCCGCCTGGCGCTGCTGGAGAAGGACGTGCGGATCGCGGTCGGGTTCCTCGAGGCGCAGGGCATCCACTCCCCGCTGCTGCATCTGGCAGGCGACCTCATGGCCCGCTGCCGGGCCGCGCTGGGCGAGGATGCGGACTACCTGGAGGCCATCCGGCTTCAGGAACGGGAGTCCGGCGTCGAGATTAGGGGTTGATGACCGACTGGGCCTCGACCTGCCGAATCGCCGCCCGGGTGACGCTGGCCGAAGGCCTCGTCATCCAGGGCGAAGTGCACCTGCAGCCCCGGGTGGCCTGGCGGGACGGCCCGGAGACGCCGGTCGAGATGCTCAACCGGCCCGACGCCTTTTTTCCGATGGCCCTGCCCCACGCCGAGATCGTGTTCGTCGCCAAGGAGCAGGTGGCCGCGCTGTTCTACGGGGAGGCGGTGGCGCCTGACGACCCGGAGCGGGCCACGGTGGCGCGGATGATCCCGCTCGAGGTCATGATGGTCGGCGGCGTCGAGCTGCGCGGCATCGCCGCGAGCGAGCTGCCGCCGACGCGCGCCCGGGCGCTCGACTTCCTGAATGCCCCGGAGCGGTTCTTCACGCTGCACACCAACGACGGTACCGTCTGCCTCAACCGCCGGTTTGTCCGGGCGGTTCGCCCCCTCGCCTGAACCCCCGACAACCCGTGGCCCGCATCGACCGCTTCCTCCAGGCCATGTTCGACCGCCGCGCCCAGGGCCTCGTCCTGGCGCCGGGCAAGCCCGCCGCCCTGCTCACCGACGCCGGGCCGCAGGCCGCGACGCGCGATCCCCTGACGCCGGCGCAGTACCTGCCCCTGGTGCGGGAGGTGGCCGGCCCCGCCGATGCGTCCCGCCTCGATGGACTCACGCCGAGCGAGTTCCGCTACGCCTCGCCCGCCGGGCCCGTCACCATCGAGGTCATCCCGGAGCCCGACGGCCCGCGGGTCCTGGTCCGCCCGGAGGCTGCTGCCCCAGCCGCCGCGGGGAGCGCGCCGCCGCCGGCCGGTCCCCCGGCTGCCGCCCCGGCCGCGGTCACCGCCCAGGTGGAGAACGGCCGCGCCCGGATGGAGCAGCTGCTGCGCCTGACGGTGGAGCTCGGCGCCTCCGACCTGCACCTGCGGGTGGGCGAGCAACCCATCCTGCGGCGGGACGGCGAGCTGGTGCGGCAGGAGGGCGCGGCGCTCGAGGCTGACCTCCTCGACGCGATGCTGGTGAGCCTCATGCCCCCGCGGGACCAGGCCCAGTTCCGGGACACGGGGGACGCCGACTGGGCCTTCGAGATTCCCGGCACCCGCTTCCGCTGCAATGCGGCCCAGGAGCGCCGGGGGCCCATGGGCGTCTTCCGGGTCATTCCCTCGAAGATCCTCTCGGCCGAAGACCTGGGCCTCGCGCCCGAGATCCAGAAGCTGTGCCAGCTGAGCAAGGGCCTGGTGCTCGTCACCGGTCCCACCGGCTCGGGGAAGTCCACCACGCTGGCGGCCATGATCGACCTGGTGAACCGGAGCCGGACCGACCACATCCTCACCATCGAGGACCCGATCGAGTTCGTGCACCCGCCCAAGCGGTGCGTGGTGACGCAACGGCAGGTGGGCATGCACAGCCAGTCGTTCAAGGCGGCCCTCCGGGCGGCGCTGCGCGAGGACCCCGACGTGATCATGGTCGGCGAAATGCGCGACCTCGAGACGGTCTCCATCGCCATCGAGACCGCCGAGACGGGCCACCTTGTGTTCGGCACCCTGCATACCACGACTGCCGCTTCGACGATCGACCGGATCATCGACCAGTTCCCCGTGGACCGGCAGGCCCAGGTCCGGGTGATGCTCGCCGAGTCGCTCAAGGGCGTCATCGCCCAGGTGCTGTGCCGCAAGGTGGGCGGAGGCCGGGTGGCGGCCAAGGAAGTGCTGCTCTCCATCCCGGCGGTCTCCAACCTGATCCGCGAGGGCAAGACCTTCCAGGTGCCCTCGATCATGCAGACCAACCGCAAGGCCGGCATGGTCACGCTGAACGACGCCCTGCTCGAGCTGGTGGAGCAGAAGGTGGTCGAGCCGAAGGATGCCTATCTGAAGGCGGTGGAGAAGACCGCCTTCGCTGCCGCACTGAAGGCCCGGCGTTTCGACACCTCGTTCCTGTCCGACTCTTGAACCCGGGGACGTCCCTCCCCTAGATTGCGCCCGTCGCTGGTCCGCTCCCCCTGGTGGGCCGACGCGAGCCACGGGTACGCCCGGTGGCTCCCCCGGGAGCGTGCATGTCTACGGCACCAGCCGACATCTCCAGTCCCTCGCCGCTCCTCCCGTCCGTTCCCGCGTCCCCCGATGACCTCGGTGTGCTGCTCGACCTTGCCCTTGAGGCGACGGCGGCCACCGGCGCGGCGCTGTTCCTTCCCGAGGGCGACGAGCTGCGGGTGATGGCGGTCCGGGGCGCGAACGCCCCCGCGCCGGACCTCGTGCTGCCGCTCGAGGGCAGCGTGGCGGGCGAGGCGTGCTATCGCGGCCGCCTGGTGATCGGCGCCGAGCCGGCGCCCCGGGGACGCCAGGTGGCGCTGTGGCAGGACGACCGGACGATCGACGTCATGGCCGTGCCCGTCGTGGTTGCCGACCGGCCCGTGGCCGCGTTCGTCCTCTACCACCGGCACCTCGGGCACTTCCGCCGGGGCGACGCCAACACCCTGACACGACTCGCGGCGCTCGCCGGCGGCCTGTGGGACCGGGGCGCCGGCCTCCAGCCGGTGGCGGATGGGAGGGCCCGGCAGGAGCTCCGGGCCGCGGCCCGCGCCGCCCTCATCGGCTCGGCGCGCCTGACGGAGGAAGAGGCGGCCGGCGAGCTGGTCCGCACCGCCGCGGCGCTCTTCGAGGGGGCATCGGTCCGGCTCTCCACCCTCGAGGGCGGGGAACTGGTGTGCCAGGCCTGCTCGGGGCGCCTCACGGGGGATGCCGGCCGCCGCCGGCCGCGGAGCTTCGGCATCGAGGGCATGGCGCTCGAGGCCATCGACGGCGTGCTGGCCAGCGAGTGGACCCCCGAGGGCGGAGGCGGCGGCTGGATGCGCTCCGTGCTGGCCGTCCCCCTGCGGCGCGTCGACCAGGTGCTGGGCGTGCTCACCCTGGCCCACGCCGAGCCCGGCCACTTCCAGGAGCCGGACCGTGAAACGCTGCTGCGCTTCGCGATCCACGCCACCGCCACCCTGAGCGAACTCCGCCTCTCCCTGGCGAGCGAGCGGCAGCTCACGGATGGCCGCGCCGCGAGCCAGGTGGCGGCCGCGCTGGCCACGGCGGAGGACACCCCCGCGCTCCGGCGGACCATCGTCCGGGAGGCGGCCCGGGCCCTGGCGGCCGACGGCGCCGAGCTGCTCGAGGTGGTGCAGCAGCACCTGGCCCTCACCGCCGCCGACGGCGATCACGTGGCCCTCGAGACGCCGCCCCTCGGCGGCGGGCGTCTGCGCTGCGGGCACGAGTTTCTCCCGCAGGACGTCGCCCATCGCTGCGCCCTTCCCGGCGGTCAGGGGCACCTGCTGGTGACCCGCCTCGGGCAGGTCACCGGGTACGCGGGCATGCTCATCCTCCTCCGCCGGACCGCCGCCTTCACCGCCCTCGATCAGGAACTGCTGCACCGTGTGGCCGAGATCGCGGAGCTGGCGCTGCTCGCCCGCCTCTCCAACGTCCGGGTGAGCCAGTACGCCGACCGGATCCGCTCCGTGGCGGAGGTCTCCGCCAGCCTGCATCAGTCCCTGCGGCCCGGGGACGCGATGCTGCAGGCGGCCGAGATGCTCCGCCGCGCCCTCGGCGTGGGCACGGTCCGCGTGGCCCAGGTGGATGAGGTGTGGCAGGAGATCCGGTTCCCGATCGATCGCCGCGGCGAGGAGGTCCGTGATGGCGGGGCCCGACCCCTCACGCGCGGCCTGCTGGAGGAGGTCTGGCGCAGCGGCCACACCCTCTACTTCCCGGCCAACGCGCTCGCGGAGCTCACCGCGCGCGGGCTCACGGTGGACACCCGGCCCCGCTGCGTGGCCGCGGTCCCGCTCCGCACCCGGGGCACCATCACCGGCGTGATCGCCATCGAGGACGAGGACCACGACCACGCCTTCGAGGCGGAGGACGTCCGCATCCTGGAGATCGTGGCGCAGCAGCTCGGCGTCACCCTCGAGAACCTCGACAGCCTGGAGGAGGAGCGCCGCCAGCGGATCACCGCCGAGTGGCTGCGCCAGATGGCGCGCGCCGCCACGGACGAGGAGGCGCGGCCGGGCCAGGTGCTCGAGCTGGCGGCGGACGCCGCCTTCCAGGGCATCAGCGGGACCGCGGCGCTGGTGAGCAGCCTGGCCGATGACGCGACCCGCGTGGTGGTGGCCAGTCGTGGCCCTCTCGCGCCGGGCCTCGCCGAGCCGGCACCGCTCGCGGGCACGGTGGATGGCTGGATGCGCGAGGAGCAGGGCGCGGTCTTCATCTCCGCCAACCTGGCGCAGGACCCGCGGCTGGCCGCCGCGGTCCAGGCGGCGGCGGGCACGGTGGCGCTGGCCGCGGTCCCCATCTGGTGCGAGGGCCGGCTGATCGCGGTCCTGCAGCTGGTGCGCGCCGCGGGCGCCTCGTTCGCCGTGGCCGAGATCGAGCGGCTGGCCCAGATCGCCGACCACGCCGGGGCCGGGTACCAGACCGCGGCCGCCGGGCAGGCGCTCCGCAAGTCGGAAGAGCGCTACCGGCGGCTCTTCTCGGCGGCCACCGACGCCATCTTCACGCTTGATCGGGCCGGCACCATCCTGTCGTTCAACCAGTCGGCCGAGCGGCTCTGGAGCGTGCGCAGTCGCGCGGCCGTCGGGCGCCCCTGGGACGAGGTCCTGGCCTTCGAGGACCTCGCCACGGTGGGAGAACAGTTCCGCCGCACCCTCGCCGGGGAGTCGAGCGTGTTCGAGACCCCGGTGCGACGCCCCGGCGGGGAGCCCGGCATCGTGGCGATCACGGTCTCGCCCCTCGTCGAGGAGGGGCGCGTCACCACGGTCCTGGGCATCGTGCGCGACGTGACGGACCAGCGGCGGGTGCAGGCGCAGCTGCTGCAGGCCGAGAAGATGTCCGCGATCGGGCAGCTGGTCGGGGGCATGGCGCACGAGATCAACAACCCGCTGGCGAGCATCCTGGTGAACATGGAGCTGCTGGTCGGCGAGGCGAAGGACGCCGCCCAGCTGGAGTCGCTGCAGGCGATCAAGCTGGAGGCCGACCGCGCAGCCCAGATCGTCCGCAACCTCCTCACCTACGTCCGCGGCCAGGGATCCGAGCGCGCCGTCGTCGACCTGCGCGAGGCGGTGCGTGGCGCCCTTGCGCTGCGGCGCAACCAGCTGCTGAGCCAGCAGATCGAGGTGAGCGCCGACCTGCCCGAGGCGCCGGTCCTGGTGTGGGGCAACACCATCAACCTGCAGCAGGTGCTGATGAACCTGCTGGTCAACGCGGAGCAGGCGATCCGGGGCAGCCGGGGCCGCGGCCACGTCTGGCTCCGGCTCGCCGCGGGGGAGCACCTCGCGACGATCGTGGTGGAGGACGACGGGCCGGGGATACCGGCCGAGTTCGTCAGCCGGATCTTCGACCCGTTCTACACCACCAAGCCTGAAGGCGAAGGCACCGGCCTCGGGCTGTCGGTGAGCGCGGGCATCATCGCGGACCACAACGGCAAGATCGCCGCCACCGAACGGCCCGGGGGAGGGGCCCGCTTCGTGGTGGAGCTCCCGCTCTCCCAGGCCCGGCCCGCGCCCGAGATGCCCCCCGCCCGGACCCGACCCCCGCTGCCGGCGCCCGGCGGCGCCCGTCGCGGCCGCATCCTGCTGGTGGACGATGAACCGGACATCCGGCGCAGCATCTCCAAGTTCCTCACCCGGACCGGCTGGCAGGTGGACCTCGCCGACTCGGGGGAGGAGGGCCTGCGGCTGCTGGAGGAGGGAGAGTACGAGGTGGTGCTGTGCGACCTGCGGATGCCGGGCATGAGCGGACACGAGTTCTATCGCCACCTGCAGGCGCAGGAAGCGCCCGCCGTCCAGCGCCTCATCTTCATGACGGGCGACGTCCTCTCCCCGGAGGCCTCCCGGTTCCTGGCCGAGGCCCGGCGGCCGGTGCTCTCCAAGCCGTTCGCGCTCCGCGACCTCATGGAGGTCCTCGCGCAGGTCGTTCCCGGCTAGGGCCGGGCGCCATCCCCCTTCGCCCGGCCCGGCCGCCTCGGTACCTTCGGGGCCATGACCCCGGCCCCCATCCTGGTCCTGGTCGCGCCCCAGGACATCGTCAACATCGGCAGCGCGGTGCGCATCGCCAAGAATTTCGGGCTCTCCCAGGTCCGCCTGGTCCAGCCCGAGATCTTCGACGCCTGGCGCATCGAGGGCATCGCGCACAACACCGCCGACCTGATCGAGCGGATCACCATCCACGACACCCTGGCCGAGGCGACCGCCGACTGCCTCTGGACGCTGGCGCTCACCGCCCGGGAGCGCACCGCCAAGCGCACCGTGTATCGTCCCGGACCGGGGGCCGCGGAACTGGTGGCCCGCGCCGCCACCGGGCCGGTCGCGTTCGTCGCCGGCCGGGAGGACAAGGGACTGACCAACGAGGAACTGGACGCCTGCACCGCGCTGGTCACCATCCCGACCAACCCCGAGTACAAGTCGCTCAATCTGGCCCAGGCCGTGGCCATCATGTGCTACGAGACCTGGCTGGCCCGGGGCGGGGAACGCAAGCCGATCAAGCCGCCACGGAAGCCGGCGGAGCCGGCCCCCATGGCCCTGCAGGAGCGCCTCTTCGCCGACTGGCGCCGTGCGCTGTGGGCCATCGAGTTCTTCAAGACCCGCCAGCCCGACCACGTCCTGCGCTCGTGGCGGGAGATCCTCTATCGGGCGGAGCTGGACGGCCGCGAGGCCTCCCTGGTCCGGGCGATGGGCATCGAGATCGTCCGATTTCTGGTCCGGAACGGATTGCCGCTTCCCCCGGAGGCGGAGGGAGTGGGCACCCCGCAGCCCGACGCCGGGGAGGCCCCCGACGGCGGGGCGAGCGCGGAATAGGTCACCGCTTGGAGCCGGACTCCTCTCCATGTAGTTTTCGGCGCACTTCTTCCCAACATTTCCCGGAGCCTGACCCGTGGGGCGATCCGCCGCGTACTGGGCCACCAACCTGTACTCCAACCCCCGTCAGGAACCGAAGCCAGCGGCACCGTACAAGGACCTGCCCGCCCCGGCGGCGGCGCGGTTCCGCCGCCTGCGCGAGGGCCTGCTCAAGCTCCCCGGCGTGGCCGAGCACGTGAAGTACATGGGCACGTCGTGGCACTGGACCTGGGAGTACGCCGTCGGTCACCGGAAGCTCTGCTGGGTGCACGTCATGCAGAACGGGCCGGCGCTGACGTTCACCATCGCCGACTCCGAGGAGTCGAAAGCGCTCGCGGTGCCCCGGCTGCCGGCGGCCATCGGCAGCGCCAACCGGGGTGCGCAGCGCACCGGGCCGGTGCGCTGGTGCGCGCTGGAGGTCGGCGACCAGAAGGCGGCCGACGCGTTCCTGAGCTTCGTGCGGCGGAAGCTGGCCTGGGTCGTGGCGGAGACGCCCGGCTCCGGTCGGCGGTCGCTGGCCAGCTGACGGAAAGCAGAGGGGAATACTCGGAATAGCGCTTGTCCGAGGTTTGGCCGCGCCGAACCTCATGACTATACTTGTCGCGGCAATCGTTGGTCCCCCAACGTGTTGCCGTCTCGTGAAAGAATTCACAATCGCGCGGAACCCCCGATTCCCGCCGGCCTCCTCCCGTGCCGGCGGTCGTGAGCGATCATGCGAAAGCTGGCACTCCTCGGAACTGGTTCGCTGCTGGTGGCGGTCCTCGCCATCGCGGCCGGGCAGGGCACCTCGGT
>JBGAPX010000073.1:0-18650 GCA_044221045.1 Gemmatimonadales bacterium
CGGCAGGGAAAAAGCACGGTGGCGCCCCGGCGATCGGGGCGCCACCGTCGTGCGTCGCAGGGCCGGCTACTTCTGCTCGGCGCGGGCCTGGGTGATGAGCAGGATCGCGTAGACCAGGTATACCGCCGTCGCGATCCCGAAGGCGGCATACAGGTAGGGCGCGTTGGACGGCGGGATGAAGGGCACCGCCGCCTGGGTGGCGGCCGTGAGACTGTCGGGGACGGCGGCGAGGGTGTCAGCCTGCATGGGCGGCCTCCTTGGCGTCACGGGAAAGCTGGATGCCGTAGCGCAGCACCACGAAGCCGAGGTAGAGCAGCAGCCCCGCCAGGAAGCCCACCATGAGCGTGCGGAGCATCTCGGGCGGCAGGCTCGGCGCGCTGGGCTTGATGACCACAGGCTTGGGGTGCAGGCCGCGCCAGATGTACACGCTCATGTGGATGAAGGGCACCAGCACCAGCCCCATCACGCCGAGCACCGCACTGAAGCGGGCCCGGTCGCTCGGGTCCCGCAGTGCCGAGCGCAGCGTGTGGTAGCCCAGGAGCAGGAAGAAGAGGAACAGGGTCAGGGTGAGGCGGCCGTCCCAGGTCCACCAGGTGCCCCAGATGGGCTTGCCCCAGAGCGGCCCGGTGAGGAGCACGATGAGGCAGAACACGGTGGACACCTCGGCGCTGGCCGCCGCGAAGCGGTCGAGTCGCGCGTCGTGGAGCCAGAGGTAGAGCAGGCCGGCCACCGCCGTGGCGGGCACGGCCACGAACAGCGCCATCGTGGCCGCCGGGACGTGCACGTAGAAGATCTTCTGCGCCAGGCCCTGGCGGGCCTCCATGGGCGTGAAGGCGAGGGCCATCACGGTCATCGCGGCCTGCGCCAGCAGGCCAAGCAGCGTGAGCACCATGCCCCGGGTCATGACCGAGCGGGCGCGGGCGGCATCAGGGGTCATTCGTCCACCACGGCGGAAAAGAGGAGCACCGAGAGGGTCACGAAAGCCACGTCGTAGAGCGCAAGGAACCTAAGCCCCGGGAGCACCTCGCTCAACGGACGGCCGGCGAAGAGGGGGACGGTCGTCTTCACGGCGAAGACCAGCGGCGGCACCATGAACGGCAGCAGCAGGATCGGCAGCATCAGCTCGGCGAAGCGGGTCTTCACCACCATGGCGCTGAACAGGGTGCCCACCGCCACGAAGCCGATGGTGGCGAGCAGCAGCGTCGCCAGCAGGCCGGGCAGCGCCGAGCCGAGGGCGACGTTGAAGAACAGCACGAACAAGGGCAGCGTGATCGCCTCGACCACCAGCACGAAGGCCAGGTTGGCCAGGTACTTGCCGACGTAGAGCATCTCCCGCGACACCGGCGCGAGCAGCAGCCCGTCGAAGGCGCCGTTCTCCCGCTCCACGGTGAAGGCGCGGTTCATGGCCACCACCGAGGCGAACGCCACCGTCACCCACAGCACGCTCGGGGCCAGGTCCATGGTGGCCACGGCGGTCGGGTCGCGGGCGAAGTTGAACACCATGAGCACCAGCACGGCGAACACCGCCGCCGAGAGCAGGCTGGTGCGGGTGCGGAGCTCCACCCGGAGGTCCTTGCCGGCGATGGCCAGGGCGTGGCGCAGCGCGTTACCCACGGGCCAGCTCCTGGTAGGTGTGGTGGAACCCGGCCAGGTCCGCGGGGCGCGGCTCCAGGTAGGCCCAGCGGCCCCCGGTCAGGATGCCCACCCGGGTGGCGAGGTCCCAGGCCTCGGAGGCGTGGTGGGTCACCACGACCATGGCCCGGTCCCCGGTGCAGTGCTCCCGGAGCAGGGCCCGCAGGCGGTCGCCGGCCACGGCGTCGAGGCCGGTGAACGGCTCGTCGAGCAGGAGCAGCCGGGGATCGTGCACCAGCGCCCGCGCGATCGCGGCCCGCTGCTGCATGCCGCGGGAGAGCTGCCGCGGCCGGTCGTCCTTCCGCTCCAGCAGCGCCTGCCGCGCCAGCAGCTCCTCCGCCCGGGCCCGCGGGTCGGGCAGGTCGTACAGCCGGCCCGCCAGCACCAGGTTCTCCAGCAGGGTCAGCTCGTCGTAGAGCAGCGACTGGTGCGAGAGGAGCCCGATCGGCCGGCGGGCGTCCGGGTCCTCGCCCGAGAGCGTCCGTCCCGCCACGGTGACGCTGCCGGCCTGCGGCCGGAGCAGCCCCGCCAGCGACCGCAGCAGCGTGGACTTCCCCGCCCCGTTGGGCCCCAGCAGCAGCAGGACGTCGCCGGGGTGCAGGTCGAGGTCCAGCCCGCGCAGGGCGTGCACCGGGCCGTAGCGCCGCGCGAGGCCGCGGGCGGTGACGAGCGGCGCGCTAACGAGCGGCATCAATGTGGCGGGCGAGGTCGATCAGGTCGAAGGGCTTCACCAGGTATCCGTGGTGCGGCAGGTCCAGCACCTGGAGCTGGGGCTCCAGGCTCACGTAGGCGGAGGTGATCACCACCGGGAGGTCGGGCCGCGCCTGGCGGAACTGCCGCAGCAGCGCGATGCCGTCGGTGTCCGGCAGCCGGAGGTCGAGTACCACCACGTCCGGCGCGGCGTCCGCGAAGCGCTCGAGCGCCTCCCGGCCGGTGGCGGCAAACACCGCCTGGTACCGGGCCTGGAAGGCGCGCTCGTAACTCAGGCGCAGGGCGGGTTCGTCCTCGACGAATAGTACCCGCCGGCGGGCAGGGGGAGAACCCATGCCCCAATATAGCCCTACGCCGCGTCGGCCTCGACTTCGAAGAGGTCGTCCAGCTTGGTGAGCACGAGGAGGAAGCGCAGCTCGTCATTGGGCCGCTTGAGCACCACCACCTGGCGCCGCTCCGAGGCCTTGCGCTGGATCAGCATCAGCGCGCCCAGGCCGGCGGAATCCACCGTCCGGGTGCCGCGCAGGTCGATCACCAGCCGGCCGGTGCGCTCCGGCAGCTGTTCCAGGAGCCCCACCGCGCTCTGGCGGAAGGTGGTACGGCTTTCGAGCCCGAGATGTTCGGGGGCGGCAAGTTCGAGGACCGCGGGTTGGGTCGCCTGCATGTTGCCTCCGGCGCTCCCTCAAGGAGAGCGCGATGCTTCCGCCGGCCTGACCTTCGTGCGGGGCGCATCGCGCGGGGATCGCGCGGGGCACCCGCCTTCGGCACCGAGCTATCTCGGCGGGCCATTCGGCACGCGCGAGACCTCTAGTTTTGCGGCCCCGGATCACTCCGGGTGTGCTCTTATCGGGCGGATCGGTTTTCGGAGACCTTGTGGCCTCCGGCCGGGGTAAAAAGCGAGCCCGGTGCCAATCACCCAACCGTTTGCACCACAACGCCTTAGAAAGTGTCGTGGAGCCTCTGCAACGACTTTTCCCCTCGCACGGCGCGGCGATGCTCTGCCAACTGCAAGCCTGCTGGGCGGGGCCACCAGGTCGCGACGGTTGTCGCAGGCCACTTGCCGAAAGTGTGATGTTCGGCCCATCCTGAGGGCGATGCTTCGTGCCCCCCGGCCGCACGGGTAAGCGGCCGTCTGCCGCCGGGCCCCGGCGGCCCGCACCTCACCCCGACCCCACCCCATGACCGACCAGATCTCGACGCTGCTCCAGGAGCACCGCCGGTTCGCGCCCCCGGCCGCCTTCGCGGCCCAGGCCAACGCCCAGCCCGCCCTGTACGAGGCGGCGCGCCGCGACCGGCTCGCCTTCTGGGAGGAGCAGGCCCGCGCCCTGGACTGGACCACGCCCTGGCACACCGTGCTCGAGTGGACCCCGCCGCACGCCAAGTGGTTCGTCGGCGGCCGGCTCAACGTCGCGGTCAACTGCGTGGACCGGCACCTGGAGACCGCGCGCCGCAACAAGGCCGCGATCATCTGGGAGGGCGAGCCGGGCGATCGCCGGACCATCACCTACTGGGAACTGCACCGGGAGGTGGGGCGCTGCGCCAACGCGCTCCGCCGGCTCGGCGTGAAGAAGGGCGATCGGGTTGCGATCTACCTTCCCATGATCCCCGAGGCGGCGATCGCGATGCTGGCGTGCGCCCGCATCGGTGCCGTGCACTCGGTGGTCTTCGGCGGGTTCAGCGCCGAGTCGCTGCGGGACCGCATCAATGACGCGCAGGCGGTCTGCCTCATCACCGCCGACGGCGGCTACCGCCGCGGTACGGTGCTCCCGCTCAAGCGGTTCGCCGACGAGGCCATCGCCCAGTGCCCGAGCATCAAGGACGTCATCGTCGTGCAGCGGCGGCCGGGCGCCGCGGCGGGCGACGAGTCCTTCGCCAACATCGTGGAGGGGCGGGACCACTGGTGGCACCGGCTGCTCGACCAGGCCTCGCCGGACTGTCCCGCCGAGGCCGTCGACGCCGAGGACCTGCTCTTCATCCTCTACACCAGCGGCACCACCGGCAAGCCCAAGGGGATCGTGCACACCACCGGCGGCTACCTCACCCAGGTGACCGCCACGATGAAATACGTCTTCGACCTCAAGGAAAGCGACCTCTTCTGGTGCACCGCGGACGTGGGCTGGGTCACCGGGCACTCCTACGTGGTGTACGGCCCGCTCGCCAACGGGGCCACGGTGCTCATGTACGAGGGCGCGCCGGACTGGCCCGAGCGCGACCGATTCTGGAAGATCATCGCCCGCTACGGCGTCACCATCTTCTACACGGCGCCGACCGCGATCCGCGCCTTCATGAAGTGGGGCGAGCAGCTGCCCGCAAAGCACGATCTCTCGACCATCCGCCTCCTCGGCACCGTGGGCGAGCCCATCAACCCCGAGGCCTGGATCTGGTACCAGCAGCACATCGGGGGCGGCCGCTGCCCGATCGTGGATACCTGGTGGCAGACCGAGACGGGCGGCATCATGATCACGCCCCTCCCCGGGGTGGTCACCACCAAGCCCGGCTCCGCCACCATCCCGTTCCCCGGCATCTCCGCCCAGCTGGTGGACCAGAAGGGCACGCCGCTCCCCAAGGGGGGCGGGCTGCTGGTGCTGACCGAGCCGTGGCCGGGGATGCTCCGCACCATCTACGGCGACGACGAGCGCTACCGCCAGACCTACTGGTCCAAGTTCGGCGACAAGTACTTCGCCGGCGACGGCGCCAAGCTCGATGACGACGGCTACTGGTGGATCCTGGGCCGGGTGGACGACGTCCTCAACGTGGCCGGTCACCGCATCGGCACCATGGAGGTCGAGAGCGCGCTGGTCGACCACCCCTCGGTGGCGGAGGCAGCGGTCGTCGGCAAGCACCACGACCTCAAGGGCCAGGCTCTCGCCGCCTTCGTGACCCTCAAGGAGGGGAACCGCCCCACCGCCGAGCTCAAGGACGACCTCAAGGACCACGTGGCCCGGAAGATCGGCGCGATCGCGCGGCCCGACGACATCCTCTTCTCCGCCGACCTGCCCAAGACCCGCAGCGGGAAGATCATGCGCCGCCTGCTCAAGGACATCGCGGAGGGCCGCGCCCTGGGCGATACCACGACCCTGGCCGACCCGACGGTGGTGGCGCGGCTCAAGGACCAGTACGAGAGCGAGGAAGGGTAGGCCGCGGCTCGGCGCAGGGTGGATTAGATTACTGGCGACGCAACATTCCGGAGCTTCTGCATGCGCATCCGACATCTGCTCACGCTGCTGGCCGGCTTGGCCGTGCTTTCCGCATTCGCGTGGCCGAGTCACCGAGCCCCCGAGCCGCCGAGCATCACGGTGTACCACTCGCCCACCTGCGGCTGCTGCAAGGAGTGGATCAAGCACCTGCAGGCCAACGGGTTCACGGTCAAGTCGGTGGAACAGGACGACGTGTCGCCGATCAAGGCGGAACTCGGCGTCCCCCGCAAGCTGGTGTCGTGCCACACCGCGATGGTCGCGGGGTACGTCATCGAGGGCCACGTTCCGGCCGGCGACATCCAGCGGCTATTGCGAGAGAAGCCCAAGGTGGCCGGCCTCTCGGCGCCGGGCATGCCGCCCGCCTCGCCCGGCATGGACATGGGCAAGGACCCGTACGAGGTCGTCTCCTTCGACCACCAGGGCCAGTCGGCGCTCTGGGCCAGGCACTGAGGTCCAGGCGCCCGGGCGGCGCCGCGACCGGAAGCGAATGACCGAGGGCGGCCTCCGCAGGGAGTGCCGCCCTCTGCCGTTTTGCCGAGCCGCCGAGCCACGCTAGAACTGGATCTGCGCCCCCATCTCCACCACCCGGTTGGGCGGGAGGTTGAAGAACGCGGTGGCCGTCTGGGCGTTGCGGGTCATGATGACGAACAGGCGCTTGCGCCACATCGAGAGCGCCGGCGGCGCGTCGTCGGGCCGGGGCTTCTTCTCGGGGGTGACGATCAGGGTCTCGCGGCCCAGGTAGTAGGTCGTCTCCAGCGGCCGGACCGTCACCCCGAACGCCTGCAGGCCGCGCAGCGCCGCCTGCACGTCGGGGCTCTCCATGAAGCCGAACCGGACGGTGACTACGTAGAACTTCTGCCCCAGGTCCTCGCAGCTCAGCCGGTCCTCGTCCGCCACGTAAGGCACGTCCTCGGTCTTCACCGACATCATCACCACCTGCTCGTGCAGCACCTTGTTGTGCTTCACGTGGTGCAGCAGCACCGGCGGCGCGCCGCCGGGGTGCGACGTCATGAACACCGCCGTCCCCGGCACCCGGGTGCAGCGCTTGACGGCGTCGCCCAGGAAGAGGTCCATCGGGAGGGAATTGCTCTCCATGATGCTCGAGAGCCGGCTCCGGCCGCGCTTCCAGGTGCTGAGCAGCGTGAAGACGCCGATCGCCACCACGATCGGGAACCAGCCGCCCTCGGCGAACTTCACCAGGTTGGCCACGAAGAACGCGACGTCCACCAGCAGGAACAGCCCGCACACCCACAGCACCTTGCCCCGCGACCAGCCCCACTTCTGGCGGGCCACCACGCCGAACAGCACGGTGGTGATCCCCATGGTGCCGGTGACCGCGATGCCGTACGCCGCGGCCAGGTTGCTGGAGTTCCGGAAGGAGAGCACCAGCCAGATGCACGCCACCATGAGGGCCCAGTTGATCTCCGGCACGTAGATCTGGCCCTTCTCGCGCTCGGAGGTGTGCTTGATCGTCACCCGCGGCGAGTAGCCCAGCTGCACCGCCTGCTGGGTGAGCGAGAACGCGCCGGAGATCAGCGCCTGGCTGGCCACGATCGCCGCCAGGGTGGCGATCACCACCATCGGGTAGAGCAGCTGTTCCGGCACCAGGGCATAGAAGGGATTGACCACCTTCTCCGGCGCCTCCAGCAGCATCGCGGCCTGGCCCAGGTAGTTGAGCATCAGGGCCGGGAGGACCATGGCGTACCAGGCCAGGCGGATCGGCCGCTTGCCGAAGTGGCCCATGTCGGCGTAGAGCGCCTCGCCGCCGGTGATCACCAGCACCACGGCGCCCAGGATGAGGAACCCCTGCAGCCCGTCGCGGATGAAGAAGTCCACCGCGTACCACGGGTTGAGGGCCGCCAGCACCCCGGGCTCGCGCACGATGCCGCTGATCCCCAGGGCGGAGATGCACAGGAACCAGACGATCATGATGGGCCCGAAGACCACCCCCACGCTCGCGGTGCCCCGGCGCTGGAAGAGGAAGAGCCCGATCAGGATGACCACGGTGAGCGGGACCACCCAGGTGGTGAGCACCGGGGTCGCGTACTCGATGCCCTCGAGCGCGCCCAGCACCGAGATGGCAGGGGTGATCACGCCGTCGCCGTAGAGCAGGGCGGCGCCGAACAGGCCGAGCATCACCAGCACCGTGCGCCGCCGGCTGCCGTCACCGCGCACCAGCGCCAGGAGGGCGAGGATCCCGCCCTCCCCCCGGTTGTCGGCCCGCATCACTTCCGCGATGTACTTGTAGGAGACCACGAAGTTCATCGCCCACACGATGAGCGAGAGCACGCCGAGCACGTTCTCCCGCGTGGGCGGGATGCCGTGGGCGGCGCCGAAGCATTCCTTGAGGGCGTAGAGCGGGCTGGTGCCGATGTCGCCGTAGACGACGCCGAGGGCCGCCAGCGACAGCGCCGCGAGGGCCTTCCCGGACGGGGGCGCGTGACCGCGCTGGTCGCTCACGCCGCCCCCGCCGCCGACCTCGGGCTCATGCTAGCGGGGGGCGGTGCGACCGAGCGAGTCGAGCATCGCCTTGAGCATGTCGTAGTGCACCGCGCCACCGCCGGGGTAGAGGCGGCCGTTGATCAGGAAGGTCGGCGTGGACTGCACCCCGGCGAGGCCACCCTCGTTGCGGCTGGCCTGGATGCGGCCCGCGAACCGGGCCGTCTCCATGCAGCTGTCGTAGCGCCCCATGTCGAGGCCCAGGCCCTTGGCGTGGTCACGGAAGATCCCGTTGCCGTCCGCCTTGAGGGTCCAGTTGGGCTCCCACGAGTAGATCCGGTGGCTCATCTCCCAGTACTTGCCCTGCTCGTCCGCGCAGGCGGCGGCATGGGCCGCCGGGCGCGAGTTGCGGTGCTGGTCCAGCGGGAAGTCCCGGTACCGCCAGCGCACCCGGCCGGTCCGGATCAGCCGTTCCTCGATGGTCGGGAACTGGATGGTGAACCACTGCTGGCAGGCCGGGCACTCGTAGTCGGCGTACTCCGTCACCGTGATCGGCGCGCTGTCCGAGCCCAGGTAGTAGCCGGAGAATCCGCTGGTGTCGGCGGCCTGCACCACGACGTTCGCGGGGATGCTGACGTCGGGCTTGCGCAGGGTCACGAACGCCAGCGCGGCGGCGGCGGCCACCGCCGTGGCGCCGAGCAGCATGTAGAAGCGGTTCAACCCGCTTGAGGCGGCCGCCATGGTTCGTCGTCCTCCAGCTCGTCGGGGGTAAAGGGTTGCTGCCGCGCCTCGTCCACGATCCGCCGGCTGTCGGCGACCTCCGGCGTGTCGTAGGTGCAGCGCACTTCATAGTGGAAGAGCTCGCTCCGCGCGTCGCCCAGCAGCCGTTGCAGCTCCGGCGCCGCGCCCAGCAGCCCCCCCGCCCGGTCCAGCGCCTGAATGCGCTCGGCCAGGTGCCGGAGCAGCGCCAGCAGCTGCTGCTCCCGGGCCCGGCCGTACGTCTCCTCGTGCTCGCTCATGCCCGCCTCGGAACCGGCTGGGGTCGCTGCCGCCTGCCCCGGGCCGTGATAGGGGAGGGAATCTAATCAGCCCCCCCGCCCGGGTGGGGACCCGGCGCCATTTGCCGGGGTTCGGTGCCGCAGGTTATATTATCGGCCGTACCTTCTGGCCCATTGGAGACACCACAGCATGGCGAAAGCGAAGCCCCGCCGGACCACCCCCGCTCCCCAGGCACCCCGGCTGTTCGATCAGGCCCGAGACGAGCTGTTCAGCCACATCCTCCGATGCGGCGTCCTGGAAGCCCTTCCGGAACATCAGAAGGAGTGGTTCGACGATACCATGCTCTACCTCGCCGAGCGGTATGAAGACCTGAGCGAGGAAGAGCGGGGGCAGCTGCGGACGCTCGGAGAGCGGTACTGTCAGCCGGTCATGAACCGGCCCGCCAGCTCGGCGGAAACCGAGACCGAGACCGCCTCGGTCAACTGACGGTCCCCCCCGATCGCGCAGGAACAGACGCCCCGGTCCTCCCTGGACCGGGGCGTTGTCGTCAACGGGGGCGGCCCGGCCGGTGCAGCCAGCGCCGCCGGATCCCGATCGCCACCCGGACGCCGCCGCCGACCCCCGCCTCGACCGCGAGGCCGAGGCGTCCACCGGGACGGGTCTCCATCCCCACCCCGAGCACCAGGTCGCCCCGCGTGCGCCCGGCGACCGTCCCCGCCACACCGCCGATCGCGTAGAACCCGAGCCCGTCCCGGCGGGCGGGCTCGAGCAGCAGGTGGCCGACCAGCTCCCCGCGACCCGCGGTGCCCGATCGCTCGCCGGCCAGCGCCGCCAGCTGTACCCGCAGGCCGCCCGCGGGCCGCCAGCCGACAGTGCCGCCGCCACCCGCGAAGTCGCGGCGTCCCGCGACCACCATCCCGAGCACCCCCGCCTCCACCCCGCGCGGCTCCTGGCCGGCGAGCGCCGCCGGCGCCAGGCCCAGCGCCAGCAGCAGGCCGGCCCGCCTCATGCGAGGATCAGTTCGTGCGTCAGCGCGACGTCCGGCGCGAGGGTGTGGACCACGGAGCAGTATTTCTCCAGCGACAACGCGATCGCCCGCTCCGCCCGGGTCCGGTCCAGGCCCTCGCCGGCCAGGCGGAAGACGAGGTGGATGGCGAGGAACCGCCGGGGATCCGCCTCGCGACGGGTGCCGGTCACCTCCACCCGGCAGGCCGCCAGCTTCACCCGCATCTTCTCCAGGATGGACACCACGTCGGCCCCGCTGCAGGCCGCCGCGGCGATCAGCAGCAGCACGACCGGGCTCGGGCCGGCGACGCCGTCGCCATCGACGGTGATCGTCGGCCCGCCAGGCGCCCCGCCGGCAAAGACCAGGTTCCGGCTCCAGTCGAGGCTGGCGAAGCGCAGGTTGGGATTGGTCATCGGACGGCCCGGCGCCTCAGCGCCCCGGCTCCTCTTCGTAGCGCGCCTCGATCTCGGCGATGAGCTTCTGCCGCTCGGCGATCGCGTGGCCCATGGGCACGCCCATGAAGCGCTGGCTCTCGAGCGCGAACCACGCCCCGAACATCACCACCACCATCGCGACCGTGAGGTAGAAGACCTTCTCGTTGGGCGGGAAGAAGCCGGTGATCGCCAGGACGATCGCCCCGACCACCGCCAGCGCGGCGATCGGCCGGGACCACGCGCCGAGGTTGAAGGGTCCCTTCTCCGTCCAGCCCTTGCCTTCCGCCAGCAGCCCGGCCAGCACCGGCATCACGTAGGACAGGTACAGGAACACCGCGCATCCCGTGGCCAGCACCACAAACGCGCCGCTGTACACCGTCGAGAGCCACGCCACCACGACCGAGGTCCAGATGGCGTAGGTCGGGGTCCGGAAGCGGGGGCTCACGTGCTTGAGGAGGCCCGAGGCCGGCAGCCCGCCGTCGCGGGCGAAGGCAAACATCATCCGCGACGTCGAGGTGAGCCCCGCCAGCGCGCACAGGAAGTTGGCCACGACGATGCCGATGCTCAGGAAGGCCCGGACCGCGGCCGGCATCGCGGTCTGTTCGTACAGGTAATAGAAGGAATTCCACCCCTGACCCGCGCCGTCCTTCACGCTGGGGAGCACCAGCACGAACGTGCAGACCATGATGAAGCCGGCCACCCACGACACCAGCACCGCGCTCCACATCCCCCGGGGCACGTTGACCTGCGCGTCATGGGTCTCCTCGCTGGTGTGGGCCGAGGCGTCGAACCCGGTGATGGTGTAGCAGACGAACAGGAGCCCGAGCAGGAAGGCAAAGGGGGCGGCGCCGGTGGCCGGGAAGACCCCGCCGCCGGCGTCGCCGGTGTAGTTCTCGAAGGTCACCAGCCGGCCGAAGTCGAGCGGCACCGCGGACCCGGCGAGCAGGGCGGCCACGAGCACCACCGCCACCACGAAGATCAGGTAGCCGCTGAAGTCGGTCAGCCGGGTGGTGAGCCGGATGCCGTAGTGGTTGATGAGCCCCTGCGAGACCAGCAGGGCGCCGACCCCGATGAGCTGCCACATGTCGAGGTCGAACCCGCTGGCCACCGTGATCGTCCAGGCGGGCTCGAGGCCGAACATCGGCTTGAGCACCAGCGCCTTGAACAGCAGCCACACCCCGACGTCCACCGAGGAGACCACGAACACCAGGCCGAGAAGGTTGAACCACGCCGTGGCCCAGCCCCATGCCCGTCCGCCCAGGATCGAGCCCCAGTGATAGAGGCCGCCCGCTGTCGGGAAGGCGGAGGCGATCTGCCCCATGGCGAGGGCGACGCTCATGGCGAACAGGCCTCCGACCAGCCATCCGACCGCCACCGAGAACCCGCCGCCGGCGCTCAGCGCCACCGGGAAGGCAGTGATCCCGCCGGCGAGGATGCAGATGATCGAGAAGGAGATGGCGAAGTTGGAGAACAGCGACATCCGCCGGGACAGCTCCTGCGCGTAGCCCATCCGGTGCAGCACCTGCCGGTCGTGCTCCCGCGTGCTCTCGGCCATGGCGTGGGTCTCCTGGGGAGTGGAGGTGAGGGGTGCTGCGGTCAGCGGCCGACGGGCCGCCGCGCCCTGGGGGCGGCCTGATTGTAGTCCCAGATCGCGTACAGCGCGATGGCGCCGGTGGCCCATGCCAGCGGCCGCAACAGCGCCGAGTCGGTCAGGAAGGCGATCACCGTGAGCACCTGTGCGACCGTCACCGCCTTGCCGCCGAGCCGGGCCGGGATGGCCATCGGCCGCCCGGACACGTAGGTCACCAGGAAGGCGATGGTGGCCACCAGGTCGCGCAGCAAGACGCCCGCGATCTCGTACCAGGCCAGCCGGCGGGACAGCGCCACCACGATGAAGGCCGCCAGCATGAACAGCTTGTCCGCCACCGGATCGATGAAGCCGCCGAACCGGGAACTGCCCAGCCGGCGGGCCAGGGCGCCGTCGAGCAGGTCCGTCGCCGCGGCCACCAGGAGAATGCCGAGGCGCGCGAGGTCGTGCGGCACCAGCAGGAAGGCGAGCGCGAGCGGGATGCGCGCGAGCGTGAGCGCGTCCGCGACGGTGAAGCCCGCCGCGGACCGTGACGGATGACCTTGCTCCCCCTCCCCCCGGGGAGTACCTTGGGTCGCCGGGTCGGCTGGGAGGCCGTGTCGCCCGTCCATCGCTCACCCTCCAACCCTGACGCCCATGGACCTGCAGCTGCTGAAGAAGACGGCGATCTTCGCCGACCTGGACGAGGGTGAACTTGCGCGGGTCGCGGAAATCTGCAAGGAGCAGACGTACCAGGGCGGGCAGCACGTCTTCAAGGAAGGCGAGCCCGGCAACCGCTTCTACATCATCGTGAAGGGCGAGGTCCGCATCAGCCGGAACATCCCCGGCGCCGGCGAGGAAGCGCTCGCGGTGCTGCAGCCCGGCAGCTGCTTCGGCGAGATGGCGGTGTTCGACCGCTCCGAGCGGAGCACCGATGCCATCGCCAACGGCCCGGTCACGCTGATGACCATCTCCCGGCCCGACTTCGAGATCCTGCTCGACTTCAACCGCGACATGGCCTACAAGATCCTCTGGTCCATGGTGCGGCTGCTGTCGTCGCGGCTGCGCGTCACCAACGACAATCTCCGCTCGCTCCTCGCGATCTCCATGTTCTAGCGGCGGCCCAGCCGCCGGGCCGCCGAGCGCCGAGCCCCACGTGCAGCACGCCCTCACCGAACTGACCGGCATCACCGCCCCGACCCTCGCCGACGAACAGGCCCTCGCCGCGCTCGCCATCGCGGCGGCGGGCGCGCTGGGCCTGACCCCGCACGGCCCCCCGACCACCCGCACCGGCCCCCAGGGCATCGCCGTGGGCCTGCTGGGGCACGGCGGCCACATCGTGCTCCACGCCGAGCCCGCCCTCGGGCGGTGCCTGGTGGATGTCGTCACCCCGAACGCCACCCCGCCCGCCCGCGCGCTGGAGGTCGTCGCGCGCCGGCTGGGGGTGGCGCCCCGTCCCGCCTAGCCGCCGAGCCCAACATGCTGAAAGAAGCCCCCGACCACCTCGACGCCGACCTGATCCTCAAGATCTACGACCTCCGCCGGGAGGAGGTCATGCGCGAGTCCCGCAACGCCATCAACCGCGACTACTGGCCCCGGAACTCCGAGGAGGCCGTCGCGGTGCTGCGCCAGGACCACCCGCTGAACCGCGCCTGGCGCCAGACCACCGGCTACTGGGAGATGGTGTATTCCATGGCGCGCCACGGCATCATCAATCCGGACTTCCTGGTCGAGAACAACGGCGAGGGCCTCTTCCTGCTGGCCCGCGTCGAGCCCTACCTGGCGGACATCCGCGCCGCCTCCAGCCCGCGCGCCTTCCGCAACGCGGAGTGGATCGCGCGGGAGACCGATATGGGCCGAACCACGATCGACATGTTCCGCAGCCGCATCGTGAAGGTGCTCGCCTCGCGGTGATCCATCGCCTCACGCGGAGCCTCTGGCTGCCGCGGCCCCGGGACGAGGCGTTCGCGTTCTTCGCCGACGCCACGAACCTGGAGCGCATCACCCCGCCCGAGCTCCGCTTCCGGATCCTCACGCCGGCCCCGATCCACCTGGGGGCCGGCGCGGTCATCGACTATCGCCTGTCGCTGTTCGGGGCGCCGCTCCGGTGGCGGACGCTGATCACCGCCTGGCAGCCAGGGGAGCGGTTCGTGGATGAGCAGGTGGAGGGGCCCTACGCGCGATGGGTGCACACCCATCGCTTCCGCGTGGAGGGGGACGGCACCCGCATCGACGACGAGGTGCGCTACTGTCTCCCCCTCGCGCCGGCCGGCGAGCTCGCGTGGCCATTGGTGGCGCTGCAGCTCCGCCGCATCTTCGACTTCCGTACCCGCGCCGTGTCCCGCCTGCTCGGTGGGACGGACACGGCCTAGCGCCGGCGCGGCCGGCTGAGCACCGCGACCACGAGCGCCAGCCCCGCGGCGGCCAGCAGCGGGTCCCTGATCGCGTAGATCGCGGCGGCGACCGTCGCCGCGCCCAGCAGCCACAACCGATACGGGGGCTCGGCGTCCCGCGGGGCCAGCTCCGCGGCGCGCGAACCGTTGGGCATGAACACCCGCCGCTGCTGGTAGGACAGTCCGCTGCCGAAGGGATGCAGCCAGGCGGCGCCGGCGAGCGCGGCGCGGGTGAGGTCCAGCCACGGAGCGGGCGGGGGCGGCTCGGGCCCGCCCCCGCCGCCTGGCGGCAGGGGCAGGCCATCGTCGAGCTCCGTCTCGGCCAGCAGCGCGGTCAGCACCGCCTCGGGACCATGCACCCCGGGCAGGATCGCCGCCGCGCGCAGGGCCGACTCCACCGCCGCCTGGCGGTCGCCCGCGGCGCGCTCCAGCACCGCCTGCAGCCATGCCACCGCCGCCGACCCGGGGAGCCGGGCCCCCGCCTCGCGTGCCAGCTGCAGCGCTTCCGGTACGCGACCCTCCCCCGCGAGCAGCCACAGCCGGAAGTAGCAGCCGTGCTCCTCCGCCCCCTCGGCCCGGCCCAGCGCCTCGAGGAGACGGGCCGCCTGACCATACTCGCCGGCCCGGAGCAGGGCCTGCAGCAGCGCCAGCTGCGCCGCGGACGCGCGGGCGTTGCCCGGCGTGGGCGGCACCGGACGTGTCTCGATCGGCCCCGGACCAGCAGCAAGGGGCTTCCGGGGTGCGGCGGACACGGGCGCGACGGGGCGCGAACCGATGGGTCCGGTCATGGTCCGGAGTATCGGCCGCGCACGGCCCGGGGCGTAGCCGGGCGGTGTGGAGGACCCGCCCGGTGCTGCGGATTTCGAGCGACACCGGTGCATTCTGCCGGACCGACACTCGGCCACCGCCGGAAACGCGGGAGCCGCCGCGCCGGTGGTTTCCCTCCGAAGTCCGCCTCAGGCCGCAGCCTCCGCAGCGCCCGGCTCCCGGGCAGCGCAATCCCGAACAAGGGGCACGGGAATTGATCCTACCCGAGACAGTTCGCGCCGCGCCGGGCCGCTTCTGATCGACGTCGAATCAATTTTCTCAGGGAAGCGCGCACAAAGCTGTTCGACATCGCACCAATAGCCACTCCAGACGCAGCCCTCCGGCGGCCCCCTCGGTCCCCGCCGACGCAAGGAGTCCAGCTGATGCACACGGTCGTCACCTACACCCTCATGGTTGGCCTGCCGGTTGTTGGCGCCGGCCTCGCCCTGCGGGCGGGTCGCGCCCTCGAGGCACCGCCGGCAGTCGGTGGCCTCTGGAAGGTCAGCGAGGCCCCTGCCGGCGACGCCTGTCCGGGGCTGGGACGGCTCGGTGAGCTGCGGGAGCTGCGGATCGCGCAGTCGGGCGCGGCGGTCACCCTGGTGCTGCGCGGTGCAGCGGATGCGGCACGACTCAGTGGCACCGTCGATACGTCGGACGCCCCGGACGAAGCTCTGTCCCTCCGGGCCACCGGCGACGGCCTCGAGCTGGACGCCCGGATCACCCGGGGCCCCGGGGGGGACAGCATGCGGGTCTCGCTCGACAAGTCCGCCTGCCCCCGTGGCCCTGCCGTCATGGCCGTGCGCTCCCGTCCCGGGGATGCCCGCCCATGATCTCGCTCAGCACCCTGCTGCTCCAGATCGCGGTGATCATCGTCTTCTCCCGCGCGATCGGGCTCCTGTTCCGGCGCATCGGCCAGCCCCAGGTGGTGGGCGAGATGCCTGATCGCGTTCATGTTCCTGGTGGGACTCGAGCTCGATCCCCGGCAGATGCGCGGGCGCGGCCACACCGCGGTCCTGACCAGCCACGTGAGCATCGTGGTGCCGTTCTGCCTCGGCACGACGCTCGCGCTCTTCCTGTACCCGCGGCTGTCCGACGACAGCGTGTCGTTCACGAACTTCGCGCTGTTCGTGGGGACGGCCATGAGCATCACCGCCTTCCCCGTCCTGGCCCGCATCCTCACCGAGCGCCAGCTGCTCCGCCACCCGGTGGGCGCCGTGGCGCTGGCCTGCGCCGCGGTCGACGACGTCACCGCCTGGTGCATCCTGGCCGCGGTGGTCGCGGCCGTGCGGGCCGGCGAGACGACGCTGCCTCTGTGGGTGACGATCGGCGGCTCGGCGCTCTACGTCGGCCTGATGCTGGTCGTGGCGCGGCCGCTGCTCGGGGTCCTGGAGCGCCGCTTCCGCGCTGCGGGCCGCGTGACCCAGGACCTGCTCGGCGCGACCCTCCTGCTGGTGCTCCTCTCGGCCTGGACCACGGAGCACCTCGGCATCCACGCGCTGTTCGGCGCGTTCCTGGTGGGCGCCATCCTCCCCAAGGAACCGGGGTTCGTGCGCGCCGTCACCGAGCGGGTCGAGGACCTGGTCGTGGTCCTCCTCCTGCCGCTGTTCTTCGCCTTCAGCGGGCTGCGGACCAGCATCGCGCTGGTGGACGGCCCCGGCGCCTGGCTGATGACCGCGCTGATCATCGGCGTGGCGGTCGTGGGCAAGTTCGGCGGCTCGATGGCGGCCGCGCGGGCCTCCGGCATGCAGTGGCGCGAGGCCGGCGCCATCGGGGCCCTGATGAACACCCGCGGCCTGATGGAGCTGGTGGTGCTCAACATCGGCCTCGACATCGGGGTGATCTCGCCGGCCCTGTTCACGATGATGGTGCTCATGGCGCTGGTCACGACCCTGATGGCCAGGCCGCTGCTCGAAGTGATCTACCCCACGCGCCGGTTCCAGCGGGAGAGCCCCGAGGGATCGGCCGACCTGGCCCGGGCGTCCGCCCCCGCGGGCGCCGCCTGACATCGCACCCCGGCCCCCAAGGGGCCGGCACTCACCCAAAGGAGCTTCCGGATGGACGTGGCACCTGACTACGACGTGGGCATCATCGGCGCGGGACCGGCCGGCAGCGCCCTGGGCTGTTACCTCGCGAAGGCCGGCGTCCGCTGCGTGATCTTCGAGCGCGAGCTGTTCCCCCGGCCGCACGTCGGGGAGTCGCTGGTGCCGTCCTCCACCCGCGTCTTCAAGGACCTCGACTTCATCAAGGTGATGGAGGCCGAGAAGTTCCCCCACAAGTTCGGCGCGGTGTGGACGGCGACGGGCGGGCGGCGGGAGTTCGAGCACGGCTGGGAGGGCCTGGAGGCGGACAGCACGGCCGACATCCGCTTCGAGGAGCGCGAGCAGCGGGGCGTGGACCAGACCTACACCTACCACGTGGACCGTGGCCGGTTCGACAACCTGCTCCTGCACCACGCGCGCAGCTACGGCGCCGACGTCTTCGAGGGGGTCGCGGTCCGCGACGTGGACTTCAGCGGCACCTACCCCGAGATCCGCTACCAGATGGGCCAGCGCGAGATCGGCTGCCGGGTGCGGATCGTGGCCGACGCCAGCGGCCGCCGCACCTTCCTCGGCAACCGGCTCAAGCTCAAGAACAAGGACGAGGTGTTCGACCAGTACGCCATCCACACCTGGTTCGACGGCCTCGACCGGACCGCCACCATGGGCAAGGGCTCGAGCCAGAAGGGCGACTACATCTACGTCCACTTCCTGCCCATCACCAACAGCTGGGTGTGGCAGATCCCCATCACCGAGACCATCACCAGCGTGGGCGTGGTGACGCAGAAGAAGCACTTCGCCAAGGCCAAGGGGGAGCGGGAGGAGTTCTTCTGGCAGGCGGTGGCCAGCCGGCCCGAGCTGCATGACGCCCTGCGCAAGTCGCAGCAGGTCCGCCCCTTCACCGACGAGGGCGATTACAGCTACGCCATGCAGCAGATCACCGGCGACGGCTGGGTGATGGTGGGCGACGCCGGCCGGTTCGTGGACCCGATCTTCTCCACCGGGGTGAGCATCGCGCTCAACAGCGCGCGCTTCCTGCACACCGATATCCTCAACGCCCTGAAGACCGGCAACACGAAGAAGGAGGCGTTCGCCACCTACGAGGCCACCCTCCGCCGCGGCACCAAGAACTGGTACAACTTCATCTCGGTCTACTACCGGCTGAACGTGCTGTTCACCGCGTTCATCCGCGACCCGCGCTACCGCCTCGACGTGCTCAAGCTGCTGCAGGGCGACGTGTACGACGAGGAGGAGCCCGAGGTGCTGACCCGGATGCGGGCCATCGTGAGCGAGGTCGAGAACAACCCCAAGCACGTCTGGCACAAGCTGCTCGGCGACCTCACGGCCAACGCCTTCAAGCCGGCGTTCTGAGCCCGGTCACTTCCCGCCGCCGCTCCCCCGCACCACCCCCTCGGCCCGGCGCACTGCC